>JAYTEX010000181.1:0-5443 GCA_043734785.1 Pseudomonadota bacterium | reverse complement strand
ACCAGCGAATTCCCGCCGCGCATCGGCGGGATCGCCACGCATGTCGCGGGACTCGCACAGGCGCTACGTGAACTCAATGCCAGTGTGACGGTGGTCGCGCCAGCGTCGCCGGCACCGACCGGGGGTGAAGATCAGGTGATCCGCTATTCGCCGTTCATTCGCGCGCAGCCGATGGCGGATTGGGCGCTGGGGCGCTGGTGTCGCGCGCTCGTTGAAGCGCAACCGTTCGATCTTTTGCATGTTCATGGCTTACGCCCGCTGCGCGCGGCCTTGACGACCGGCTTGCCCGTGCTGTTCACCAATCACACCTCGGGTTTTCTGCAAACCCTCGTGACGGGTGGTGCGCGGCTGCGCAAACTCGCACGTCTGATTGCCCGCTGCGATCATGTGCTCGCGCCCAGTGAAGAACTCGTGGCGGCCGCGCGCGCGGCGGGTTTCCGGGGACCGGCAACCTACATACCCAATGGCGTGGACGACACGCGATTCTCGCCTGGTGAGGCGGCTGAACTGCGCCACCATTGGGGGATCACCCCGCATGAAATCGTCGTGGTGATCGCGCGTCGGTTGGTAGCGAAGAATGGCGTGGCGGATGCCGCGAGGGCGCTGAGATTAACCTCGATGGCAGTGCGTTTCGTGTTCGTGGGCGAGGGGCCGGAACGCGCCACCATTGAGCGTGAATTGGCGGCGAACGGCGGCCCGACGCGCGCGCTGCTGGTCGGTGCGCTTGCCAACGATCGGATGCCGGAGGTTTATCGCGCGGCAGATTTCTGTCTGCTGCCTTCCTTGATGGAGGCCACCAGCATCGCTGGACTCGAAGCGATGGCGACAGGACGCGCGCTGATCGGCACACGCGTCGGCGGGATTCCAGCTTTGATCGCCGATGGCGTGACTGGCTTGCTCGTTGCGCCGCGCGACCCGCCAGCGATTGCGGCGGCGGTGAACGCTTTGGCCCATAATCGCGAACGATACACGCGGATGGGGCATGCGGGGCGCGCTCGCGTGGTGGCGGAATTTGCGTGGCAGCGGATTGCCGAACGCACCCTGCAAGCCTACCGCGAGACCTTGGCCGCAAGGGAAATAAAAATTGGACAGGCATAGAGTGAAAATGCGAATACTGCTTGTGCTGGGGACGCGACCGGAGGCCATCAAGTTAGCGCCGGTATTCTTCGCGCTGCGCGCGCTATCGTGAACATTCTGGACGTTGAATTATCTCGGGCTACATAAAGGAAGCATCGAATATGCCAGAGCTCATCCATTACTTCGATTACAAGAGTCCTTATGCCTATCTCGCGCAAGTGCCGACCGATGCGCTCGAACAAAAATACGGTATCGCCGTCACGCGCGTACCCTACACGCTCGACATTCCCGCTTATCTCGGCGAGGCAAAGCTCGATTCAGCCGGACAAGACCTGATCGGAACGCGCAGCGCGCACCATTGGCGGCGCGTGCGCTACAGCTATATGGACTGTCGACGGGAGGCAACTCGGCGCGGTTTGACGATTCGGGGACCGCGCAAAATCTGGAATAGCTCGCTCGCACATCTGGGCTTTTTGTATGCTAGCGAACAACAGAATTGGCGCGCCTACCACGCCATGGTTTACGCGCGCTTCTGGCGACGTGAACTCGATATTGAAGATATCGCCGTGATCATCGCGGTGCTGTGTGAAGCGGGCGTCGACGTTGCGGGTTTCGAAGGGTTTGCCGCGGACCGCGGTCAGGCGTTGCTCGAAAGCCTTCATCTCGCAGCCGAAGCAGCCGGTGTATTCGGGGTGCCGAGTTGGCGCCTGGATGGCGAGTTGTTCTGGGGCTGTGAGCGTTTGTCGCTGATCGATGAAGCCTTGGAGCAACAGGCACGCGCGTGAGCCCACTGCCGCTAAGGGCGCGCCGGCGCCCCACGCATTCGGCAGCTGAACCCGCGCGCGCGCAAGAACTTGATGCCGATGATGTCTGCGTCCTCCGGCAGCAGCACCTGCACGTGTTTGACCGTTTCAGCACTCAACTCGATCACCTGCTCACGCGCTTCGTGGATGAACGTGACCAGATAGTCGTTCATCCGCCCGGAAATCCCGTTTTCTGAACCTGCGAGTAGAAAACCTTCTGGTGGTAGATTTTCGCCAGCAGCTGATTGATTTCCGTGGCAGCGGCGTTGAGCGCCGCTGTGCGTTCTTCCACCAGCGACTGACTGGCGTGTCGCGACAGTTCGCTGCGTAAGGCATTTTCGATGATTTCAATATCTCGCGGCTGGAGACTAAACGTTTCGCGATATTTCGCCATGGCACGATACCTCTGAATAACGGCAGTTAACCTAGCATCTCGTTAAACCGTTGCCGGGATGATATCGCGAAGCGCCAAGGCATTGGATAGCGCCGCGCGCTGAATATTGAAGATCAGTGGATGATCGCGCGCAACTCTGCTTCGACATCACTCGCGCGCAACGCCGTAAGATCTCGATTAGGCGCCTGCAGCAGTCGGGCTTTGCTGCCCCATGGGCGATAGCGTTCGGGCCGACCGGGGCCAAACAACGTGAGTGTGGGAACCCCGCGCGCGGCCGCAATATGGCCGGGACCAGAGTCGTTGCCGACAAACACGGTGACATGGTCAAGCAAGGCTGCGGCCTGGGTCAGCGAAGTTGTTCCAGCGAGGTTCAAACACGGCAACCGACAACCCTGCCCGAGATGAGCCGCAACCATCCGATCCTGCGTGCTGCCGAAAATCATCACGCCTGAAAATGTGTCGGCAACGCGCTCAATGAGTTCCGCAAAATACGCGGCTGGCCAGATTTTACCCGGCCAGTTGGCGCCAGGCGCGAGCGCGAGCCAGCGGCCAGATGCCGCCGGGCGCAGGAAATGCTCGGCGAACTCAAGATCCGATGAAGCGATCCAGACCTGGGCATCGGGAATGTTCTCGGCACTCGGTAGCACCCTAGACGCTATCGCAAAATGTTGCTCGACCGCATGCGGACCGTGGGGAGGGCGCCGCCAACGAGCGGTTCGTCGCGCTCCCTTAAGCAACCACGGCAGAAAATCGGTGCGCAGATCAACGATTGCGGCGTAGGACTGTGTGCGCAATGTGGCGATCAGTCGCAGCATGCCGCGTAAGCCCTCCGTTTTATGCCGGTGATGCAGCGTGCCGAGATACGGACAGGCGCGCAGCAACTCGCTCGAGCGTATATCCGCCACGATATCGATCAGGTGATCGGGATAGGCTGCGTGCACGGCCTGCAACGCGGGAGTGGTTAACACCAGATCGCCGATATTGCTCAACGCGACGAACAACACGCGCGGTGCGCGCACATCAGGCTTGATGAGCGCAGCGCCCAAACGATCTGCCGGCGAACGATAAAATATCGAAGGCACGTCAGTAGGATTGGTACGATTTTTCTTCGCTGAAGCGGGATCCCAACAAACCATCGATGCGCTTTTTGAGTCGCGCGCGTTCGTCGTTCGTGAGGTAGACACTGCGCGCGAGCTCAATAAAAGCCGCGTTGAATGTTTTTGCGTGCTCCTGCGCTCTGATCGCGTCCTCAATTTCCCACAGCCGTTCATTGACTTGCTTAAGCTCGCCTCGTAGGCCTTCGAGTTCGGTTGACAAAATAGGGGCGCTACACCTCTCCCACACCGGCGTTAACGCCTCAAGTTCAGTTCGTATGTTGGCGGACTTAATGGGATCGTCGATTCGGGCCGACTTGATCTCAAGGATAGTGATCTTGTCGATCAACTCTCCGAAAGAAACTTCGATGAATGCAGTCATGCAAGGCTCATTTTTTAATACAGAAGCTCGCGAACCAGCGCGCTGCCGCGCCGTTGCTTGATTAAAGAAATACGGACTCGGGTCATAGGGCGCTCGTCAGCCCGTAAACCATATCGCTCAAGAAGCGCTTGAACGACTCGTTCTCGACGTACTGCTTGTACATCTGCGTGTCGTCCTTCAACAGATATTGCATCACCTTACCCAGCGCCTCGTTATGTGCCAGGCGTGCGGTGTGCGGCGTGTTCTCCTTGGCGTTCTGATAGGCCGTATCGGCGGCGACCTGCGGTGCGATGTCTTCACGGATTCGCCTTTCAACTCGATCGGTATCGGTGAACAGCGCGCCGAATTGATCGTTGAACGTCTTGAGGATGTTGCTCAGGCGGTCGAGTTCGGGTTCGCTCTTGCGGCCGCCGGCATCCGTCGGCACCGGCTCAATCTCCGCATCCTCATCCGCCAACGCGATCTTCCGCACCGCTTTCTTCTCGACGCGGTAGCTCTCCATGTCGATGGCATCCAGTATATCCTTCGCGAGATCCTCATCCTGCGGCGCCGGCAACTTCGGCGTCAGCAGATTGAGCAGGATCGACAGCTTCTCCCATTCCGCGTTGCTGTAGTGAATCACCGAGGAGAGGAAGCTGTAGGTACGGCAGAACACTTTGGCCTTGCTCTTGAAGTCCACCTGGCCGTCCTCGTCGAGGCTATCCACATAGACCGCCACGCAGGCATCGAGAATCGGGTCGAGTTGGTCGCGCTCGGCATCGCCGAGGAACAACGCCACCACCTGCTGCACCTGCTCTGGCGAATACACCTGCGCCGCATCCAGCGCCGCTTTCAGGTCGTGCAGCTTGTTGGGGTCGGTCTCCTCAGCGAGCAGCGTCGTTCGATAGTAGTCCTGGAAAGCGTAGGTAATGGCTTCGCTGTTATTCTGGAAATCGAGCACGAAGCAGTCGTGCTTCTGCGGATGCGCGCGGTTGAGCCGCGACAAGGTCTGCACGGCCTTGATGCCCGAGAGCGCCTTATCCACATACATCGTGTGTAGCAGCGGCTCGTCGTAACCGGTCTGGAACTTGTCGGCGCAGATTAAGAAACGATACGGGTCGGCCTGGATCTTCTCCGCGATGTCGCCGCTTGAAAAGCCGTTCAGCGACGCCTCGCTGACCTTCGCTCCACCGTGCTCGTGCTCGCCCGAGAACGCGACGATGGCCTGGTACGGGCTCTTGCGCGCCACGAGATACGCCTTGAAGGCATGGAAGTACCGAATCGCCCGCTCAATGCCGCTGGTCACCACCATCGCCCGCGCCTGCCCGCCGATCTTGGCCGCGGCCAGCACCTGCTCGTGGAAGTGGTCCACCATGATCTCGGCTTTCAGCCGGATCGCGTGGTCGTGGCTTTCCACATACCGGCGTAGCTTCTTCTTCGCCCGCCTGGTGTCGAACTCCGGGTCGTCTTCGGTCTTCTTGACCAGCTTGTAGTAGCTATCCACCGGTGTGTAGGTCTTCAGCACATCGAGGATGAAGCCCTCCTCGACCGCCTGCTTCATGGTGTAACTGTGGAAAGGCCGGTGCTTGATCTTGCCTTCAGCGTCTGGCGGCAGCGGTTCGCCAAACATTTCCAAGGTCTTGTTCTTGGGCGTCGCGGTGAAGGCGAAGTAGCTGGCGTTGGTCAGCATCTTGCGCGCTGCCATGCGCTTTTC
>JAYTEX010000180.1:0-12417 GCA_043734785.1 Pseudomonadota bacterium | reverse complement strand
AACGCAGGAGCAAGAAGGATAAATTGCGCGCAGTCGTTGATCAGGCGCTGCCAAAGAAGGTGGTCTGGGAGCGGTATGCACCAAAGCCGATTCCGTGATGATCCGCAAGCGCGGCGCTGTTATGGGCTCTTGGCAGGGATGTTCCCCGCGCCTGGACGCTAGCCCCCGATCGTTCGCTCGCAACGACGAGAATTGCGCCAGCCCCTGAGGTCATAACGACCGGTGCGGGTGACAGTGGAGGCGTCGATTCAAGGGATCAGGGCCGATTGTTATCGAATTCACGCCAATACACGGCTATCATGGCGCACCGCCGCATTTTCATTCGTCCCTTTCAATCGATATCTCATCTGGAATTCGCCTGTGCTGTCTACCGCCAATGTCACCATTCAATTTGGTGCTAAACCCTTGTTCGAAAACGTCTCGGTCAAGTTCGGCCAGGGCAACCGGTATGGACTGATCGGTGCCAATGGTTGCGGCAAGTCGACCCTGATGAAAATTCTCGGCGGCGAGCTCAAGCCCTCCGCCGGCAATGTCTCACTGGACCCCAACGAGCGGCTCGGCAAGCTGCACCAGGATCAATTCGCCTTTGAGGCGTGCACCGTGCTGAACACGGTGATTATGGGGGACGAGGCGCTGTGGCAGGTTAAGGAAGCGCGCGAGCGCATCTACGCGCTCGAAGCCATGACCGAAGCGCAAGGCATGGAGGTGGCAGATCTCGAGGTACGATTCGCGGAACTGGACGGTTATACCTGCGAGGCACGCGCCGGCGAATTGCTGATGGGGGTCGGTATTCCCATTGAACAACACACGGGTCCGATGAGCCAGGTCGCGCCGGGTTGGAAATTGCGGGTGTTGCTGGCGCAGGCGTTGTTCGGCGAACCCGACATTCTGTTGCTGGACGAGCCGACGAATAACCTGGACATCAACGCCATTCGCTGGCTCGAAGAAATGCTTAATCAGCGCGAATGCACGATGGTCATCGTCTCGCATGACCGCCACTTTCTGAACAGCGTGTGCACCCACATGGCCGATCTGGATTTTGGCGAATTGCGGCTATATCCAGGCAATTACGACGATTACATGACCGCCTCCACCGAGGTGCGCGAACGTATGTTGACCAACAATGCGCGCAAGCTGACGCAAATCGAGGATCTCAAACACTTCGTCAGCCGCTTTTCGGCCAACGCCTCGAAAGCCAAGCAAGCCACTTCGCGCGCACGCCAGATCGAGAAAATCAAACTCGAAGACGTGAAGCCATCGAGCCGGATCAATCCCTACATTCGCTTTGAACAGGGGAAGAAACTGCATCGTCTGGCGCTGGAAGTGGATAATCTCGCCAAGGGTTTTGATGGCCATTCGTTGTTTAAGGGTTTGAACTTGATGATCGCGGTGGGTGAAAGAGTCGCGATCATCGGACCGAACGGTATTGGCAAAACAACGCTTCTCAATTGCCTTGAAGGCAGTGTGTCAGTGGATCGCGGGGCCGTGAAGTGGTCGGAAAATACCGACCTCGGCTATGTACGCCAGAACCGTGGCAAGGAGTTCGAAGACGATCTGAATCTATTCGAATGGATGAACCAGTGGCGCCAGAAGGGAGATGACGACCAGGGTATTCGCGCCATTCTTGGACGGTTGTTGTTTTCCAAAGACGACAGCCTCAAATCAGTGAACGTGATTTCGGGAGGCGAAGAGGCGCGAATGTTGTTCGGCAAGCTCATGCTGAGTAAACCCAACATTATGCTGCTCGACGAGCCCACCAACCACTTGGATATGGAATCGATTGAGTCGCTGAACCTCGCGCTGGAAAATTATCAGGGAACCTTGATCTTCGTCAGCCACGATCGAGAGTTTGTGTCCTCGCTAGCCACCCGCGTGATCGAGATGACGCCCGCGGGCATCGTCGATTTCCGCGGCAGCTACGATGAATATCTGCAATCCCGTGGCTTGGAAAAGGCCGCACCGAGACGCGTGCCAGCGAAGGGATGAAGCCTGCTCGCCCTGGCTTACGGTCCCGGCCAGATCGACCCTACCGGCATCGCGGGCGGAGTGCCGCAGCGCCACATTAGAAGCCGCTTATGAGCGCTCCTCAGCGCTCAGTGCGCCTTGCCCTGCACCCAAGGGGTCACACTGCACCGGCCGTTCAACTGCCGTTTCTAGCATGACCACAACGCTTCACTTGGTGCTTAGCCCGCATGGTCGTTTGTTGCTCGATCAGCGCAACGGCGACGGCGAGGCGGCGGATGACGCGATGCGTCAGGCGTTCGCCGCCAGCGCGGCCCATGGCTTGCTCGCCATGGCGGCACGGCGCCAAGACTCGGAAATTTTGTCCGCTGAGTGGCTGTTTTGGCGCGAGTTTGCGCATGCCTATCTGGTGGCAATGGCGCACGCGCCGGAGGCGTCTGAGGGCGAGAAAATAGCCGAGATAGCGCCGCCGACAGAGTTGTTCTTCGGGCTCTCATTGCGCATCCCAGCGATGCGCGGCGCGGAGTACGCGGCGCCAGCAGTCTTCGCGCAATTGTGGCGTGAGCTCGACGTCCTGGCGCGCGCCGAGGCGCGCTCGGCAGGCGGCTTGAAGCCGTGGCTAGCACGCATCCATCCTGCGTTGCACCTGCTGGGGAAAGTCACGTTCCATCTCGCGGAGAACAAACGCGCGCCGGAGACCCCATTCGCGTTCATGGCCACCTACACGCACCGACTCTCTGCGCAAGAGAAGCCCGTGCATTTGCCACTCGGCCGCGCGCTCCAGGAATACGCCGGCGCGAAGAATCAGACAGCACTTCGTGCATTGCTCGAACCGGTGCAGCTGGCCGCCGAGCGTAGTGCGTGGGCGCGCGACCTGCTCGATAGCCGGCGCATCTTTCAGGCACAGGCATGGACACCGGCACACGCATACGCGTTTCTGCGCGAAGTGCCGATGCTTGAAACCTGCGGCATCATCACGCGCATTCCGAACTGGTGGCGGAACGGTCGCGGCACGCGCCCGCAAGTCAGCGTGCGCATCGGCGGCGCAGCACAGGGTGCTAGTCTGGGCGTAGACAGCCTGTTGAGCTTTTCCATCGAGTCTACGCTGGATGGCGAGACGCTCACGCCGCAGGAGTGGCAGGCGTTAATGAGCGCGGACACAGGTCTCGTCTCACTGCGCGGACAGTGGGTCGAAGTGGACCGCGAGAAGCTGACCACCGTGCTGGATCATTGGCAGCGCGTGGAAGCAGGCGCGGCGGGCGAAGGGGTGTCTTTTCTCGCCGGGATGCGCTTGCTGTCCGGCGTGAAACTCAGCAACGATGTGGTAGCGGAGGCCGCGACCGCTGAGTGGAGCGAAGTGGTCGCCGATGGTCGGTTGCGTGAGATGTTGGAACTCATGCGCCAGCCGGAGGGCGCAGCGACGTTTGATCCGAACGAACACCTTCACGCCACCTTGCGCCCGTATCAGGCCGTCGGCGTGAAATGGTTGTGGTTGTTGCAAAGCCTCGGTCTTGGCGCATGCCTCGCGGACGACATGGGGCTTGGGAAGACGATTCAGGTTATCGCGCTATTGCTGAGGTTGAAGCATGGTAGCGCGCGCAGCCAGTGTGATGCCCCCGCGCTACTCATCGTCCCCGCCTCACTGCTTGCCAATTGGAAAAATGAACTCGCGCGCTTCGCGCCCACGCTGCACGCAGGCTTCGCGCACCCCGCCGAAACGCCTGGTAGCGAGTGGCGTGACGCCAAGACAGCGGAGGCTTTTCTCGCGGGCAAGGACGTTATCCTCACGACCTACGGCCAGGCCGCGCGCCTGGAGTGGATGGCGGCGCGCGAATGGCGGCTGCTCGTGCTCGATGAGGCGCAGGCGATCAAGAATCCCGGCGCGCGCCAGACCCGCGCGGTCAAGCGTTTGCGCGCCCGCGCCCGTATCGCCCTCAGTGGTACGCCGGTCGAAAATCGCCTCGGCGATCTCTGGTCACTCTACGATTTCCTCAATCCTGGTCTGCTCGGTTCGGCGCACGAGTTCACGCGTTATGCCAAAAACCTGCAAGCTGCCGAGCCGCCGAACTTCGCGCCACTGCGCCAACTTGTACGCCCCTACCTGCTGCGCCGGCTTAAAACCGACCGCAGCATCATCTCTGATTTGCCGGACAAGACCGAGTTGACAGCGTGGTGCTCGCTCAGCAAACGCCAAGCCGCACTCTACGCAAAAAGTGTGCACGAACTTGCGGAAAAACTGGCAGCCCTCACCGAGGGCATCCAACGCCGCGGTCTCGTGCTTGCGTATCTCATGCGTTTGAAACAAATCTGCAATCATCCGAGCCACTGGCTGGGCGACGATGACTTCGGGCCTGAGGACAGCGGCAAGTTCCAGCGCCTGGGCGAACTGTGCGAGGAGATTGCGTCGCGCCAGGAGAAGGTGCTTATTTTTACCCAGTTCCGCGAGATGACCGAGCCGCTTGCCGCCCGGCTGCGCGAGCTCTTTAACCGCGCTGGCTTGGTGCTGCACGGCGGGACGCCCGTCAAGGCGCGGCAAAAACTGGTCGCTGATTTCCAGCGTGATAACGGCCCGCCATTCTTCGTGCTATCCCTCAAAGCCGGCGGCATCGGGCTCAATCTCACCGCCGCCAGCCACGTGCTGCATTTCGACCGCTGGTGGAACCCCGCCGTGGAAGCCCAGGCCACCGATCGCGCGTTCCGCATCGGGCAGAAAAAGAACGTGTTGGTCCACAAATTCGTCTGTCGGGGCACCGTTGAGGAACGGATCGATGCACTCATTACCGAAAAGAAGGCGCTGGCCGACTCCATCCTCGGTCCGGAAGGGGGAGCCGAGACGCTTCTGACGGAAATGTCGAACGACGAGTTGCTCCGCTTCGTCGCGCTAGACTTGAAGACCGCCAGTGGTGAATGATCAGCCAATGACAGTCCCTCCATCACGCAGCGCGCGTGTTGCCTAGACCCATGTCTTGGGATTCCTACCGGCCCTATGTCACGGTCGCCGAGCGTCGCCGCGAAGCGCTCGCGGCGGCTAAAAAACTGTCCAAGGACGGGCGTGCCCTCGCGCCAGTGGTGCTCGCGACCAAGAAAATTGCCAATACGTTCTGGGGCAAGGCCTGGGGCGACAACCTCGAAGCCTATAGTGATTTCGCGAATCGGCTGCCTCGCGGCCGCAGTTATATCCGCAATGGCGCGGTCATCGATCTGCAAATCACCGCCGGCAAAGTGGAGGCGCTGGTGCAAGGTTCGGCGCTGTATGAGATTGCGATCAAGTTCAGCACGTTGGCGCCGCAGCGGTGGGAAATATTCAAGACACGCAGCGCCGGCAAAGTCACCAATCTGCTCGATTTGCTGCAAGGTCGGCTCTCGAAGGAGATCCTCGCCGACATCACCGCGCTGGACGCGGGCTTGTTCCCGGCGCCGAAAGAAATCGGACTTAGCTGCTCCTGTCCCGATTGGGCGGACATGTGCAAACACATCGCCGCGGTGCTCTACGGCGTCGGTGCGCGGCTTGACGAGAAGCCTGAGCTTTTTTTCATCCTGCGCGGGGTGGATATGGAGGAGTTGCTCGCCGCCGCGAGCACCACTGCCACTGCGTCCATCAGCGGCGCAATGGCACCGGGCACGGGCATCGAAGAGGCTGCCCTCAGCGAGATTTTTGGGGTGGAGATAGAGGCTGCCGCGCCGCTTGTCGCCGCTGCCGGCAGCGCTAAAGGCACACCCAAGAAGCGCTCGGTCAAGCCTCCAGCAAAGGTCAAGCCTCCAGCAAAAAAGCCTGCAGTGAAGGCTAAGTCCACGACGAAGGCCAGACGCAAACTCGCCCCTCAGTGATCGATTGAGAGGCGCTCTGCACCCCGCGTGGCGACGCGGTTTCTGGGCACGGTCGGGTTATTGACCGGTAAAGCGCGCTTTGCGCTTCTCGACGAAAGCGGCCACACCCTCGCGGAAATCGGCCCGCACGGCGCAGTCGGCAAACATCTCCGCCTCCATTTGCAGTTGCGACTCGAACGCGTTTTCGAGCGAACGATAGAGCAGGCGTTTGGTGTTGCCATAGGCGTGGGTTGGCCCGGCGGCGAGGCGTGCGGCGAGCTTCGCCGTATCCTGGGCGAGCTGTCCGGCTGGGGCGACGAAGTTGATCATGCCGATAGCTTGGGCGGTGGTGGCATCGATGCGATCGCCGAGCAGGGCGATCTCCATCGCCTTTTTGATGCCGACCGCGCGCGGCAACTGGAAGCTGGCAGAGCCGTCCGGACTCGTGCCGATGTGACAGTAGGCCAGCGTAAAAAAGGCTGCGGCGTCGGCGATGACGAGATCACTGGCGAGTGCCAGGCTGACACCAGCACCGGCCGCCGCACCGGCCACGCTCGCGATGATCGGCTTGGGCATACGCCGCATGGCGAACATGATCGGGTGCAGATCATGGATGCGCTGGATGAACTCGGCGTGCAGCGCTGCAGGCGGCGTTTCCTTGAGCCGGGTCGACATACTCTTGACGTCGCCCCCTGCCATAAAATGTTCGCCGGCGCCGCGTAGCACCACGCAGCGCACAGTATCGTCGTGTTCGATTGCGTGTAGCGCATCGCGGAGATCGGTGCGCATTTCCAGACTGAGTGCATTGCGTGCATCGGGCCGATTGAGGGTCAGCGTGGCGATGGCGTCTTGTATATCAACGAGTAGATCGGCCAATGAAAGTTCTCCAGATAATTAAGGGACTCGCAGGGATGTATCTGAAAACCGCGTCGCCGTCAAAAAATGACCGCGCGGCCTATCCCTAATGCGCCGCAGTTAACGAGGGCTTCGCGCGGCTGCGAACGTGACAGGCCATGACCGATTGCGTAAATTGCCCGCTTATCGCCTGGTATATTGCGATAAGCGGGCGACAGGAATGAGGCTCGAACCGATTATCGGGCAGTTATCGTAATCCATCGTGACGCTTGGGCAAGGCGTTACCCGAACGATGGCGAATCAGCAGCGGCCGGCGGCGTGCCCGGCGAGGAAGTATCGGCAAAGTGAATACTCTATGCAGAATCAGCAGAATGACCGCCATGGCACGCGCGCGGACCCGGCCATCATGACTGAACCTGAAGCGACAAACGCTAACGATGCACAGGCTCTGACCTTACTCGGGGACAGTGTCGAAGACTATTGTCGGCGCGTCCTAACGCTCCGTCGACTGCGTGCCGCACGCGCGCTCCCAATCGATCGCGTGGTGTGGCGGGACATGGCGGCACTCGGTTGGACCGCGCTCGTGATCCCGGAAAGCCGTGGTGGCCTCGGTTTGGGCGCGGCCGCAGTCGCCAGCCTGTGCCGTCCACTTGGTCGAGCCCTGAGCACCGAACCGGTGATCGAGACGGCGATTATGGCGGCGGCATTGTTGGCTGGTAGGGGGACGCACGACGCGTGTTTGTCGGCATTGATGACGGGCGAGGCAATCTTTAGCTGCCCGCTGAGTATGGCGGCATGGGAGCAACCGACAGGGATCGATGCGGTTGCCGAAGATGGCGGATATCGACTCAGTGGTGAGATCGAGAATCTCCCGCTCGCGCCGGATTCCGATCGGTTTTTGTTACCGGGGAAATATGCTGGCCGCGTGGGGGTGTTCTGTGTTGAGGCGGGCGCGGCGGGCGTGTACATCCAGCCGCAACTCTTGGCGGATGGCACTCGCGCGGGGCGACTGATGCTCACCAACGTGTACTGTGCGGCGGATCAGGTTGGCGTGCCGCACATGGACGGTGGACAGGCCGCTGCCCATGTGCGGCACGCCCTTGCACTCGCCGGCATCGGCGGCAGCGCCTATCTCTTGGGCCTGTGCGAAGCCTTGCTCGATCTCACGCTCAATTACGTGCGCACGCGCAAACAATTCGGTCGACCCCTCGGCAGTTTCCAGGCGTTGCAGCACCGACTGGTCGATTTATATTTGCAGATCCGCCTGACTGCGGCGGCGTTAAATGAGGCGACCGCGGCCTGCGACGGTAAGACCCGCGAGGATCCGCTGCTCGCCGTCTCACGCGTGCGCCAGCGGGCGTGCGAGACAGCGCTCTGCGTCATCCGCGAGGCCGTGCAGATGCATGGCGCGATCGGTTACACCGAGGAATGCGATGTCGCGCTGTACGTGCAGCGAGCGCTCGTGATGGTCGCGCGCTTCGGCGGCGCGCGCGCCGAACTCAATGCTGCGGGCGCGCTCACGCTGCAAAGTGTCACGCCCGAGGCGGGGGAACGGCCGGCTACGCAGCGTGAAATAGACACCGCGCCACCGCAGGGCGACTGGAACGCGCTCGACGATAGCCTGTTCCGTCGAGTCGTGCGCGGTTGGATTACTGCGAACTATCCGCCCGAACTTCGCCATTTGCCGATGCAGATCCGTTGGGCCGATATCCGCGATTGGCATCACCGCCTGCTCGCGCGCGGCTGGGCCGCCCCGGGCTGGCCAGTCGCGCACGGCGGCATGGGGCTCGCGCCGAACAAACTGCTGATCTTTATCGAGGAACTCGAGCGCTGGGGGGTGACGCGCGCGCCCGATCAAGGCATCGTGATGCTGGGGCCGATTCTGTTCGAATATGGCACGCCTGCGCAGCGCGCGAAATACCTCGAGCCTGCCCTCACCGGCGAGCATATCTGGTGCCAGGGTTACTCGGAGCCGAATGCCGGTTCGGACCTCGCATCGCTCTCGACCAGCGCGGTGCTGGAGGGTGACGAGTTCATTGTTAACGGTCAGAAAACCTGGACGACGCATGGCCTCGACGCAACCCATATGTACTGTTTGGTGCGCACCGACCCGCGTGCTAAACCCCAGGCCGGGATCAGCTTTTTGCTGATCGATCTGCAACAACCGGGCGTGACGATTCGGCCAATTCCAAATCTTGGCGGGCATGTGGATTTCTGCGAAGTATTCCTCGATCAGGTAAGCGTGCCACGCGCCAATTTGATCGGCGAACTCAACCAGGGTTGGACTATCGCCAAAGCCTTGCTGGGTCATGAGCGCCTGTTTGTCGGGAGCCCGAAGCTCTGTCAGCATGCGCTGAATCAATTGCGAGATCTGGCCCAAGCCGTTGGCATCACGCGCGATCCGGTGTTCGTGGATGCGCTGACGCGGTTCACACTCGATGTGCGCGATCTCGAAGCGCTTTTCACCGAGTTCGCGGCGCTCGTCAAACGCGGCGAGCCGTTGGGCCCCGACGTCGCAATCCTCAAGATTTGGTCGACCGAAACCTATGTGCGTTTGAGTGAGATGATTTTTAGCGTAGCGGGTGCCGCCGGCGCGGCGCAGGGCAAGCTCGACTTCGGCGGGGTAAAAATTGATGTGCTGAGCCACTACTACAACGCGCGCCCCGCACCGATCTACGCCGGCGGGAATGAGATCCAGCGCAACATCATCGCCAAGCTCATCCTGCAATTGCCGACATGAGCATGCTTACCACCGCGTATTGGCCAGCGACCCACGAGATCGAACTGCTCGACATCACCTGCGGCGATGCCTTGCGCGCCGCTGCCGCAGCAGCACCTACGCGTGTCGCGCTCATCGATGGACAGGCAGATCCGGCGCAGCGTCGACGCTGGACGTATGCTGAGCTACTAGCCGAATCGGAACATACGGCGCGCGCGCTCACCGCACGCTTCACGCGTGGCGCGCACGTGGCAGTCTGGGCCGGCAATTGTCCCGAATGGGTGATCTTGCAGTTTGGGTTGGCACTGGCCGGATTGGTGATGGTGACCGTGAACCCCGCGTATCAAGCCGCTGAGCTGGCCTATGTGCTGCGGCAGTCCCGCGCCCGCGGGATTTTCCACCAGTTCGAGTACCGGGGGCGACGCTTGATGGATACCCTCAACGAGGCGTGTCGTGCCGAGACGTTGGCCCAGACTTTGGATCCTGAACTTGTCGTGTGCCTTGAGAATCTCGCAGACTTTGCCAATGCCGGCGATGACGGCGCCACACTGCCAGCGGTCGTGCCTGCCGATCCCGTCATGATCCAATACACCTCGGGCACCACCGGGCAGCCCAAGGGCGCACTCCTCAATCATTACAGCGTGACCAATAACGCGCGCCTGATGGCCTTGCTCAAAGCGCTCGACGGGGACACCGTGAATTTGGCGGTGGCGCCGTTGTTTCATACCGGTGGTTGTGTCGGCGCGATTCTTGGCTCGGTGCTCACCCGTGGAACCATCGTGTTGCCGCCCGCATTCGATACGGATTCGATGCTCGATCTGATTGAGCAGGAGCGGATTGGGTTTACGTTTGCGGTACCGACCATGCTCATCGCATTGCTCGAGGCCCAGGCCCGGCATCCGCGCGACTTATCGAGTCTGCAAACCGTATTCTCGGGCGGCACGATCGTGCCGATCGAAATCGTGCGCCAGATCGAGGCGCAGTTTGGGGTCCGTATGATTATCGGCTATGGCCAGACCGAGACTTCCCCCGGCATTACCCATACACGGCTCGACGACGATCCACGCGACAAGAGCGAAACCATCGGGCGCGCGATGCCACAGGTCGAGATCAAGATCGTCGATCCAGAGACCGGCGCGACCGTGCCGGTCGATCAACCCGGCGAGCTGTGCACGCGGGGTTTCCTGGTCATGATGGGCTACTACGACATGCCCGAGGCGACCGCGGCGACCATCGATCAAGACGGCTGGCTGCATACCGGTGATTTATGCACGATGGATGCGCGCGGTTATTGTCGGGTGACCGGTCGCCTCAAAGACCTGATTATTCGCGGCGGGGAGAACATCTACCCACGCGAGATAGAAGAAGTGCTCTATACACATCCGGCCATCGCGGAAGTGGCCGTCATCGGAGTGCCAGATGACTACTGGGGCGAACAGGTGGCCGCGGTGATGACGCTGAGATCCGATAGAACCGTCACGCGCGAGACGTTGCGTGCGTTTGTCGGCGACCATCTTGCGCGCCACAAGATACCGACGCACTGGTTTGTGTTGCAGGCGATTCCCATCACAGCCTCGGGCAAGCTACAGAAATTTCGCCTGGTCGAGATGTACCGGGCGGGTGAACTCGCAGCCTCTGCCATTTAAGCCGCGAAAAGCCGATGAGATTCGCACGATTCATTGTGCCAACCATTCCGGCCAGCTCACGCGAAGAACGCGCTGCCCTGCGCCCGTCGAGAATCTAATACGTTGCCGGAAACTCGGTTGTCCCGTTTCGCTGCGTAGGTATTCAGCCTTACGGTCAGAGCGTTTTGCGGTACTGCAAAAAACCGGGCTTCTCAGCCATTTGGTCGTACAGAATCATCGCCTGTGTATTGGTCTCGTGGGTTAGCCAGTGCACCTTGCCGGCCCCGAGCTGCATTGCCTGCGCATAGACGTATTCGATCAGCGCGCGACCGACACCACGGCCGCGCACATCAGCGGCGGTGAACAAGTCCTGCAGGTAGACCGAATTCAATGGCGACCAGCAACTGCGGTGTTCGATGAAATGCACCATGCCGACGATCTCGTGGTCGATCTCGTGGTTGATCTCGGCCAGGGCCAGATGCATCGGCTCTTTGGGGTCGAGCAAACGCGCCCAGGTGGTCTGCGTGGTGGCCTCGGGCAGGTCAGCTTTATAGAAGACTTGGTAGCCTTGCCACAGGGGCAGCCAGGCGGCGTGATCTGTGGCGGTGGCTGGACGGACGATGATGTTGCTCATGCGGCCTTCACTTTCAGTGGTGGTGGATAACTCTTCAACGCCCACTCGCGCAGGGCTTAATCGTGGACTGACCCGGATTATATTGCGAACTCCCGACCATCTGGTTCGAAGGTCTGGACGTGCAACACGGGCTTTTATTAATCAACGACTTGCGACACCTGCCACTGTGCTAATGAGCATCAATGACACGAACACGAGCCGGAATGCAGCAGTGCGATAGCACACTTTCGGGCACACCTTATCTGCCTTGCGCATTGAGCTATCGCCAATCGTTCATCACGCGTTTCATGTAGCCGTCGAACAACGGCACCGTAAAACTGTTATCGCCATGCGAGGGACTGTAAATCATTCCTTTGCTGATGAGCGTGGCCCGCGTTGGCGCAACCGCTTGTACTTCCTTTTTTAGCAAATGGGCGATATCCCCAGATCGATGCGGCCCCGCGCCGAGCTCGGCCATCGCGCGAAGATATTTCTTTTCTCCAGGCGTGAGTCGATCAAAGCGAACACGAAAAAAGCTCACGTCCAGTTCCGAAATGGCCAGCGCCGTCGCCGACACCGCGTCATCGCGGGTAATAGGTGTTGCCGTGGTCGCAAAAGCGCGTCATTTTGGATGCGCCGACGCGGTTAGTTGACGAACCGTCGCAACCACCACATCAGGGTCGGCGCGTGCGGGCCAAGCACAGGCCAAGGGGTCACACAGGCCAAGGGGTCACCACCAGGCCAAGGGGTCAGGTCTCTCTTTATAGCATACGAGAAAGTATGCTCCGAGCATGGCCCGACCCCTCCGCATCGAATTCGCCGGCGCGCTATATCAC
>JAYTEX010000179.1:0-7369 GCA_043734785.1 Pseudomonadota bacterium | reverse complement strand
TTCTCAGCCAATAACTGGATTTCCGCCCGCATCCCCTGCCGCCGGCGCAGCCAAGCTGATTCCAAAATATTGATTAACTTGATGGCGATCTATTAATCCGCCCATATATTCCTCGCCGGATCTCTGGGCAAACAATTTGATGCCTGTCCTTACTTCGTGCGTCTGTCCTTACTTCGTGCGTCTCGTCTTACTTCGTGTCATTCTCTTTGATGCCTGTCCTCGTTCCCTCTGCTTTTTCCTTTCCCTTTGTTTGGGGGGTTGTTTGATGCCTGTCCTCGTTCATTGTCGTTCATTGGCTACCACTCTGTCGTTCCCTCTCGTATCGACCAAATCGAGACCCTAAACTCCTTCGATAACTCCACAATTTCGCGACCCGTCCGCACCATCTGGTGCCGAAACTCCGCCGTATATCGCTTGCTTTTGTTCGACATCTTGATCTCCTTCTTGCGGGACACTGAAGTGTCCACAAAAGCGGGTCAAGTCCAGTCCGTCGAGGACATTCCCTGCTCGAAGTTGCTAAGTCACTCACCGTTCCCTCCCACTCTCCTGTTGATAGCGAAGCAACGGACTGAGCAGAAACTCAATCACCCTTCGCCGTCCCATCTTCACCTCCGCCGTCACCGCCATCCCCGGCTCAATGGCCACGTCATGCCCGTCGATGCTGATAACCGTCTTCTCAAGCGCAATGTTGGCCAAGTAGTAAAGCCCCTTATCCTTATCCATCACCGCGTCCCGTGAGACTTTCGAGACTCTCCCTTCGATGTACCCATACTTCGTGAAATTAAACGTTTCAATCTTGACGATGGCTTCTTGTCCCTCATGCACAAACCCAATGTCCTTGTTCGGCACCATCGCTTCGACTTCAATCGGGGAATCATCGGGCACAATCACCATCAACGGCTGCGCCTCGGTGACTACTCCACCCTCCGTATGCACCACCAATTGCTGCACGGTGCCAGAGACCGGCGCAGTTAACGTGGTGAGCGCAAGCCGTCGTTTGGCCTTGGCTATTTCTTCCACATAGGACGACAGCCTGGTTTCGGTTTCAGTCAGCTCCGCCATCCAGCGACTCTGGTATTGCGCATCCGTTACCTTGCGTCGCTCGCTCAAGGATTCCAGGCTCGCGTTCAACACCTTGCGCTGCTCCTGCTGCGCGGCGAGCTCCTGTTGGATGGCAATGCGTTCGCGCTCTACTGCCAGCCATTTCACCCGCGGTACGACGCCGGTGGCCATGAGTTTCTTGTGTGCATCTGCCTCTTCCGTGATAAGCGGCAGGGTGCTTTTGAGTTGCGTGACTCGGGCCTTGACTGCCTCTTGCTCCGAGCGCTTCTCGCGACGGTCTTCGTCGATGCCCGCGATGGCGGCGTTGTATTCGGCAAGTTGTTGTAATAGACGGGTGTACGCGTTGACGAGTCGTGTGGACTCAATCTCGTAGGTGAACGCGGTAAACGGGTCTGAGTTTTCCTTGAGTGCGCCGCCACCCCGAATCGCCTCTAACAACTTGGTGAGCCGTATCCGATCCAGTTCCAACGACACCCGCTCTTTGCCCAGCCTTGCCTTGTCCGCAGTTGGCGTCGTGGGATCAAGTTCGATGAGGACATCGCCGGCGTTGACGTGTTGCCCTTCGCTCACGTGAATCGCGACGACCACCGAGCTCTCTAGGGGTTGAACCGTCTTCGTGCGACCGGAGGGTACTATCTTGCCGGGGGCGACGCCGACGATATCCACCTTGCCGATGTAGGCCCAGGCAATCGCAATGAAAAAGAACAGTACGATGGACCACAACATCACTCGCGCCAAGGGCAGGGGAGGTGTTTCCTCGATTTCGAGGGCGGCGGGCAGAAATTCGAGTTCTAACGTTCTTGCGCTCATAAGAATAACCACGGAAGCACGCCGTACATGGAGGGTTCAGATCGAGACATGGCGGATCCCTAGGCACCGCGCAGGCACGTTGAAGTTCAGGCTTGGGCCGAGCTTAATTTCGCGCAGTTTCTGATAGGTCATGACCTTTGCGACATCAAGCTCTGATATCCGGTCGACGACTTGGAGTTTAAGTAGCAATTTTCCTTCCACGATCAAATCCGCTCTAAAATTTATCGCGAGTTCAACGCCTTGATGGCGCTCAATGTTTTTCGTGGCTAATCGTTTTCTTAAGATCCAATCGGCGTTACCACCCCGCCATCCGCCTGGTGCCGATGGAGTCGCGCATAGGTGCCGTCACGTTCAATTAATTCCCTGTGCGTGCCCTGCTCCGAAATACGCCCATGGTCGATCACAAGTATCGTATCCGCGTGCCGAACTGCAGTGAGTCGATGCGCAATAATGAACACCGTGCGGCCGTTGGTAATGAACCGCATATTGGCCTGAATGATTGCTTCAGATTCGTAGTCGAGTGCGGAAGTCGCCTCATCCAGAATCAGAATTCTCGGATCGGTTACCAGCGCACGCGCCAACGCGACCCGTTGCCGTTGGCCACCGGATAGCGAGGCGCCCTGCTCACCAACGACCGTGTCGTAGCCTTCGGGCAGTTCGAGGATGAACTCGTGCGCCCCGGCGAGCTTGGCCGCCTGCAGGATGGGTTCCATCGGCAGCGCCGGATCACGCAACGCAATGTTCTCGCGCACACTGCGATTGAACAGCCGGTTCTCCTGTAACACCACACCAACGTTCTGCCGCAACCAGGTGGGATCTAGCTGCGATAGGTCCTGGCCATCCACGAGCACTCTCCCTTGGGTCGGCACGTGCAATCGTTGAATCAGTTTGGCAAGCGTACTTTTGCCGGAGCCGGAGGGACCGACAATCCCAACAATCTGCCCAGGCGTGACTTCGAAATTAAGGCCGTTCAATACATCCGGCCGTTCTGGCCGATAACGAAAATGCACGTGATCGAAGGTCACCCGGCCAGCCAGTGAGGGCAGGCTGGTGCGACCTGGATTATGCGCAGGCTCTGGCACCGCATTCAGAATGTCACCCATCCTTCTAACCGAGACACCCGCCTGTTGGAATTCCTGCCAGAGTTGCGCGAGGCGCAGGATAGGACTCGTAATCCGACCTGCGATCATGTTGAACGCCACCAACTCCCCGACCGTGAGCTTGCCTTCGATCACGAGCCGCGCGCCTAGCCACAGGATCAGCACGGTCGTTATTTTCTGCACGAGTTCCGCGCCCTGGCCGGCAATATTGCCCAAATTCAGCGTGCGGAAACTCGCCGCCACCGAGGCCGCGAGCAACTCTCCCCAGCGTCGCGCCTGCTGCGGCTCTACTGCGCTCGCTTTAAGCGTTTCGATACCCGACACCGTCTCCACCAGAAAGGCTTGCGCTTCAGCGCTGCGGTTGAACCTCTCCTCCAGCCGGGCGCGAAACACGGGCGTGACGGCGACGGCCAGCAACACATAACACGGTAAGCTAGCTGCCACTAGCAAAGACAACACCGGGCTGTACAACAGCAGCATGCCAAAAAAGACGCCCGTAAACAGCAGATCAATGGAGAGCGTGAGGGCCGATCCGGTCAGAAAACTTCGGATGCTTTCCAGTTCCCGCACGCGAGCAACCGTATCACCGACTCGCCGCGCTTCGAAGTACGCGACGGGTAACCGCAGCAGATGGCGGAAGAGATCTGCCCCCAGGCGCACGTCAATTCGATTCGTGGTGTGCGCAAGCACATAGGTCCGTAACAAGCCAACCACCACTTCGAACATTGAGACCACGAGCAGGCCTACGCACAGAACATCGAGCGTAGAGAGCCCGCGGTGTACGAGCACTTTGTCGATCACAACCTGGAAGAAAATAGGTGACGCGAGCGCAAATAATTGCAGCGCGACGGAGGCCATCAGCACTTCGCCGAACAGTACGCGATATTTCAGGATCGCCGGCACGAACCACGAGAAATCGAATTGACGCCACTGCGCATCAAGCGCAGCCCGGCGGGTGACGAGGATCACCTCACGCGACCACTGTCTCAGAAATGCTTCGCGGACGCAGACAATCGGCTGCGCAGCATGTAACGTTTTCATGAGCACCTCGGTCTCGCGCACGGCGGCCAGCACGACGTACTCGCCATCAGTCAGGCGCACCAGCGCCGGCAGGGGAGTCTTCTGAAGGCGTGCCCAGGTCGACTGTGTGGCGCGTGCCTTTAAGCCCAACCAGCGCGCGGCGCACACCAGTTCGCGCGCCGACCAGGCCTGAGCGGAGCGGCCGAATTCATGCTGTAGCGTCGCGGGATTCGCTGGCACGCCACACAGGCGTGCCAGGATCACCAGCGAGTAAAGCCCCGTATCGAGCGTCGCGTCCATGCGATCTCCAGGAGATTAATCCGGCAAACTTGAAGCGCTGCAGTGTACTGCGCGTTCCGCTCGAAGGCTCACTACGCGAACGAGATGCAGCCAGGACGGGAAGGACTCCCGTTCCTACCTCAGTTTTTTTCGCGCACGACTACCACCGTAACGGCATCCCGAAGGATGCTCGAAACTGTGCAGCGAATTCCTCGCGCGTGAAGCGGTGATTTTGAGTGCCGGCTTGCGCGATTTTGATAGCACCCAGCAGCGACGCGATCCGACCGGTCACCGGCCAATCGAGTTTATTCATCAACCCATAGAGCAGGCCTGCACGGTAAGCATCACCACAGCCGGTGGGGTCCAGTACCGCAGTGGGTTTCGTGGCGGGTATCTCAAGCCGGCCATCGCGCGTGAAGATCCACGAGCCTTCGCTGCCACGGGTGACGATCAAGGCTTCTACGTGCCGGCTGATCTCGTCCAAGGTCCAGCCGGTGCGTTCTTGCAAAAGCTCGGATTCATAATCGTTCACCGTGACCCAGTTCGCCTGTTCGATGAAACTCTTCAAGTCTTCACCATTGAACATCGGCATGCCCTGACCGGGATCGAAGATAAAGGGAATCCCCGCGGCCTTGAACTGCGCGGCGTGTTCGATCATGCCCTGTCGAGCGTCTGGCGCGATAATCCCAATCGTCACGCCCTTGGCATCGGCAATTTTGTTACTCTCCGAGTGTTCCATCGCGCCGGGATGGAAGGCCGTGATCTGGTTATCCGCAAGATCGGTCGTGATGAAGGCTTGTGCGGTCAGTGTTCCCGGCGCCACTTTCACATGCGTGCGCTCGATACCGCATTGGTCCATCCAATCGGCATAGGCCGTGAAATCAATGCCCACGGTGCCCATGGGAATGGGTTGGCCGCCGAGGATCTTTAAGTTATAAGCGATATTGCCCGCACAGCCGCCGAACTCGCGGCGAAGCTGCGGGACCAGGAACGAGACATTCAGGATGTGAATCTTGTCTGGCAGGATGTGATTCTTGAAATGGTCCTGAAAGACCATGATGTTGTCATAGGCGAACGAGCCGCAAATCAGCGCTGTCATGTATACCGCTCCAGTGTCGCTTGAAGTAATCTGCTGTGCATATTAACCATGCAGGCGCCATAGGGCACGAAGAGCAAGATAAACCACGCAGGCACGGATGACTTTCTCTGTGCCCTCCGTGCCTGCGTGGTCAATTGAATTAAAACGATCTGACAGCCCGCCGATAGCCACTCAATATGTACATCCTCGACGTGCTCCTCTGCAGCCAGCTTTGGCTTGCAATGGCGATCTTCGGTCTGCTGGCCGCCATCGAGCCGTTCTTCGAGCGCTGGATGACACATTTCTTCGCACACAACCCGCCGGCGCTTTGGATGTGGGAGCATCTGGGCGGGCCATTTACACGCGCCGCGCTGGTCTTGGGCTTCGTGATTTTTTCGTATCCAGCCCTGTTCGGGCTGCGTGAGGCGCCAGGGATCGAACTGTTGCTGACGGCGGAGGATGCACGCACGAGCACAGTGCTCGGCGTGATGTACGCGCTGGCGCTACTGGCGCCCGTCCTACCACTCTTCTACCGCCATCCGGAATTCGTGCTGCCGCTGCAAGGGATCCTGGCGACGGCTTTCCTGTTCAAATGGATGACCTCCTATCTGCACATGACTGCCGTCACGGTGTGGCCGGGCTATGATCTGGTGTCCGCGATTTTGCTAACTTCCTATCTCGCCCATCGGCTCGGTCGGCGGGTCGCTTACCCCATCGGTGCCACGAATGCGTTGCACGCGCGGCGCGAATTCAATGCGCTGCTCTCGCACGTGATCACGCTGCAGGCGCAGTTGCCGGTGGTGGTGATTTACGCGGCGGGATTGGGGCGGCAGATAGCGATTTAATTCGAGAATAGGACCACGGAGGCATGGGTGTTAACGGCGCCGTTTCAATCACCCTATTAAGCGCGTAGTGCTTATCCGGAAACCCGACTAAACACCAACACCTACAGATTCCAGGTCGCGGTCCCCAGCCTTCGCTGGGGCATCGGCTATGCGCGCACCGCGCCTGTAAGGGCTGAAATTACACCGTGTCATCCGTAAGTAGTCGTCCCTGAAAAAGTCGCTTCTATCGCCGCCAAAGCGCATGCGGGCAGCGTGTTCAAGGTAGGTTGGGGTGAGCGCCGCGAACCCCAACATCCACTATCCGCCGAGTGACCCCCCTGTGTCAGGCTAGTCGTCGCGAATCCGAGTATCCGCGCCAGCTGGTCTACGCACTGTTGGGCTTCGCAAGCTCACCCCAACCTACCCGATCGGGTCAAGCTCACGCCAACCTACGTGATCGGGTCAAGCTCACCCCAACAACCCGTTCGGGTTTCGTATCTGCGCGCGACTTTGCAAGCTTTCGCTCGGCGAAACCCACAGATATTGCAAAATCATCTCGACACAATGCGAGCAGTTCCCTATTTCCACCGCGCAGAATGCTTTTTTCAGGGCCGACCAAGTAAGCCCGCTCATGCCACGCTTTGCTGCCGCTGCGGCTCCAGCCCCAGCAGTGGCGCCAGGAACTGCCCGGTGTAGCTCTGCGGGTGTAGCGCGATGTCTTCCGGCGTGCCGACGGCGATAATGTGGCCGCCCTTGTTGCCGCCTTCGGGACCGAGATCGATCACCCAGTCGGCAGTCTTGATCACATCGAGATTGTGTTCGATGACCACAATCGTATTGCCGTGATCGCGCAGTCGGTGCAGCACTTTGAGCAGTTGCTCTATATCGTAGAAATGCAGGCCAGTAGTGGGTTCATCGAGAATGTACAAAGTCTTGCCGGTATCCCGTTTGGATAACTCTCGCGAGAGCTTCACGCGCTGCGCTTCGCCGCCTGAGAGCGTGGTCGCATTCTGGCCGAGGCAAATATAGGATAGACCTACGTCCATCATCGTCTGCAGCTTGGGCGCGATCATCGGGACGGGAGCGAAGAATGCGCAGGCGTCTTCGACGGTCATGTCGAGTACTTCGCTGATGGTACGGCCCTTGTAGAAAATTTCGAGCGTTTCGCGGTTGTAGCGCTTGCCCTTGCAGATATC
>JAYTEX010000178.1:0-3890 GCA_043734785.1 Pseudomonadota bacterium | reverse complement strand
CACTCCTCCCTCGGATACCAAACCCCCGCCTCTTTCGAGGCCCACATTAACTCCAACCACTAACCAAATGCTGGTCCAGAAATCCGTTGTATCTCACAGTGAGCGTTTTCCCCGCACCCGTCGCCATCGCGAGGATGCCGCGACCGCCAGCATCCAGCCACGCGGGGACCGCGTCCTTTGGGTAGTCGCGGAGAGAAATGTCTGGCGGGATCACAGAAAACGATTGCTGCGAGACTCCGCCTCCAAGCCGCAGCCTATCCAAGCTGCACGCCCTCTTCCGCGACGGCGAGGCTTGCGGCCCAGATGGCATTCCCCCACACATTTTCGTCGAGTAACTCGTGATATTTTTGGAGGAAAAAGACCACTTTGTGCGGCTTATCGAGGTTCTCGCTGAGTAGCTCGAAACCACCCTGGCAGTAGGCATTGAGCAGGGCGAAGCCTTCTTCTGTGAGCTGTGCGCCGCGCATCGGCGCGACCAGTTTCACCACCTGCTCCGCGACCGCTTTTTTTTCGTCCAATTTGATCCGGAGGTCGTGAAGGTGCGCGAAGAGCAACAGCCCAATCAGTTGCCGCTGGTAAGGACGGTAGGAAACGATGAATTCATCGACGAACTCCTTGGCATCATCTCCGGGTTTGCGTTTGCGAGACGCAGCCAAGCCCAACAGCGTGCATAGGTAGTAGTAGTCAAATTTGCGCTTGAGTGGTTCTTGTTCGGCGAGATTCGAGAACCAATTGTCGCAGATACTGCTGATGCGGAAGGCCATGGTGAGTTAGGTGGTTTCGGCGAGCTGGAAACGCAGGAAGTAGTCGCGTCCCTCAACGAGCACGCCATTGCTTGTTTGGGTGACGCCGGAAGCGGGAAGTGCAGCGAGCAGCGCTTCGGTGCGAACGCTGCGGCGAAATGCGGTGAGGAATTTCACGTCATGACCCGCAGCCTCGTAAAGCGGATCGACGAAGTCTTGGCGCTCGGCGTCGATCGTTAGCGCAATGAACTGATCGCAGAGTTGAGGCACTAGCGGAGCGACTTCTCGCCGCACGTCGAAGCTCATCGGTCCAGCGGGGCTATCCACAACCAATGGGAATTGATGTGCCGTGCCATTCAGCAACGTGGTGAGAAACACGTAGCCGATGGCAAGTGTCTGCCCGGCGCTTGCTCCGCCCTGGGTTATGCCGGACAAGCTAGCTAGCCGGATGTTTCTAGTAATGTCGGCAATCCGCACCGGGCTGTGGACGAGCACTTTCTCCAAACGCTGGTTTGTCGCGGTTACGACCGCGTCTTTTAGCGCTCGGTGTGCATTGGCGTAGGCGGTGTCGAGAATGCGCATCAGCACGTCGGTCCGGTTTTTGAAATCCAGCGTGCCGGTGATCTCTGCTCGTTTCTTGTTCCGCTCAGCGAGTTCACGGTTGAACCATTTGCGGCAGCCTGATTCCGCTTGATCGGTAGGCAGAATTTCGCGGTCGAAATCGGCAAGGAATTGCTTGGCCGCGTCACGGTCGGACTTGCACTTGGTCAGTTCTTCCTCCCGCTGTTGAATCTCGACATCGCCGCTCAACTCGACGCGAATCCGATTCTTGTGTTGCTCGGCGTCGCCGAGTCGCTGGTGAAAGCCACGCAAGGTTCCAACCCGGTCTGCAAAACTGCCTTCCTCACGGCTGCCGAGTTGGCGAATGTCCTCCTTGAGCGTGTTCATGAAGTTGGAGGTTTCGTCCGCGAGAATCTCTTTCGCTCGCTCGCGGAGATGCACGCGGCAGGTGTCATCTAGCGCACGCCCGCAGATGCACTCGGCTTCCTCAGCGAGTTCGGTGAAGAAAATCTTTGACCACGGACCCGGGAGCTTCAACCGATCAAGGGACGCGGCCAACCGCCGCAGCCCATGGCTGAAAGCCGGATGGATGAAGCAAGGATCGGGCAGTTCCGCGCCGAGTTTCTGCAAGCCCATTTTCAATTCCTGATCGGCCTGCCGCGAGGCTTCGTCAGCCTGTCGCTCCTGTTCGCGATATTCTTCATGCCGACGCACCTGTTCGCCGACTTCCACTTCAAGCACTGCGATGCGCGCTGCGGCCTCGGTATGCGCGACACGCGACTGGTCGGCTTTCTCGGTCAAAGTCCGGAGCTGCTTGTCGAGTTGCTTGATCTCGCGTTCGAGGCGATCCACCGCCGCCGGATTCGGATTCGCTGAACGCCGATGGCGCGTGTGATCCTCCAACTCGCTTTGCGCGACCTGCTTCATCTCATCGAGCAAGTAGAGTTGGTAAAAGGTGTCGATGACGCGCCCCGCGTCTTCGCCTTGTTCATCGAGCAATTGCTTGGCGAGTTCGCCGTCGAAAATGAAGAGTCGCGCAAAGCGCGGGTTCAAGAACCTCTCGACATTCGGCGGCGGAACGAAATTCGGCTCCTGTCGTTTCTTGAATGTCGTCTGGTAGGACACGAAGCCGTTCTCGAAATCGAAAGTCATCTCGAACGTGAGCCGCTCGGTATCGTTGACCATGAGCCGGACGACAAAGGTGCCGGTGTCGCTCGTGACATCGAGCGGACGAAACTCTCGCACCCGCGCTTCATTCCAATCCGTCGCCGAGCCGTCCAGCGCTGCGCGCAAGCAAGCAAGTGTGGTGGTTTTGCCGACACCGTTGGGCATTTGCAGCAGGCCGACCTTCGGCACGCGCCCGCCGATGGTGAAGTCGATGTTGAGGTCCGGACAGCGCAGGCCGCGGCTTTCCCAGCCCAGCAGTTGAATTTTCATGGCATTTTCTCCGATTCGATTTCATCCCGGATCAGACCAACACGCTGCGCCTTTTCCTCAGCGGACAGGCCTTCGCCAGCAGCGGCCTCGATCCATCCCAGAATACGCTCGGCGACTGTTGACGACTGGCCCAACGCCGAGCAGGCTTCTTGGATGGCGGTTGAAACAGCGGGGTCGATTTCCTTCGTGGTGTTTCCGATGTAATACTGGCGAGGTTCTGAAACCAGACGTAACGCTCGTAGTCAACGCCCTCGGGATCGGGTTCGCCGTTTTCATTTGCGAGCACAAAGTCGATCACGGTTGCCATTTTATCCGGCTGCTCCTTATTCGTCCGAAGACAGCGCCCTAGTCGTTGGATCGTTTCCAAGCGCGCGCTCGCCGAAGCAAACAGGATGACTTTTTCCAGCGCACGGATGTCGATGCCTTGCGAAATCTTGTGACAGGTAATGAGGCAGTCGAGATCACCAGCGATGAAGCGGCGTAAGACGTCGGCCTGATCCTCGGCGTAGTAACAACTATATTTGTGGGTGCGCTGATGAATGATCGGATAGAGCGCGTCGGCGTATTCGCGGTCCTCGACGAAAAGGATGGACCATTTGAGGAAATCCGGCGTCTGCGCAGACAGAAATCGCGCGAAGGCAGGAAGCTTCTCCCTCGCCTTTTTGTAAACACGAGACAGCTCGATCCAAAGCTGCTCCTTCGTCCACGGCTGGCCGTTGTGCTTGGCAGCCGCTTCGCGTCGGCGAACCTGCTGCAAGTCTTGTTTATCTTCCTCGGTCAATTGATACG
This sequence comes from Pseudomonadota bacterium, assembly GCA_043734785.1. Classification (GTDB taxonomy): domain Bacteria; phylum Pseudomonadota; class Gammaproteobacteria; genus CAIKBL01. The sequence goes on along the minus strand of JAYTEX010000178.1, from coordinate 360 downwards.
GCAGGGCCACGTAGCGGAATGGGCAGAGGATGCGGGCACGGATCGCGTCTTCGATGCCAAAGCGAAAAACGACGGGGCCAATCTCGCGTTCAATGAAGGCGGTGCCCTCCGCATCGTATGCGCGGTCGGGCGTGGCGCTCAGGCCGAGGCGCAAAGAGAAAAGTTCCGGTTGTCCGCCGAGTTTTGCGACTCCGCCTGGACTGCCGAGGTCATGGACTTCGTCGTGAATGATGAGTGTTGGGACGGGTGGCATTTTTCGGAGCTGCTTGAAAACACCGTCTAGCGCAGAGCGCGAGACGAGGAGGATCGCGCTACGTGGTTCGAGCAGGTAATCCTCACGGTCGTGAAAAACTTCAAAGT
>JAYTEX010000177.1:0-4133 GCA_043734785.1 Pseudomonadota bacterium | reverse complement strand
AAAGCTGAGTGTACGGAAGAAGCGGATCCGCGCTGGCTTCAGCGATCCCTTCCGCGAGCAACTCCTTGCCAGTGCGGTAATTTAAGTGCGGTTGCCCTGGATGTATGCTCCCTCAGCAGCGCGGCAGTCGTGGTCGGCACCACCAAAATGCTCAAAGTCGGTGCCAAAGTCTATGCCATCGGCGCCCCCAAGGGCCTCGAACTCACGCTCTCGGACGGTATCGTCTCCAGCTTGCGCGAAGTCGAAGGCGGCCACTATATCCAGACCACCGCCGCCATCTCCCCGGGCTCCAGCGGTGGCGGCCTATTTGATGAGAGCGGCGCGCTGGTAGGGCTGATCACTTTCTATTTTAGTGAGGGGCAAAACCTCAATTTCGCGGTGCCCGTCGAATGGGTGAATGCACTGGCCCAACGCAGCACCCCGGCACCGGCAGCCGCGCCACCCGTCACGCAATGGGTGAACAAAGGCATTGAACTGGAAACCCGCAAGGACTGGCCGGCTTTGATCGAACACAGTCGCCGCTGGACAAAAGCACAACCTGGCAGCGACACGGCGTGGTATCTCATGGGCAACGCCTACGGTGATGCCGGACAGTCCGCCCAGGCCATCGATGCCTACCAGCAGGCCCTGCGCCTCAATCCGGAAGATGCCGCTGCGTGGTACAGCCAGGGCGTCGCCTACGCTCAGTCAGGGCAGCGTGGCAAGGTGCTGGAAGTCTACAAGCGGCTCAAAACACTTGACCCTGCGATCGCCGAAGACTTTTTTAACAAGGTCGTCATCCCTTGAAGTTCGCGCACCCCGCGAGAAATTCAGCCCGACAAAGTGGGCACGCTGTTTGATTTGACCCCGAAATCCCGGACACTCGATTGAGCGCGCTTGGCGTCTCTCGAACGCTTCGGGTGACAGGTCGCTAAGACGCGCCGTCGGATAGAGCCCTATTCGTTATACCTTCGGGTCTTAGGGCACATGAAATTTAAGCTGGTATGGATCGCTATTGTCCTCGTGCTGCTATCGACAAAGAGAGTGAAATAACGTTGCACGCGGGAAATTCCAAAGGGCGGTTTAAGTACTGAGTAAGTACAAGGCTTGCCGCAAAGGGAAAAATAGCGCTAAGTATCTGATTCAATTTGGTGGGCGATAGTGGGATCGAACCACTGACCCCTGCCGTGTGAAGGCAGTGCTCTCCCGCTGAGCTAATCGCCCGATGTGCTGGGCCCATCTTGTGGGCTCGGCGATTCTAAAAGTCGCTTGCGTATTGGTCAATCGGCAGTCGCTGATTCGATGCGGCGAATCTAAGGATTTCACCGCCAGTTCGGGGCACATCGTGGACATATCCGTCTGCAGTTGCGCTGGGCCAGCATTTGCTGGCGGCTTCGGGTTACCATCGCCGCATGCGTTGGTTAGTGATGTTTTTGGTGGTGGCCGGCATTGGTGGGGGCGTTTGGTGGCTGTCACGACCCAAGCCCGTCGAAGTGCTGTTGCATACAGTCGAACGCGGTGTCGTGCGGGCCACCGTGTCCAATACCCGCGTCGGCACGATTGAAGCCTGCTCGCGCGCGAAGATGTCACCTTCGATGCCGGGGATCGTGGCGATCTTACCGGTGCGCGAGGGCGATCAGGTCGCAGCGAATCAGGTTCTGATGGAGATCTGGAATAACGATCTCAAAGCTGAGCTCCGACAAATCGAGACCGATATTGTCACCAGCGAGCGGCGGGCGGATGAGGCCTGCGTGACGGCCGCCGGTGCGCTGCGCGAGTCCAACCGCCTGCAGCGGCTCGCCAAGCAAAAACTGATCGCGGAAGAGGCGATGGATACCGCCGTCACGCGTACCGCTTCGCGTCGCGCGGCCTGCGCCGCCGCGCATGCTGTGATCGCCTCCAGCGCGGCGCGGCGCGACATGGTCGAACAGCAGATCGAGAAATCACGCCTGCGCGCGCCATTCGCCGGCATCGTCGCGGAACTCAACGCCAAGCTCGGCGAATTCATCACGCCCTCCCCGACCGGGATTGCCACCCTGCCTGCGATCGATCTGATCGATATGTCCTGCATGTATGTGTCTGCGCCGATCGACGAAATCGATGCGCCTGCGATCAAGCCAGGAATGTCGGCCTGCGTCTCTTTAGATGCGTTTCCGGACAAGCGCTGTGGTGCGGTCGTGCGGCGAGTCGCACCCTTTGTGCTCGAACGCGAGAAGCAGGCGCGCACCGTGGAGGTCGAAGTCGAGCTTAAGCGACCCGAAGATCTGGCAGATCTGTTACCGGGCTATAGCGCCGATATCGAAGTGTTGATAGAAGAACATCCGGATGTGCTGCGAGTGCCCTCGGAGGCTGTACTCAATGGCACCGAAGTGCTGATCTACGATCCCGCTACGCAACGCCTCGAGAAGCGGATATTCAAACCAGGCGTGTCGAACTGGGAGTTTACCGAGGTGCTGGAAGGACTCGATGCAGGCACCCAGATCGTGAATTCGATCGGCCGCAAAGATGTGAAAGATGGCGCCTACGCAATACCTGATGACGGTGTCGACGAGCCTTGATCCGGCAGTGCCTTTGATAGCACTGGCCGGCGTGACCAAAACCTTCATTCTGGGCGACCAGACCGTGCATGCCGTGGCGGGCATCGATCTCAGCATCCAGGTCGGCGAGTACGTGTCGATCATGGGCCCTTCGGGCTCTGGCAAATCGACCTTGCTGAACCTCATCGCCCTGCTCGATCGGCCGACCAGCGGCACCTTTCATTTGAATGGCGCGAATGTGACATCACTGGATGATGATGAACTTGCCGCGGTCCGCAGCCGCGCGATCGGCTTCGTATTCCAGTTCTTTCATCTCGTGCCACGACTGACTGCCGCCCAGAATGTTGAACTCCCACTCACCCTGGCCGGCGTACCGCCACGTGAACGCGCGCCACGGGTGGCGGCGGCTTTAGCCGGGCTCGGGCTGACCGATCGCGCGACCCATCGGCCGAACGAACTTTCTGGCGGTCAACGCCAGCGGGTTGCGATCGCGCGAGCGACGATCATGCGCCCGGCCCTACTGCTCGCCGATGAGCCTACCGGAAACCTGGATTCCGCCTCAGGTGCCCAGGTGGTGGAGATCCTCGAGAATCTACACGCGCGTGAAAAGGTGACCTTGATCATTGTCACCCACGATCCTGCACTGGGGCGGCGCGCAAACAGGCGGATCGGCATTGCGGACGGCAAAGTGGCGCATGACGACACAAGTCGCCGCAGCGATGGTCACCAATCGCTTCCAAATGTGCGCTCCCTATCCTAAAAACCCCTGCACTGGCCGATAATAGCGTTCGTATGCTGCAACGAACTCAGTGAGATTCGCATGATTAAACGTAAGCCTTTCGCGGACAGCCGCATTCTGATCACCAACGACGACGGTATCGACGCGCCTGGGATTAAGGTGCTGGAGAACATCGTGCAGGAGTTCACCGACGATATCTGGGTGGTCGCCCCGGATCACGAAAAAAGCGGCGCCAGCCATTCCATCTCCCTGCATGTACCGATCCGCCTGCGCAGAACCAGCGAGAAAGGCTACGCCGTGGTCGGCACCCCAACCGATTGTGTGCTGATGGCCTTCCACGAAATCATGAAGGATCGCAAGCCCACGTTAGTCTTGTCCGGCATCAACAACGGCGCCAATCTGGCAGAAGACGTGACCTATTCCGGCACGATTGCCGCAGCCATGGAAGGCACCCTACTCGGGGTGCGTTCGATCGCGCTCAGTGTGGTGCGCCCGCTCGGGGGGGAGGCGCAATGGGAAGGGGCCTATCAATACGGCCCCGATCTGCTACGAAAACTGCTTGGGGCTGATCACTGGCCAACTGGAAGTCTCATCAATATCAACTTCCCAGATTGCGACGTCGCCGCCATCACCGGCATCAGTGTCACGCGCCACGGTCAAAGGCCACCAGGCGCGTTCAGTATCGATCCGCGTGTCGATAGTCGGAACGTTCCCTACTACTGGGTAAAGTTGACCTACCCCGAAGGCGAGAAACAGGCGGATACCGATCTGCATGCCATCGCCGGCAATGCTATCTCGGTCACGCCGATCCAGCTTGATCTCACGAATTACACTTGGCAGTCCCATTTGCAGGGTTTGCTGCAGGCGTAGACGCGTAG
>JAYTEX010000176.1:0-13120 GCA_043734785.1 Pseudomonadota bacterium | reverse complement strand
AACCACGGCCGCGATGGCGCCGAGGTGGCGGCCGCCAACGCGGATGAACGCCAGCCATACCGGATCGCCCGGTTGGAGCCCGAAGCGCGGAGGGACTTCGGGCGTGGTGGTACCTTCGGTCATCAGGGTGCTAACTCTTGAAGGAGGCACTGCGTGAGCGCGCGTTGTCGCTCATCACGGATTAAGCAGACTAGCAACGCTCGAATCTAGGGCGAACTACCTGAGTGGGGTAGTGTGTTTGGGGCAGGGGGGCGTGCTCCCTGGTGTCTGGAAATTTGGCTGCAAAGCAACACAGAGTTTCGAGCAATACCCGGCCTGGTGCTTTTCACGCGCTCGGTTAGAGTCTGGGCGTGGCGCGTTGCGAACTTTCTATGCCAACCTCGGGAGACCCTATTCGATGGACTTTTCACTGCCGACAGAACTAACAGAGCTGCAGGCGCGCGTGCGCGAATTCGTACGCCGCGAAGTGATTCCGCTGGAGAATGATGCACGTCAAGACGTGCACGGGCCGACCCAGGCCTTGATCGAGGAACTTCGCCGCCGTGCGCGTGAGGCCGGGCTCTTTGCGCTGCATGCGCCGCTTGAATACGGCGGTATCGGCCTCAGTCACCTGGGCCGCGCGGTGGTTTACGAGGCCGCCGGTTATTCGTTGTTCGGGCCGCTTGCACTGCACTGTATGCCGGGCGAGGGCGATCACCACATGCTTGAGATGATCGCTACCCAAGCGCAGAAGGAACGCTGGCTACAACCCTTGCTGGCCGGGACTCAGCGTTCGACCTTTGCCATGACCGAGCCTGGCGGCGCGGGTGCCGATCCGTCGCTGTTGCAAACCACCGCGCGCCCAGTGGGAGATGACTTCGTGATCACCGGGCGCAAATGGTTCATCACGAGTTTTGCGGCGGCCGACTTCCACATCGTGATGGCGCAGACCGAGGACCCTGCGGGCCATAAGATTGGCGCCTCCATGTTTGTGGTGGATACCGGCGCGCCGGGTCTCACCGAAATCCGGCGCATGGAGACCCTGGATGATGTTTATGTCGGCGGGCACAGCGAGATTCTGCTCGATCAGGTGCGCGTGACCGCCGATCGCGTACTCGGCGAAGTGGGCAAAGGGTTTAAATATGCACAGGTGCGCCTGTGTCCGGCACGCCTCACGCATTGCATGCGCTGGCTCGGTGCGGCGCAGCGCGCGCACGATATCGCCGTTGATTACGCGCGCAAACGGGTGGCCTTTGGGCGCCCGATCGGCGAGCACGAAGGCGTTAGCTTCCAACTCGCCGATAACGTGATGGATCTACACCACTGCCGGCTCGCCGTGCGGCATGCGGCGTGGTTGCTCGATCAAGGCGAGGAAGCGCGACGCGAAACGAGCATGTGCAAGGTTTATTGCTCGGAGAAGCTCGGCAATGTGGTCGATCGCGCGGTGCAGATCCTAGGCGGTAGCGGGATCAGCAATGACACTGCGGTGGCGCGCATCTACCGCAATATCCGCCCGTTCCGGCTCTACGATGGGCCCTCCGAGGTGCACCGTTGGGCCATGGGGCGCGACATCATGAAGGGGCTTTAAACTACCGGCACTGTCCCGCCAAACTGCGTTAGCGCGGGGGTGCGTTCGTCGGGCGCCCCTGCGGGGTGCGTGAATGACACGTAATGTCGTAGTTCACGACACAGCGTGGGCCGGTACGTGGAATGCCACCACCGTGATAGACCGTGCCGTCGAAGACCAGCAGGCGTCCTTTCTTGGGCGTAATTTCCTGCACGACTTCCTTCTGTTGATTGAAGAATACCGTGCAACCATCCGCATCATTGACGTAGTAGAGCAGCACCGTGTGGGCAACCGGGAAATCGATATGAGGGGCGTAATGTTTGAGCTCGGTGGCGTAGGGGAGAATCAAATAGATCCGTGCCGCGAGGATTTCCTGTAGCGCCAGATTCTCGGCTTGGCAAAACAGTCGAGGGATCTCATAGAAGGTGTCGAAATGAGGCGAATTCGCGGCACTCGATTTTAAGACGTGAAAGAACGACATCGGCGCTTGCCCGCGACTGTCGAGGGCGGTGTCCTCGTATTTGCAGCGGAACTCGACATTGGGATGGAGTGCCTTGTCGCCAGCACGGCCCAGAATAGCGAGCTGGTAGTGATCCTGGAGCCACTCCGGGATCAGGTCGTCATAAACCTTGAAGTACATCCGAGACTCCCTCGCCGATCCAACCCGAGTTCTCGGGTCCTCGAGTGTTGTATAGATGCTGCGCGAAACTCGCGCGGCACTGAGCCTCGTTTCGCGACCTCGAGCGCTTCATCGATGGCGCAACGATGGCCATCCGTCCTGAACTGCGAGCACTAAGGTCACCGAATAGTTCGTTACCACAGGCCGGGTGTCAACGCGCATCGCACGAGATTGCGGGCAACACGTGCACCGCGCGGGCATGCTTTTACGCTTAGGTCTTCCGCAGGATCTGGCGTTTACCTGCACCCTCGGTATGATTGGGGCGCTCCAATCTTCCCGACCTTAAACACACGGTTTGCGGGATCGGGAAATGCTGCGCCGCCATACAGATAACGCAAGCGAAAGCCCGTAAACTCCCAGCGACGCTCGCTAAGGTCGGCTGGCGTTGAACCTTGCTCGAACGAAGGAGAGAACCCATGCATCTCGGCTATTTCATGATGCCATTGCATCATGCGGACAGCGTCTACCACCAGACGCTGCAAGACGACATCGAAGCGATTGTCTACGCCGATCAGCTCGGGTATACCGAGGCCTGGGTCGGTGAGCACTACTCTGCGGCGGTGGAGCAGATCACCTCACCGCTCATGTTCCACGCGAATTTGATCGCTCGCACCAAGCAAATCAAGTTTGCCACGGGCGTGATCTGTCTGCCGCAGTATCACCCGGCGGCGGTGGCTGGCCAGGCCGCGATGTTCGATCACCTGAGCGAGGGGCGCTTCATCATGGGCGTGGGGCCGGGCGGTCTGCCGTCGGATTTCGAACTGTTCGGGATTTTGAAGAAAGATCGCATGAAGATGGCGGAAGAATCGATCGACCACATCCTCAAATTATGGTCTAGCGATCCACCGTACAACCTCCAGGGCGAACACTGGACGATCGATATGAGCACCTGGACTCATCACGATATCAAGCTGGGTTATGTGCCAAAGCCTTTTCAGCAACCGCATCCACCGATCGCGATATCGGCGGTCAGCCCGTCGTCGGGTTCGCTCAAATTTGCGGGGCGACGCGGCTTTTTGCCAGTCTCCGCGAATTTTGTCGCCGAGTGGGTACTGAAGACCCACTGGCCGGCTTACGTGGCAGGCGCAGAGTCGGCCGGGCGCACGCCAAACCCCACCGATTGGCATGTGGCACGCAGTATTTTCGTCGCCGATTCCGACGCGGAAGCGGCCGCATTTGTGCGTCAGGCGGGCGGTGCTTACGACTATTATTTTGAATATCTATTCAAGATCTTCGACCGCTCGAATTTCCGTGGCCCGTTCGTCGCCAACCAAACAGACGATCCCGCGCTACTACAACCGCAGCAGATCCGTGAGGCCTGCGTGATTCATGGCAGTCCGGATACGGTCGCCAAAGAAATACTTGCGCTGCGTGATCGGATCGGTGATTTCGGGACCTTGCTCTATGCCGCGCACGATTGGCAAGACAAGGCGGCGATGAAACACTCGATGCGTTTGATGGCCGAAGAAGTGATGCCGCGCGTTAATCGCGCATAGTTGCCGCCGTTGGACATAACCCGATCGGGTAGTTGGGGTGAGCTTGACTCGATCGGGTAGGTTGGGGTGAGCTTGCGAAGCCCAACAGTGAGTAAACCAGCTCGCGCGGCTACTCCGATTCGCGACTACGCGGTCACCCGGCGGAAAATTGATGTTGGGGTTCGCGGCGCTCACCCCAACCTACCTTTAACGCGCTGTCGCAACCAAACGCTGTTTACCAGCAAAACCTTCAGCCCACGATTTGGTCGGCCTAGTCCGGATTCTCATAAGTCGCGCGCATCGGTTGCTCACGACCGCAGGACCCGCCCAGCACGGGCGTCCGTTACGGCACCGCCCTCATACACACATTCACCATTAACGATGGTGTGCAGGATCCCGCGCGACGGCATCACCATGCGTTTGGCGCCGCCGGGCAGATCGTAGCGACGCTCGCCGCGATTACTCGAGCCGACGGTGAGCGGATCAAAGATGGTGATGTCGGCGGCCAGGCCGCACGCCAGTCGCCCGCGATCCTTGATGCCGAAGAAATCTGCCGGGTCGCTGGTCAGGCGGCGAACGCCTTCTTCCAGACTGAGTGCCTGATGTTCGCGCACCCAGGTGCCGAGCAGGTAGGTTGGGTAGCCGGAGTCGCACAGCATGTCGACATGGGCGCCGCCGTCACCGAGTCCGAGCAGGATGTCGGGATTCGCGAGGATCTCCTTCATTCGATCGACCCTATGGTTGAAGGTCGAGAGGGTGAATTCCAGATCCAGATCATCCAGCAAGGTTAGATCGAGAAAGGCATCGACCGGATCCTGGCCCTGTGCGGCCGCCAGCTCGGCGATCGATCTGCCCTCGCACGACTTGAGCGCGGCGGAGCGAACCTCATGTACCCGCACCCGCGACCAGTTGCCGAAGGTCTGTGGCTTTTTTAGATCTTCGCGGAATTGATCGCGAAACGCGCGATCTTGATAGACCGCGCGTTGGGCCGTCTTGGATTGATCCGCGAACACCCGTCGCCAGGAGGGGAAGGCGGCAAACGAGAATGGATTTCGCATGTTCACTTCACGCGTGAGCGGTAACGGCGAAGTTTGCGGTCGTGCGCCGCGTTGGATTAACGGCGCGACCTTGGCGAGCGTGTCGCGCACCGCCTCCGGAATATCGTCGCGATCGAACATGGCGATGAAGGTCACGGGCCGGTTGCTGTGCTCGAGCAGCGCGGCGAGCACGGCGTATTCCTCGTCATCCAGCACCGCGATCTGGCGCGTGAGTGCGATTTCGATCGCACCTTTGCCGCGTTCCTTGAGCACCTTGGCGTAAGCTTGATATTCCTCGGCGCTCGTATTGCGACAACCCAGCGGACGGCCGCCATAGCCCATGTGCTGATTGAGCATCGTGCTGGAAAAGCCGAAAGCGCCGGCATCGATGGCGTCGCCGAGCAAGGCGCGAATCTGCACGATCTCAGCGGCGCTGGCCGCGCGTTCCATCGACGCCTCACCCATCACGTAGTGTCGGAATGGCGTGAGCGGGGCGAGGAAGGCGAGATTCACCGCTGGCTTGCGCGCCGCGGCGGCATCCATGAACTCGGGAAAGGTCTCCCACTCCCAGGTGATGCCACGGTCCAGCACCTCGAATGGGATCGCCTCAACATTGACCAGATCGCGCATGGCCACTTCACGTGACTGTGGCCGACACGGCGCGATACCGACGCCGCAATTGCCCATCACCACACTGGTCACGCCGTGCCAGGGTGAAGGCGTCACTGCAGAGTCCCAGCAGATTTGTGCGTCGTAGTGAGTGTGGGGGTCGATGAAGCCCGGGGCGACCACGCAGTCCGCAGCATCGATAGTGCGCCGCGCACCCACGGAGAGGCGGCCGATCGCCGCGATCTGGCCGTTCAATACTGCGACGTCCGCCTGCCGTGGCGGCGCGCCGGTACCGTCAACGACGGTGCCATTTTTGATCAATAGGTCGTAGTGCATTAGGAACCTCCAATTGCGAGCGCGCCACCCGGCCCAGCGAAATTCGAGCATCCGCGAATTCGTTACGGATACGCGGTGTGCTCACGGGTGATTATGCGCCAAGACGGGGTGGGTCCGCGCTGGCCCAAATGCTAACACAGGGGTCGCGGAACCCCTCTGATTCCCGATCCAACACGACGCAAGTGAAGCAAGCGTCGAAGTGCTTGATAGAATCAGCCAACCCGAGTCCTTGGTTGCCCCTATGCGCTTCATTCACGCCGCCGACATCCACCTCGACAGTCCGCTCTCCGGACTCGCCGCTTATCCCGATGCACCGGCCGCGCAATTGCGCAACGCGACACGGGACGCCTTTTGCGAGCTGGTCAATCGTGCCATCGAGGAGCAAGTTGATTTCATGGTGATTGCCGGCGATCTCTACGATGGCAGCTGGCGCGATCACAACACCGGCATCTTCTTCTGTCGCGAGATGGGCCGCCTCAAGCGTGCCGGCATTGCGGTTTTCGTGCTTTTCGGCAATCACGACGCCGAGAGCGAGATGACACGCAAGCTCGAGCTGCCGGACAACGTGCGGTGTTTCGCGACGCAGAAACCGCAGACCTTCACCCTCGATACGCTGGGCGTGGCCTTACACGGCCAGAGCTTCAGGCACAAGGAAACCACCGACAATCTCGCCGTCGCCTATCCGCCCCCTGTCGCCGGGTATTACAACATTGGCGTGCTGCACACGGCCCTCGAAGGCCATACCGCACACGCCAATTACGCGCCCTGCAGCCGCGAAGAGTTGCACGCGCGCGGCTACCAGTATTGGGCGCTTGGCCATGTGCATGAGTTCGCGCAGTGGGACGGCCCGTCGATCATCGTTTTCCCCGGCAACCTGCAGGGCCGACATATCCGCGAGACCGGCCGTCGCGGCGCGGTGCTGGTCGAGGTCGATGGGCGAGGCCACACCACGGTCGAGCGTATTTTCATCGACGTGCTGCGCTGGGAGGCGCTGCGTATCGATGCCGCAGACTGTGCTTCGCTGTTGGATGTGGCGCGCAGCATCGGCCGCGCGCTGGAAGCCTTGCTTGAGCGCGACAGCCACGTGCCGCGTGCGGTGCGTGTCACCGTCCATGGCCGCACGGCGGCCCATGGCGAACTGTTCGGCCTTGAGAGCCAGCTGCGCAACGAAGTGCTGGCGCGCATTGCGAGCATAGACAACGCCCGACTGTGGCTGGAGAAGGTCAAGCTCGAGACCGAAGCCCTGCTCGATCCGGCGCAGTCCGGCCATCACTTTGACGCCTTCAGCGATCTGCAGGAGATCCTGCGCGAGGCCGGCCAGGATCCGGAGTTCCTGCTGCAGCTTAAGAACGATTTCGGCGTTTTCACGGCACGCATGCCCCATGAGCTCGATGCGCTGGTGGCAGATCTGGAAGCGGTGCGCGGCGGCGACGTGGTGGGTTTGCTGGGGAGGGTCGCGCCCGCGTTGCTCGCGCGGCTGGCCGGCGGGGAATAGCCCGTGCGTGTGCGCCAACTCGAACTCCTGCGCTATGGCAAGTTCACCAATACGCTGCTTGAGTTTCCCCGCGCTGAGTCCGATTTTCATGTCATCGTCGGGCCCAACGAGGCCGGCAAGTCGACGGTCCGCGCGGCGGTGCAGGAACTATTGTTCGGCATGCCGCGCAGCTCACCGCTGGCGTTTGTGCATGCGCAGTCCGATCTGCGTCTTGGCGCCATCGTCGAAAATGCGGCCGGCCAGCAGCTCGCCTTCCAGCGCAGCAAATCCAGCAAGGCGCCCTTGCGCACGCTCGACGACGAACCCTTGGCCGAGGCTGCCTTGCAGGCTTTTCTCGGCAATGTCGAGCGCGCCTTCTTTGAACAGATGTTCGGCCTTGATCATGGCCAGCTTGTGCAGGGCGGCCAGAGCATCCTCGATGCCTCCAAGGACGTCGGTCAGGTGTTGTTCCAATCGGCGGCGGGCATTGCCGGTCTCGGCCGCATCAAGGACGCCTTAGCGGACGAGGCTGACAAGCTTTGGGCGCCGCGCAAGGCCAATGACCGCGCCTATTACATCGCGGCTGCACGACTCGAACAGGCCAGCGCCGAACTCAAAGAAACGACGGTGCGCACGCGCGCGTGGACAGAAGCTCAGGCCACCCACGCCGATATCGACAACCGCATCGAACAGGCTCGCGCGCGTCGCGCCGAACTCGAACGTGCGCGCGCGTCGCGCGAGCGGGTGCGTCGCCTCGCCCCCACGGTGCAGGCCCTGCTGACCAAGCAGTGTGAGCGGGACGCCCTTGGTGCGGTGCTGGATCTGCCAGCCGATGCCGCTGTGCTGCTCGGCGAAGGTCAGGCCGCGCTGGCCGAGGCAAACCTGCGCCTGCAACATTTCGAGGGCGATGCATTGCGTCGGCGCGAAGAGCGCGAAGGTATTGCATACGATGGGGCGCTGCTGGCAGCGCAGGCCGACATCAAAGCACTCGAAGCCTTCAAGCACCGCGTGCGCGATCACCCCGGCGATCTCGCCCTGCGCCGACAGGCCGCGCAGCAGCTGCTCGAGGGGGTAAGCGCGCGCTGCATCGAACTCGGCTGGCCGACAGACGAAGCAGTGGTGCGTGCGATGCTGCCGTCATCGCTTGCACGCAAAGCCGTTGCGCGTTTGGCCGCCAGCTACGGCACGCTGCAACTGGCGCAGGCGAATGCCGCGAGGGCGGTCAAGGACAAGCAACGCGACATCGATAATTTGTCCGCAGCGCTGGCGGCAACGAGCGAGGTCACCGTCGCGGCTGGGCTGCGTGCGGCGTTGTCGCAAGCCCAGGGCTTGCGGAACAGCCCGCAGAAGCAGCGTGCGCTTGCTGTCGCGATCGAGAGCGCTGAGGGCGCTCAGCGTGAGGCCCTGCAGGCCCTCGCCCCCTGGCAGCGCGAACCGCACAGGCTGCGCGCGATGACGCTGCCTTCCCGCGAACGCGTGGCAGCCTTGCGCGAGGCACGCCAGGCGCTGGTCGTCACCCTGCGCGCAAGCGAGGAACGCGTAGTGGAGGCCGCTGCCAAGGTCGAAGACGCGTGTCTCGAGGTGCAGCACTACGCCGCTTCGCGCAGCATCGTCACGCGCGCGGACGTGCACACGGCACGCGTGCATCGAGACCAGACCTGGGCGGCTTTGAAGGATGGTACTACGTCTTTGACCAGCGGCGCGCCGGCCCTGGATGCGGCTATCGCGCTGGCAGATTACCAGGCCGATACGCAGCTCGGCTCGACCGCCGAAGCCGCCGAACTGACCAGTCGCAAACAACACTATGAGCGCGAAGTGCTCGCCCATGAACAACGCGCGGCCCTGTTGGTTGCGCACCGCCAAGCCGTGCTGGACTTCGACCAGGCATGGTCTGTGCAAACGCAACACATCGACCTGCCGGGCATGGCGCTGGACGATGTCTCGGCGTGGTTATCGCAGCGCGAAGCCGCCATTACGGCTGCCGTAATCCTCGCGAGCCGGCAGAGCGAAGCGGCCGAGGAGCACCGCGCCGCGCATCAAGCTGCCGACGCACTAACGGCGCAACTGCACAGCGCTTGTGTGGCGCTTGGCGCGGGTCTCGATCTCATCGCGCTCTGCGGCGCTGCCGAAGAACACATTCGCCACGGCGATACTGCGCAGGAACGGCGCACGTCGCTGTTGCTGCGTCTGACCGAGGCCGCGCGCGAACTGCAGGCACTGCAGGAGAATGACGCGACCGCCGCGCAAGCCTGCCACGACTGGGATCAGCAATGGGCGGCCGGGCTGCGCGCGGCGGGGCTCGATGGTAGGGCGCTTTCGGTCGCAGGCGCAGAAGCGGCGTTGGAGCTGCTGGCGAGTGTGGTCGGGGATCTCGACGAAGTCGCCAAGTTGCGTCGCGATCGCATCGATCCCATGGAGCAGGATCTCGAACGCTTTCAGCGCATGGGCGCCGAACTCGCCGCACGTCTCGACCCCGCGCTAGCGCGAGAAACTGCCACGGTGCTGATCTCACGCACCCTGTATGAACGCCTGCAGCAGGCCCAGGCTGCACGCGATCGATGCGTCGCTGCCGACACCGCGCTCGCCAGCGCAGAGCAGCAGCGTGACGCGGCGGCTCTGCAGGTTGACACCGCCGCCGCGCGCTTGCGGCCGCTGCTCGAAGCGGCCGGCACGATCAGCGCCGCTGCGGCCCTGCCGCTGGTCACGCGCTCTGATCGCAAGCGCGCACTGGTGCGCGATATCGATCAGTTGCGTGATGCCCTGACGCGCGATGCCGACGGACTCGATCTGGAAGCGGTGCTGGCCGAAATCGACACCAGCGATCTCGCTATGCTCACGACGGAACTCGGCGAGCTCGAAGCGCATCTCGCTACCCTCGCCGATGAGACCCACATGCTGGCCGGCGAACGGGTACGCGCCGAGCAAATCCTGGCTAGCATCGCCGGCCAAGCCAATGCCGCGATCGCCGAAGCCAAACGCCAGGAAGCCTTGGCTGCCATGGCCGACGCCGCAGAGCGTTATCTCAAGGTGCAGACTGCGTCCCAGCTGCTGCGTTGGGCGATTGCCAAGTACCGCGATCGCAAGCAGGGCCCGATGCTGGCGCGGGCCGATGGGATCTTCGCCGAGCTGACTCTCGGCCGGTACGCGAAACTGCGTGTTGATTACGACAAGCAGCCGCCGAGTCTCGCCGCGCGGCACAGTAATGGTCGCGATGTCGAGGTCGCGGGTTTGAGCCAAGGCACCCGCGATCAGCTCTACTTGGCCTTGCGTCTCGCCGCACTCGAATTGCACTTAGCGCAGGCCACGCCGCTGCCCTTCGTCGCCGACGACCTGTTCATCAACTTCGACGACGCGCGTGCCAAAGCGGGCTTGCAGGCCTTGCGCGCTTTGTCGCAGCGTACGCAGGTGATTTTTTTGAGCCACCACGATCATCTGCTCGGAATGGTGCGCGAGGTCTTTGGGGCTTGTGTGAATGTGATCGAGTTGGTGGCGTGAGCTTGACCCGGGGTAGGTTGGGGTGAGCTTGCGAACCCCAACAGTGGGTAGACCCGCTCGCGCGGATACTCAGATTCGCGACTACGTGGTCACTCGGCGGATCATGGATGTTGGGGTTCGCGGCGCTCACCCCAACCTACGTTGAACAGGCTGCCCGCTGAGCCGAGCGAAAGCTTGCAAAACCGCGCGGAGATACGAAACCCGATCGGCGGGGTTGTGGGGGTGAGCTTGACCCGATTGGGTAGGTTGGGGTGAGCTTGCGAAGCCCAACAATGAGTAGACCCGCTCGCGCGGATACTCAGATTCGCGACTACGCGGTGACTCGGCGGATCATTGATGTTGGGGTTCGCGGCGCTCACCCCAACCTACGTTGAACAGGCTGCCCGCATGCGCTTTGGCGGCGATAGAAGCGACTTTTTCAGGGACGACTACGTATGACGGGCGACCCGTGTGTGCGACCTGCTGAATCCGCTCTACTGCGGCTACCCCAGCGGCCCCATCCTGAAGTCGGAGACGGGTGCCGACGCCCAACTTCCGTCATCGCGCAGGACTCGAGCGCACCCTATTTTATTTTAACCCTCTAACCTAAAATTACGACCACGCTTATTTTAGGCTAACCCCGATGCACCGACCGTCGCCGGGCCGATATATCGCGGTTTCCACCACGGACGAACCCTACCAGGCCTTCGTGCCGGAACCCCGGCCGCCGGAGCCGCCCGTCGTGTGGACACCAGCGCTGCGCCGGCGTTTCGACGATGCGCTGGTGGCGCTCGGGCGGCTGGATGCGATTACCGCGCTGTTGCCGAATGCCGCGCTCTTGCTCCACAGCTTCGTGCGTAAGGAGGCGGTGCTCTCCTCGCAGATCGAAGGCACGCAGTCCTCGCTGGCAGATCTGCTGCTGTTCGAGATCGACGAACAGCCCGGCGTGCCGCTGGATGATGCGCACGAAGTGAGTCGCTACGTGGCAGCACTTAATCGCGGGCTTGCGCTGCTGCGCGGTGGACTGCCGCTGTGCAGTCGCTGGTTGTGCGAGGTGCACGCGGCATTGCTCGATCATCCGCGCGGGCGCGGCAAGACGCCGGGCGAATTCCGCCGTACGCAGGTGTGGATCGGCGGCACACGGCCGGGTAATGCCGCCTTCGTGCCGCCGCCGGCAGACGCGTTGCCGGCATGCCTCGCGGCATTCGAGAACTTTCTAAATGACGTGCCCGAGGCGACCTCGCCGTTGCTGAAAGCCGCACTGGGGCATGTGCAGTTCGAGACCATCCATCCGTTTCTCGACGGCAACGGCCGTATCGGGCGGCTGCTGATCGTGCTGCAACTGGTGGCCGACGGGGTGCTGCGCGAGCCGCTCCTGTATCCGAGCCTGTTTTTCAAAACTCATCGCGCGCTGTACTACGAACTGCTGAACGAGGTGCGTCTGCGCGGCGACTGGGAACGCTGGCTGGATTTCTTCGCCGAGGGGGTGCAGGTGAGCGCGGAGCAGGCGCTGGTCACCGCGCACGCACTGTTGGCACTGGTGAATGCAGATCGCGAGCGCATCGCAAGTCTCGGTCGCGCCGCGCCATCCGCGCTGGCGCTGCATCAGGTGCTGCAACGCCAGCCTCTCGCCACCACGGCCGCGCTGGTCAAGCTGACGGGCTTGACCTCGGCGACGGTGAACAAGACGCTCGCCAATCTGGAGGAGCTGGGCATCGTGACCGAGCTGACACAACGCCAGCGTGGACGGGTGTTCTGTTACCGGCGTTACGTGGAGTTGCTCAATGTCGAGCTGGAGACCGCGCGTGCGTAAAACGAGCGCAATGTCCGCATGCGCCACTTCATCTCATCACGCGGCGGGATCGTCTCTATGTTCGACCTGAGATCCCCTCGTAGAATGCCCCCAATGGGTGGGGGCTAGCCTTATGGCGGGCGCGAGTATAAGTTCGGATTTTGCGCCGGCCGGGAATGAGTCAAAGCTACACACCTTGACGTCATGCGCGAAGCGCTCAACATTGCTCATCATTATTTGAAAGGCGTGACGATGGAGCCACTGCAGGGGATTAGGATTATCGATGCCACCAGCAACGCATCTGGCCCGATGGCGACCGGCATGCTGGCGGACCAAGGCGCGGATGTGATCCGCTTCGAGACGGTGGGTGTCGGGGATCCTTCCCGCCATGTCGGCGGCACACGCGGCGGGGTGTCGGCCTACAACGCCTACATGAACCGCAACAAGCGTTCGATGGCGGTCGACCTTAAAAGCGCGCAGCTGCGGCCCTGGTTATACAAACTCATCGCGACGGCAGATGTGTTCGTGCAGAACTCGCGTCCCGGTGCGCTCGATCGCTGTGGCTTCGGGTTCGAGGATCTGCACCGCATCAATCCGCAGCTGATTTATGTGTCGATTTCGGGCTTCGGCGCGACTGGACCGGGCGCCAAGCAGCGCGTTTATGATCCGGTCATTCAGTGCGTGTCGGGCTTCGCTGC
>JAYTEX010000175.1:0-65166 GCA_043734785.1 Pseudomonadota bacterium | reverse complement strand
CCATACGCGAAGGAGAGGCGATTCAGCGCGGAATCGAGCCCCTCAAGCACCAGACAGTGCGCGGGTTGTGACCACGCGCTTGAGCCCACGATGACCAGGCATGACAGGAATGCGCGGAGCATGGTGATGAGGTTGAGATCCGGTTCAGTTTCCGACGAAAGTTGAAAACCTATCGCAAACCCTCGGCGCTCGCCAGTAGGTGTCCCGGGGGCATGGTATGGGTGTTTCCTGCACGGTCACTCTGCCTTGCGTAAACGAGAGTTCGCCTGTTAACGTGCCGAACAGCCCGCAATCTGCCTTTCAAGCATAATGGAATAAACCCATGAACCACCGCATGCGCTTTGGAATTTTTCTCGCCCCCTTTCATGCCCCTGGGCAGAATCCCACCCTCGCGCTGCAGCGCGACCTGGAATTGTTAACCCATCTCGATCGGCTCGGTTACGACGAAGCCTGGATCGGCGAACATCATTCGGCCGGCATGGAGATCATTGCATCCCCAGAGGTCTTCATTGCTGCCGCCGCGGAGCGCACACGTCGAATCAAGCTTGGCACCGGGGTCATTAGTGTCGGTTACCATCATCCCCTGTGGATTGCGGAGCGGTTGGTCCTGCTTGACCACCTCACACAGGGCCGAATCATGTTCGGGGCCGGGCCTGGGTCATTGCCTACCGATGCGGCCATGATTGGAATTCCGCAAGCAGAAACGCGGGAACTTCTCGAGCAAGGATTTGACCTTGTCATGCAATTGCTGACGAGCGATGAACCGGTCAACTTCAAGAACCACCGCTGGGAACTGCGTGACGCCCATCTTCACCTGCGTCCGTATTCAAACCCACTGTTCGATATTGCGGTCGCGGCCGTGGCCTCACCGTCGGGCCCGCGACTGGCGGGTAAGCATGGCGTCGGTTTGCTCTCGCTGGGCGCGACGCAAGCGGCCGGGTTTGATGTCTTGGGCCAGCACTGGAATGTCATGGAAGAGCAAGCTGCGCATTACGGCACGCAGGCAGATCGCAATAAATGGCGGCTCGTTGGGCCCGTACATTGCGCCGAGACACGGGAACAAGCGCGCAAGGACGTCGAGTACGGGATCGCGCAATGGTTCAACTATTTCAAGACTGTCGCCGGACTTCCGCATATGACTGTCAGCGGTGATAGCGTGGCGGAGATGATCGAGTTTGTCACGGGCTCTGGCCTCGGGGTGATTGGTACGCCGGAGGATTGTAAGGCACAGATTGATCGCCTCGTGGCCCAGTCTAATGGTGGATTTGGTGCGTTTTTGATGCTGGCGCACGAATGGGCGAGCCCTGCGGCTACCCGGCGCAGTTTTGAGTTATTCGCGAGCGATGTGATGCCGGAATTCCAAGGGCAAGCACACCCCACGATTAATGCGCAAGTCAGGGCCAGTGCGCAGCGCCAGGAGCTGGTTGAGCAGCAGCGTCAGGCACTCGAGGCAATGACGACGAAGCACGAAACTGAAAGGGCCGCGCGCCGTGCGAAGTGACGTTACGCATAGCGGCCATCGCGCGCACGCTGGCCGCTATGCGCCATTCGGTGGGGGCGCGGATTGATGCCCGAAATACCATGACCGTCCGCTTCCAACATCCCACACGGAGCTTGTCGCAGACTCTGCTTGAGGTTCGACAATCGATCCGAGGCGAGCAGATAACGCTCGGTCACCTGCTCGAACTGATCGGCGAACAAGGGTTGCTGCTGTTCGTGATGCTGCTAATGGTGCCGTTCCTACTGCCAGTCTCGATTCCGGGCGTCAGCACGGTGTTCAGTCTCGTGGTTATTCTGGTGGGCGTCGGCGTGGTGCTGAATAGAATGCCGTGGTTACCGGTGCGTCTGCTAAAGCACACGATCGCCGTGGAGAATCTGCTGCCCGCCATGGATAAAGGGGTCAGTTTGATGCGTCGGATTGATAAGGTGATTCAACCTCGACTCTTGGCGCTTACCCACGGCGCCACGCTCAATCGCGTCAATGGGGTGATGATCGTGGTAGCGGGGACGCTCTTGCTGTTCCCACTGGGGTTTGTGCCCTTCTCGAATACTTTTCCAGGCGTGGCGGTGTTGCTGCTCGCGGCGGGTATGGTACAGCGCGACGGTGTCTTCGTTCTGTTTGGGTATCTGATGGTGCTGGCCACCCTCGTCTATTTTGGGGCGCTCGCCTATGCCGTATTGGTGGTCGGGGCCAACCTGCAGGATATCGGCAGCTTGAAAGCCTTGTTCCAGTAAGTCGGGAAGGTTGCCAGAGAGTACGCCAGAAGAAGGCGCATGACTACGCACTGCTAAGCTTCAACGCGCGCGTGATGATAATCGCGAGGCATGGCAGAACGAGCGCCAGTGTGCTGACGATAAGCAACAGATTGCCAAGCTGCGTGTAATCCGCCGGGGTGACGAGCATGCCCCCGGCATCCCTGATCTCTCGAGTGACTTCAAACACCTGATTCAGATACTTCGTCCCAAGCTGGGACGCGGACAGTGCGAGATTGGTAAACGACGCCATGACTGCAAAGAAGGTGGCTTTCAGGTGGGCAGGTGCCGAGTTGGCGATCCAGGCCAGCAAGGGCACCATCGAAATCTGGCCCAATGGCGACTCTAACGCGGTGTCGATCAGCGCGATAAAGCGCGCGTCTACGACGCCATGCGTCAGTTGCGCAGTCCATTCATGGAGACCGTAATACATCCCGAGGATTGGCAACCCGAGGATGAATCCGGCGACCGTCAGGATAGCCACAATGTAGATGATCGAGCGCTCCGCCATCAGTCTTCGGAACGCAAAAAGACCGACCAAGGTCAGGATGCTGGAGATCAATGAAAGGCGAGCCAGAAAAGCCTGGTCAAAACCCAAGGTGTCGATCATCCACCAGGTACTGCCGGCGCCGGTGCCCGGAATCGCGCGAAACACGAAGATAATAATCGCAGTCCCAAGCAAGGTGCGTCGCGCGTCTTCCGATAGCTCGCGGAGTAGGCGCCACATCAGATAACTGATGACCGTGAAGGAACCGGCAAAAATCAGTTCTTGCCCCAAGGCGAGGGAAGAGGTGCCAACGGCGATGGTGAGGACCACAAACGCTGCGCTACCACCGAGGATCCCCCAGTTCGGCCGCACCGCATCGGGATGTTTCGCGAGCGTCGCGAGTGCCGCGGCCCGCGTCCACCCCTTATGGATAAGCGCGCGTAACTGCTGCGCCTTCAGGAAGGCCGCCAGCGCGACGCCTGCGACAGAAATGAGCGGGATCAATAGCGCCAGTTGATAGATATCCAGATACACCTCGCGCGTGGCCAGCGGATCATTTTGATCAACGCCTGCGAAAAGAATAACGTTCGCCAATGAGACGAGCACGCCACCGCTAATAATGGCGATACGCCCTAAAGTCTGCATGGTGGTGTTCATCAGTCGCCGCTGTTCAGGCGGCAGCGGATTGCCCTGATCGTCCACCGTGGGCACGGCTTCGACGGTCATCGCATCCGCGACCGTATCCTGCATCATGTAGCCGATCGGCGATAACAGCGCGGCAAGCACGTACCAATGCTCAAGCGAGAGAATTCCGCGCATGTCGTCCGGTGCGCCCAGCAAGCCCAGCATGATGAGCAGGCTTATTCCGATCAGGCTCGCACCAAGCAGGACGAACCAGCCCTTTTGATGCCACAACAAGTCGACGAGATGACCCATCGGCATCTTGAGCGCCCACGGGATCCCTGCCCAAAACCCGATCGCCGCCAGAAACGCGGCTGAGAGGCCCAGTGAATCCTTGACGAAAAATGTGCCAACGATGGCGGTAAGGCCGGACACCCCCGCTGCCAGGTAAACCATGAGCGGCGGCAGGTAGGCAACGCGGAAATGGCGCGGCAGTTCGCGCACGTGACGGTCAAAAAAACGACGTATCAAAGCCCTGAATTCCATTGCTGAAGGCTAGCATTACAACGCCAGTTCGTCAGGTCAAAGATTTGCCGCAGTGATGAGTATAATCATGGTCACCTATTGCCAGGGCGCGCGTGCTTGCACTACTTCTATTTAGGAATCGCCATCTTCTGCGAAGTCATCGCGACCTCAGCGCTGAAGGCGGCCGATGGATTTAAGGCCTTGGGGCCTTCGCTGCTGGTGGTCGTAGGGTATTCGGCGGCATTTTATTTCTTGAGCCTGACCTTGCGTACCATTCCGGTCGGCATCGCATACGCTATCTGGTCCGGCGTGGGGCAGGTGTTCGTGATGTTGATTGCCTGGGTACTCTATCGCCAGAACCTGGACGCGTCGGCCTTTTTCGGGATCGGTCTGATCCTCGCCGGCGTGTTGGTCCTGACCTTGTTGTCGAAGTCGATGCCGCACTAGCGCGTGTGAACAACCGTAACAGGAGCACCACAGATGGCTGACCACGAAGTATTCGAGATCCCCAAATACACGTTGCAATCCGGGGTCACGCTCGACCTGAAGCTTGCTTACAAGACCTTCGGCAAACTTTCGAAGGCGCGCGACAACGCCATCGTGATCCCCACCTTCTACGGTGGTCGGCACACTGAAACGGAGTTCATGCTGGCGTCCGGCAGAGTCATCGATACCCGCAAGTACTTCGTCGTCATTGTGAACATGTTTGGCAACGGTTGTTCCAGTTCGCCCCACAATACCCCAGCACCTTATGGCAGGGGCGCGTTTCCGCTGGTGGGTCTGTACGACAACGTTATCTGTCAGCACAAGTTGCTGACCGAACACTTGAAGGTCAAGAAAATCCGGTTAGTCACCGGGTTCTCGATGGGGGGAATGCAAGCCTTCCAATGGGGCGCGTTATTTCCGGACCTTATCGACGCAATCGCCCCAATTTGCGCGACCGCTCGTATATCCGATCACAACTATTTGTTTGTGGACAGTGCGATGGCGACACTGCGTCTCGACCCTGATTTCAAGGATGGCTGGTACGAATCACCGCCGTTGCGTGGCATGCTCACTTTTGGCAAGGTTTATGCTGCCTGGCTGTTCTCGCAGGACTTCATGCGCGGCGCACACTATCGCGAGTTGGGCCTAGGCGCACGGCAAGACGTCGTGTTATTGACCCAGAATTACTTTCTGCAAAATGATGCGAATAACCTGTTGGCAATGGCGAGCACCTGGTTGAATGGCGATATCAGCGCCAATCCTGTGTTCAAGGAAGACTTCATACGCGCGTTGGGTGCGATTAAATGCCGGGCGATCGTGATGCCGAGCGAGACCGATCTCTACTTTCGAGTCGCCGATAATGAAGCAGAGGTGCGCCTGATGCCGCACGCGGAATGTCGGCCAATTCCATCGGTCTGGGGACACGGTGCAGGATTTGGATTGTCCGCGCCCGATAACGCCTTCATTGATAACGCGCTCCGGGCGTTGTTGAAATAGTGTCTAGCCAGCGCTGTCCCCAGTGGTGTGCGCGACAGGCGTATTGCGCGTGGCGACGCTGCGCCGTGACCCTTTTGCTTGCAGCATGGATCACCACGGGTTGCTCGGAAGCGAGCAGAACCAGCGTTTTTGAGACTGCTTTATCCCCTCACAGCGACTACACCCTGACCGCTTATGTCATCGAGCCGTGGTTGCCCCACGGTCCCTACCATATCGCGCTGGAGCTGCACGATCAAAAAGCAGACACCCGAGAGCAGTTGCTAAAGACCGAGCTTGCGTATGATGGCGTTCCTTTCACGAAAAGGAATATTGGCTTGCGGTGGACCGGTGAGCGCTCGGCCTTCATGTGCCTCAGCGCGACGGACCGACCGGATAAGGGCGTGCAGATTACGCTGCCGCGCACGGGTGCCTCGCGGGTCGTACTGCGCAAGGGATGTTGAATTTCAACCCCATACATTTCGTTAATTGCAGGAACACTTGGAGGAACGATGAAATCACCCTTAATCGTGTTGAATGCCCTGGCTATTCGCGCTGACAGCCAGGCGCCGGAAGCGCTCCGGCACGCCCGTCCACAGTACAACGTCAATCGTGCAGGGCAGGGCACCGAAGATCAGGGTGTTCAGGACCGGCGTCTGGCGCTCACGGACAAGCCTCAGCTCGAATGGGAAGCGTTCGATGAATACTGGCGGAAGGTCCATGGCCCGAACATTCTCCATGTGGATGGTGCGGAGGATCACCAGACCGGGCTGCTAACGTATTACCTGCAGCACCATCGCGTGCCAGCTGGCCCCACGTCAGCGCGACCCCCTCCGTATAGCCCACAGCTGGATGAAAGCGGCATGCTCGTGAAAGATCCTTCCACCCGCTGCGCGCCCTACCAGCGCCCGCAGTGGGACGGCATGGCGCAACTGGGCTATCGTTCTAAACAGGATCTGGAGTCATTTTTTAACCTTGGCCCCGGTAAGTACGGGAACAAGATTGTGCCCGACGAAGCGGTGTTTATTCGCGGGTTCGGCTTCCATGTCGCCGAAGAGCATGTGGTGCTACAAGGCGATAGGCGCCGCGATCCGGTCATTCTAATCAAAACCCATGTGCGCAACGCCGAACTCACGCGTGCCCAATTTCGCGGGCACTGGATGGCGCAGCATGCGGATCTCGTGACCCGTTCAGCACCCGGCTCGCGGCTACTTCGGCGCTATGCGCAACTCGTCAATATCAGCGCCGAGGGCGATAAGCTCTACGATCCGGTGGGCGATCGTTTCGATGGCGTAGGGGTCATGTCGTTCGCGAATATGAACGATATCGAAGACTATCTGGCCAGTGAGGCCTATGCCGGGATTCAGGCTGACGAAGCTGAATTCGCGCGGGAATCGGTGTACTTCACGGCCCTGAATTACGTGATACGCGATCTCAGTGCTTGAAATCGTCGGGTGACGTGCGTAACCCGAACGACGGTCCTCTCCAGGCGAGGGTCGTAGGCTCGATCCTTACATCGCTCGCCAATAAAATAAAAGAGTTATCTTATTTTCTAGCGCCCTAAAGAACCCAGTACGGAACTGGTACGGAAACCGCCCGGGATACCTCCAATCACACCGGCGGCACAGGAGCGTATTCGATTTTTGCGAGATTCGCGGTTGCTAGAGCAGTGCTCACGCCTCATTTGGTTCCCCTACCGGCCAGCATTTGAGGGTGTCCTGAATGTTGTGTAGATTGATTTTTTGCTAGGCTCCAATTCAGACCAAGGAGCTTGCATGAAGAATACCAACGCACCGGAGCGCCACACAGCCACAGACTCGAGCGATCAAAGAAATCAGGAAGAAATCAGGGACAGACCACGATTAAATGAACAACCGATAATCGGACCGATAATCGCGGTCTGTCCCCGATTTCCCGCCCTCGCCGCTGATAGCACAGGCGCCAATGCCACTAGGTGGATTAGCGCCGTCTCGAACGAAGTGCGCGCATGGTTTCTATCACTCGTGCACAATAGAGACTTGCTGGTAACCTAGATTGATAAAGGAGCGCACCATGCACAGCATGACACTAGAGCAGCTACGCGCTACGGTCAGCGCTGGCGGCGTGAAGGGTGTAACCCTGAAAGGGCAGGGCGGCGGCTTCTTTGTTGAAATCGCCACCCGCAGCGGCCAAGACGCCTTTTTGGTGAAGGCCCGCAGCACCGAGCCGCGCCGCTTTGGCAATCCTACTTCTGCGCTGATCGTGTTGCGCGACGTGGGTATTACCGTTGCGCAGCTCGACGCCACCAACTGGAATCCCGACCAAAAGGACATGACCCGCAGCCGGCAAAACCGCGCCGAGGCCATGCGTGGAGCACACGAAGCCGCCGCCTATAACCAGTGGCTGGCCGGCGAGATTCAGGCATCCATTGACGACCCACGGACGAGCATTCCGCACGATGAAGTCATGGCCGAGATGGACGCCGACATTGCTGCCTTGCCGCATTGAATGGCGGCCGATGGCACGCGAGGATTTGCGCGCCATCGTGCGCTACATCGGCAAGGACAGCCCGACGCGGGCCAAGAGCTTCGGCCAGGGACTGCGCGACAAGACCGAGCCGCTTGCACAGCATCCAGAACTTGGCCGCCAAGGGCGGCCGGGCTTGCCCGAGTGGTTGCGCGAACTGGTCGTGCATCCGAACTACATCGTTTTTTATCGTGTGCTGGCCGAGGCCCGCACCGTCCAGATTTTGAGAGTGAAGCACGCGGCGCAACAAACGCCGTGATAGCGGAAATCAGGTAGCGGAAATCAGCGACGGAAATCGGGGACAGACCACGATTAAATGAACGACCGATAATCGTGGTCTGTCCCCGATTTCCCCGCTTGCTTGTTGCAGGCAGCTAGAGGATGCGGGGGTTGCCCTGCGAGCCGCCATCCACGGCGATGATGGTCCCCGTCGTGAAACTGGCGGCGTTGCTGGCGAGATAAAGCGCGGCGCCGACGATCTCGTGCGGCTGCCCGCCGCGCTGCAGGGGGATATTGATTTTCGCACCTGCAGCGAACGCTTCCATGTCCCAGGCTTTGGAGATGTCCGTCAGAAACGGACCCGGCATGATGCAGTTCACGCGCACCTTAGGGCCGTAGGCGTATGCCATCGATCTCGTCAGCGCGTTAAGCCCCGCTTTTGCAGAACAGTAGGGTTCCGACGCTGGGCTCGGGGTGACGGCGGCAGTACTCGACACATTGATGATCGAGCCGCCATCGCCCGCCATCATGCGTTTCGCGACCAATGCGCTCAAGCGAAACGGGCCTTTGAGGTTAATCCCGATCACCTTATCGAACAGTTCTTCGGTGATCGCATCCAGCGATGGGTAGAGCGGAGACAAGCCCGCATTGTTGACCAGGATATCGACCCGTCCGAAGCGGGCGTAAGTCGCCTCGACCAGCGCCTCAATCTCCGGCCATTTCGCGACATGGCAGGCGTGTGCGAAAGATTGCACGCCGCGCGCCGCGATTTCGGCCGCGGTTTTTTCGCACTGATCCAGTTTACGGCTGGCGATGGCCACGTGGGCGCCATGGTCGGCAAACGCCAGCGCCATCTCGCGTCCAAGACCGCGGCTGCCGCCGGTAATTAATGCGACTTTGCCGGTGAGATCAAAAAGATTCGCGTGCATCGTTCAGGCTTTCCGGA
Organism: Pseudomonadota bacterium; assembly: GCA_043734785.1. Lineage (GTDB taxonomy): Bacteria > Pseudomonadota > Gammaproteobacteria > CAIKBL01. The sequence goes on along the minus strand of JAYTEX010000175.1, from coordinate 56,152 downwards.
TGGGTGTGGATTCGAGTGTGAGGGAAATCCTGGACGGCAGGTAGTCATTTGCGGTGCCGGGTTGTCGATGATCGCGCGCCAGCGCCAGATAGAAGGCTGGCACAATGAATAACGTGAACAAAGTGCCCAAGCCAAGGCCGGCCGCGATCACGAGCCCGATGTGAAACCGACTCACCGCGCCAGGGCCGGCCGCCGTCAGTAAGGGGACCATGGCGACAATCATCGCGATGGTCGTCATCAAGATTGGACGCAACCGGATCATTGCGCCCTGCTCGATGGCTGCACGCTTGCTCAAACCGTGCTCCAGTTGGAGCTGGTTCGCGAACTCGACAATCAGGATGCCATTCTTCGCGATCAAGCCGATCAAGGTGATGAGTCCTACCTGTGTGTAAATATTAATGGTCGCGAATCCCAACATGATGAACGCCAGCGCCCCCGCAATGGACATCGGGACCGACATCATAATGATCAGTGGATCGCGCCAGCTCTCGAACTGGGCAGCCAGCACCAGGTAGATCACCATTGCGGCCAGCAACATGGTTACGATCAAGGCGTTTCCTTCCTGGATGTACTGACGAGACACCCCCGCGTAATCCCAGGCAAAGCCATCTGGCAGCACAAGCGCCGCTTGGTCGTTCAGGAACTGCAGCGCATCCCCCATCGCGACGCCAGGCGCAGTCAAGCCCTGCAAGGTCAGCGAATTGAGTTGCTGAAATTGAGCGCGTTCGCTGGGTTCGACCGTGGATTCGAACGACACAATACTCGACATCGGCACCAGATGGCCGCTCGCAGTGCGGATGTAGTAGCCCTGCAGCATGTCTTCGGTGGCCCGCATTTCATCCGGTACCTGCGGAATCACCTTGTAGCTGCGTCCTTCCAGATTGAACCAGTTTACGTAGTTGCCACCGAGCATAGTGGCAAGTTCGCGGCCCACATCTTCCATCTGAATCCCAAGTGCACCGGCGCGGTTGCGATCGACGACCACGGTCGTTTTAGGTCGCGCAAATTCCACCGATTTCTGCAGGAACATGAATTTTCCGCTTTTCATGGCCGCGCCTAGAAGCTCGTCTACGCTTGCGTCGAGCTGAGGATAATCCGCAGCGGTAAGCACCACGAACTGGATCGGCAGCCCGCGACCAGCCCCGGGCAAGCTGGGCCGCGAGAATGCATTGGCCTGCACACCCGTCACGTTGTTGAGTTTAGGTTGCAGCGCCTGTTGAACCTCGGCCTGGCTACGTGTGCGTTCGGCCAAAGGTTTCAGTCTAAATCCGCCGAAACTCGAATTCGGTGAACCGAAGCCGAGGATGAAAAAGCTCTCGTTGTACTCAGGAATGGATTGGTAGGCCTGCAGCATTTCGCGGGTGTATGCCTTGGTGTAATCGAGCGTGGCAACCTCCGGGCCACGCGCCGCGACGAACAGGATGCCATGGTCTTCGGATGGCGCGAGTTCCTTCTGGCTGACCATGTACATCGGAAACATGCTGAGCATCACCAACATGGCGAATACGATCAACACCGGCCAGCCGTCGAGCATCCAGCTCAAGACCCTACGGTAGCCATTGCCGAGCGCGGTGAAGAAGCGCTCGACCAGGCGCTCAAACCCACTGTCGTGCCCCGCCTTAAGCACCTTGGAACTCAACATCGGCGATAGCGTCAGGGCGACCACGCCCGAAATCAGGACTGCCCCTGCGAGTGAAAATGCAAACTCGGTGAACAGCGTGCCGACGAGCCCGCCCATGAAGCCGATCGGGGCATAAACTGCGACGAGCGTGGTCGTCATCGCGATGATCGGCAGACGCAGTTCGCGCGCACCCACCAGTGCCGCCGCCACGGGCTGCAACCCTTGCTGCAGATGGCGATGTACGTTTTCGACCACCACAATGGCGTCATCGACGACGAGTCCGATCGCGAGCACCATGGCGAGCAAAGTCAGGGTATTGATCGAATATCCGAGCAGCAGCATCAGGAAAGCGCCACCAATAATTGAAAGCGGCACCGCGACGGCTGGAATCAGCGCGGCCCGCAAAGAGCCCAGAGATAAATAAATCACCAGTAGCACGATCAATACTGCCTCTCCCAGCGTGACAAAAACCTCCTTGATCGATTCTTCAATGAACTGGCTCGCGTCATAGGGGATCATGACCTGTAGCCCGCTTGGCATCTGGCTCTTGATCTTCGGGATTTCGCTGCGCACTTGTTGCGCGACAGTCAAAGGGTTGGCACCAGGGGTCGGATCGATTCCGATATAGCTCGCGGTGTTGTCGTTGTACCAACTGGTGAAGTTGTAGTCTTCAGCGCCAAGCTCAGAGCGCGCGACATCCGATAAGCGGACCAGTGCACCACCGTGCGCGCGAATGATCAGATCATTGAAATCCTCAACGCGATTGATGTCCGTGGTGGTATCGAGATCAACCCCCACATACTGTCCACGAGTGGAACCGGGCCCCACGAGGTAGTTGTTCTTCTGGAGCACATCGCGCACATCGGCGGCGGTAACATTGAGCGCCGCCATGCGTTTGGGGTCGAGCCAAATCCGCATGGCATAGCCATTTTTACCGAAGATATTCGCTTTCGCGACGCCTGGCAGGGCCTGCAATTGGGGCCTGACCACGCGCAACAGATAATCCTGAATTTGCTGCGGAGACATACTGTCGCTGTAGAACGCGATGTACATGAGCGACGTCGGATCCCCGACCTTGGCCTCGATGATGGGATCATCGGCTTCGCGTGGCAGCACACCGCGCTGACTGGCAACCTTGCTTTGTATCTCCGCTACCGCGTTATGCGCGCTGTAGTTGAGTTTCATGGTGACCTCGATCATCGACACGCCCTGACGGCTACTCGAGGACATGAAATCTATCCCGTCGGATTCCGCTATCGCTTGCTGCAGCGGCGTGGTGATAAAGCCCTTCACGAGATCGCTGCTCGCACCCGGGTAGGCCGTCGTGACCGTCACAACCGCGTTTTCCGTTTTCGGAAACTGCCGCAGTTCGAGCGAGAAGATCGCGCGCACGCCGAGTAGCAGGATAAGTAAATTCACGACACTGGACAGTACCGGTCGGCGCACGAAAATGTCGGTGAACGCCACGTGAGTTGCTCAGTGCGCTGGGGTTTGATCAGTACGCAGGGCGTGGTCCGTGACGATTTCGACGCGCATGCCGTTACGTAACTTATTCTGGCCGACTGCGACGACTTGTTCGCTAGCCTGCAGTCCCTTGGTAATGGCGATTTCGCCGCCGCGCGAGGCGCCCGTTTCGATCTGGCGGCGTTCCACCGTCAGCCCGCCGTCGCCGTGGGCGAGGATGAACACCGAGTTGCCGTACGGGCTGTAGGTGATCGCCGTTGCCGGCACGACATCGACCTCCTCGGTTGCGTCTTGCACCGCCTCGACTTCTACAAACATGCCAGAGCGCAGTCGCTGGTCCGTATTGGCGAGCTCGGCACGCACGCGGATCATGCGGGTGGCGGTATCAACCCCGGGCTCGATTGCGGTCAAACGACCTGAGAAGCGCTCATCACCGTAAGCCTGAACGCGGATGCTGACTGCCTGGCCTACCTTGAGCAGCGGTATAAACCGCTCCGGAATCGCGGAATCCAGAAAAATCGGATCCACTGTCTGTAAGGCGACGATACTCGAACCTGCTTTTAGATAATCGCCAACATCGACCTGACGAATGCCCAAGGTGCCGCTGAATGGCGCCAGCACGGTTTTCTTGGCGAGCTGGGCCTGCTGCGCGCCGACCTCCGCCGCAGCACGGTCCCGCCGCGCGGCAGCCTCGTCGAATTGCGACTGGGCCATGGTGCGATCACGCACGAGCTTCGCCGTGCGCTCAAATTGCACCTCGGCCAGGCGTTGTTCGGCGAGGAGTCCTTTGAGCACCGCCGTATCGACAGACGATTCGAGGGTCACGAGCGCATCCCCCTTGCTGACGATTTGGCCCGAGTCGAAGTTCAAGGCCGTCACGATCCCGGGCGCTTCGTTGGTCACAAAGGTGTTTTGTACTGCGGTGAGACTGCCCGTGCCCTTGATGATGCGCGGCCAGGATTTTCGTGTGACCGTGGTGACTGCCACGTGGGTGGGGGGCGGGGGCGTGGAAAATTTTGCGGCCATCTCCCGAAACTGACGCTGCTTGGTGAGCGCCAGACCCCCGAAGATTGCCCCTGCCACGAGTATCATCAAAAAAAATCTGAGGAGCATGCTAATGGCTTTTGGACTCGTGCCTGGAGGCTAGCAACTCCCCGCGAATGACTTTCGCGTCGTCACTGCTGGAGGTGTGGTGCGAGCCGGTTGGCTTTTGCCGCGGAGATCGCAGGTTTCGGAGCGGGCGAAGCGTCGGAATCAGCGAATTGCGGAGCCGGGATGCCGGATACCAGCAACAAATCTCGCAGCACATTGGCGGCTTCTTCCAATACGACATCGAACTTGTCCTTATCCTTCGCCGGGTCTTCGGCGTCCGGCAGATCATCGATCTCTGCGGCTGCTTCTTCGGGCGATTTAAGGGCTTTCGGGGGTTGACCGTGGGCAGCACGGATCTGGTTCTCGCGTTCGTTCTGCTCGCGTCGAGCTTTCTCGTGTTCTTCTTTGCGCTTACTTTCTAGCAACGTGACAATTGAGGTATCCGCAGCGTCTTGTAACGCGTGTTCTTGTGCCAGCAATGCTTGATAGGCGGCATCCTGAGCGACCCGCTTGTTGTGTATCTCGCGCAACTCCTCGACATGGGGTTGGGCAGGTTGCACGGGGGTGAAGCGTACTGCGGCAATGTGCGCGAACGGGAGTGCATGCTCCAACGCGCGTTCGCCTTGTTTCTTATCACTGAATCCACTTGGGAACGCGATATCGGGAATAACGCCCCGATGTTGGGTGCTGTCGCCTTCGACTCTGAAGAATTGCGCGATCGTGGCCTTAAGCTGGCCAAGTTTGCCGTTTGCTTTCTCGTCGAATCGATTCAGGTCAACGAGGTTTTGCACGGTACCCTTGCCGAATGTCGGCTCACCGAGCACTAGGCCTCTTCGATAGTCTTGAATCGCCGCCGCGAAAATCTCGGAGGCTGACGCACTATTACGATCGACGAGCACGGCGAGCGGTCCATCGTAGACAACCCCCGCTTCGGTATCGCGCTCGAGCTGTACGCGTCCTTGCGAGTTTCTGACCTGCACCACTGGGCCTGTGTCGATAAACAAACCGGTCAATTCAGTCGCCTCGGAGAGCGAGCCGCCCCCATTGGCACGCAGATCAATCACGATCCCGGCGACTTTTTCGGCGCGCAGCTCATTGATGAGTTTGTGGACGTCGCGCGTGGTGCTGCGATAACTCTCGTCGCCGCGCATGCGTGCCTCGAAGTCCATGTAGAAGGTAGGAATTTCGATAATCCCGAGTTTTATCCTGGCACTACCTTGCGGCACTTCGAGGATTTTTTTCTGCGCGGCCTGATCGTCGAGTTGAATCGTGTTGCGCGTGAGTTTGATAAGTTTGGTCACGCCATCCGGGCTGGCGCCTTTCGGCAGTATTTGCAGCACAACCTCGGAATCTTTCGGGCCGCGGATTAAATCCACCACATCGTCCAGGCGCCAACCGATGACGTCGACCAGGTCGCCTTTTTCGCCTTGACCGATGCCGACGATGCGGTCGTTCGTGTGCAGTTTGCCACTCAGACCCGCAGGGCCTCCGCGCACGACTTCGCGCACCAGGGTGTACTCGTTATCGCTTTGCAATACGGCGCCAATACCTTCGAGCGACAGGCTCATTCTGATCTTGAAATTCTCAGAAGTACGCGGTGAAAAATACGCGGTATGGGGATCGATCGCCGTCGTGTAAGCGTTGATAAAGGTCTGAAAAATATCTTCGCTATTGAACTGCGCGGTTTGTCTAATGAGGCCCTGATAGCGCTTTTTCAAGGTATCGGCGATAGCGGCATCCTGCTTGCCCGAGAGACGCAAGGATAACCAGTCGTTCTTGACGCGCTTGCGCCAAAGTTCTGCGAGTTCAGCTTCGGTCGCCGACCACTTGGCCTTTTCACGGTCGAAGTCGAAGGATTCATCCACCTTAAAGTCCATCGGCACGTCGAGTAGCTTCGTGGCGAATCCGATGCGCGCTTCCACGCGCTGCCGATAACGGATGAAGATCTGGTAGACAGAATCAAGGTCCGAATTTCGCAGGTCATCGTCTAATTCCCGCGAGTAGGCGGCAAACTCATCGATGTCAGACTGCAATAGGTAGCTCTTGGTCGGATCAAGGGCGTCGAGGTAGTTTTTGAAGATGACTTCCGACAGGGCGTCATCCAGCGGCGCTTTCCTGTAGTGGTAGTTGGCGATGAAATGGGTAATCAGGCGGGTGGCGCGCCGATGCTCTGCGTGCGGCACGAGTTGGTCCAATGCGACCGTCGGAACTAACGCATGGGTGGAGCTCGTGAGAGCACAGACGACCAGTAACACGGTGCCATAGGTGAACTTACGCATAAATCTCGCTGCTTTGACGCCGACCTTCGGGCCGAAGCGCCGGGCTGGCCATTTGGAATATAATCGGGTGTAGTGTAGCGTATCCAACTCGGCCCTGGGTCCAGAAAAAGTGAGAAAAAGCGCATTGTTGACGCATTCGTTTAAGGAATTTCTGGAGCCGAGGAGGAGGTCCTACGCGGCCCACCTACGGCGCGCGGCGAGGCGCTCGTGACACCAACGCTAATCGACCAACCGGACGCGCTGGAGGCCGCCCTCACCACAGTGGCGCACGCACCTTGGTTAGCGGTGGATACCGAATTTCTTCGCGAACGCACCTACTACCCAAAGCTGTGTCTCCTGCAAATCGGGGCCCCCACCACTGACTTTGTCGTCGATACGCTCGTGCTATCGGACCTGGAACGCCTGAGTCAGTTCCTGACTTGCGAGCATCAAGTCAAAATATTTCACGCGGCTCGCCAGGATCTTGAGGCGTTGAACCATGCCGGGATTGGCGCTGTTTGGCCGCTGTTCGACACCCAACTCGCCGCTGCGATGGTGGGCCATCCCGACCAGGTGGCGTATGCCTGGTTGGTTCAGCACTACTTTGGCGTGACCTTGGACAAATCCCAAACCAGAACTGATTGGACGCAACGGCCGTTGTCACCGGCGCAACTGGCCTATGCCCAGGATGATGTGAAATACCTGGGAGCGCTCTACCAGGTGCTTCGCCAGGCCCTGGAGGAGGCTGGAAAATTGGACTGGCTGTGGGAGGAAACGGCAGGTCTCGGACCCGCCGTACGCGGCGCGGAATTGCCCGAAGAAGCTTGGCGCCGATTGCCCGGACTGGCTGCTGTTACCACGCGGGCGGCGGCGCGCGGGCGAGCGCTGGCGATCTGGCGAGAGCGCACCGCGCAACGCCTGGATTGTCCGCGCGGGTGGCTACTCAAAGACGAGGCGCTACTCGCGATCGCCGCGAATGCCGCAAGCAGCCGGGCTGCCTTGGGAACTATTGCTGGCATGGCGGCGTCGATCGTGCGCCGCCATGGGGATGAAATCATCCAGGTACTGGCTGCCACGGAATTCGGGGAGGATCGCGATATTGTGCACTGGCGACTGAGCACCGAGGGGACTCGCTTGCTTGGCGAATTACAGGCGCTGGTCAAACAACGCGCGGCGGAAACGGGCATGTCGGCGACGCTAATCGCAAACCGTAAAGATCTTGAAGCCACGATCCTCGGCGACCCGCCCTCCAGACTGCTGCAGGGGTGGCGGGTCGCACTGCTCGGTTCTGAGCTCGTTGCCAGGGTGGCGCAATGCCCGCTTGAGCAGCGTCGGCAAGTGGCGGTGCGGCGCTAGCAGTTTGCTGCTCCCGCTAGTGCTTGATTTCCAACAATTCGATTTCGAACACCAGTGTCTCATTGGGGCCGATACCGGCGCCGGCACCTTGGATGCCATACGCGAGTTTGGGCGGGATCACGACCTGCCAACGTGAGCCCGTCGCCATCAGCGGCAGCACTTCCTGCCACCCCTGGATCACGCCGTTGATCGGGAAAGTCGCCGGTTCGCCGCGGGCCTTCGAACTGTCAAAAACCGTCCCGTCGATGAGGCTGCCCTCGTAGTGCACCACCACGGTGTCCTCGACTTTAGGCCGCTTCCCGGAGCCCTTGCGCAACTCTTTGTATTGAATGCCGTTCGAAAGCTCGACGACCTCTTTCTTCTCCTTGTTTGCGTGCATGAATGCCAGGCCGGCTTCGAGGTTTGATTTGGCGCGCTCCTTGAGTTTGTCGTTAACGGAGCTCGTGGCATTGGCAAGCGCCGCCTTAAATTCCTCCTGAGTCAGACGAGGGGGGGCGCCCTCCACAGCATCCCGCACGCCCGTCATGAAGGTGTTCAAATCGAGCTCGACACCTTGGCGCGCGATGCTTTGCGCAGTGCTGAGTCCGATTGCATAGCTGATCCGCTTCTGGTCGGTATCCAGCGTGATGCCTCCCTCCGCGGCGAGGGCGGGCGCGAGATAGCAGCACACGGCAAAAATAACGAACTTCTTACTCATATTCCTATGGAATCCTTTGCTTGGGTAAAACAGATATTGTGACGAGATCTCCCGCCATGGGCGCCACCACGACGCCAATCAAATCGACCTCGCGCGGGAGATCCGTGCGCCGAGAGACCCTTGGGGCGCCCGACAATTTAGTGCTTCGCGGCGGTGAATTTCAGTACCGAACGCTCGCCGAGGACCTCTAGCCCGAGTTCTACGCCCTGCGGGATGAACACACAATCGCCGGGTTTTAGGTTCATGGTGTGTCCTTCGACCTCGATCTTGAGTTCACCACTTGCAATGGCAAGGACTTTTTCTGCGGCCACAATCTCGGGTTCGACTTTAGTGCCGGGACGCATCAGGAGCTTTGTCGTGTCATATCCCCAGACCAGCAGCTTCTGCATGAGCGATTGCTCGCTCAGCGGACCATCACGCGGAGGTTCCCACCGTTCAACCCGGAGTTTGCTGAGCGGTTGGTAAGCAATTACCCGGTTGCCGCCCTGGAAACGCGCTTCGTAGAGCGCAGTATCCACACGTTTCAGGAGCGTTTCTGGCGCGAGCGAACGGTTCGGCTTAATCATCGCAACGCCGAGATGGGCGGTGACGATCGGGTTGTTTTTCGCATTGGCGTGCGGGATTGCCAGCTGCTCGATTCTTTTGCGCGCGGCTTCAGCCATTCGGTTGGCGATACGCGTGTCACAGCCGGGGAGCAACAAGGCCAGCTTATGGTCGTCGTAGCGGCCTGCCGTATCGCCGGCGCGGCGGCCGAAGCCCTTGAGGCTGGTGGCGATTCGCTTCAACAGCGCATCCGCCGGTTGCTGACCATAGGTCGCTACGTACTCGTCGTAGTCGTCGATGTCCAGCACACAAATCGATAGGACCTTGCCTTCACGGGCCGCACGGCGCCATTCGCCATCCATGAGCTGGTCAAAATGCCGCCGATTAGCCAGTCCTGTGACCTGGCACATCGGTGAAATTCGCTCCAGTGTGTCGGCGAGCGCCTTTGATTTTCCTTGTACCAGTCCGAGGTCCGCCGAGGTGCGGCGTAGATTCACCTCGGATTGTTCATGTTTCGCCTGGGTGGTTTTCAGTTCCACGTTAAGCTTTTCGACCTGATCCCGGCGTTGGTCGAGATAACTTGATAAGTTCTTGTTGCGTTCGCGCAGCGCGGTGGCTTCCCAGATTTGTCCTTTAAGGCTGCGGGCGGTAAACACAGCGGCCGCACCGAGCGCTAAGACGCCGGCGGCAGACATCAGCTCAAGTTTGCTCAGTTGCACCACGAGCACCGCGCTTGCGGGTAGTAGGGTCGTCAGTGCGGTGGTGATCCCGGCTTGCTCGGAACCGGCGTGTGCGCCCAGCGAAAGGACGCACGCAGCACTCGCCAGCAACAGTAACGGTAGGCTAAGGGCGAGTTCATTGCGGCTCAACGAATACGCGACGAACAGTCCCCAGCACAGTCCGGTCGCGGCGACTGTGCCGACGAACATCTGGGTCCGTCGCTTGACCGTGGCATCGGTAACCGGCTGGCGACTCTGGAGTTCGACGAGTACATAGCGGCTGCCGTAACAGAGCGCTGTCACCGCCGCCCAGGCAAGGGCGGCCACAGCCGGCACCGCTCCGCTGGTCACGAGCACGCCTAAGACAATTGCACCGAGCCCGGCCAGGATCTCTGCGCGACTCTGTTTTAGAAGTCTGTCGAGTTGCTTGCCGCGAACGTCGATCAGCGCTGTTTCATCCAACTCCATGCGTGTAGCTTATCTGAATTTACAGGCGGTTACGTCATCGTTACGTGCAAATTACACGACCAAGGCCTTAGCGCTCGCCAGCAGGATGCCGTTGAAATCCGAACTCATGCTCCAAGTCGTGCCACGGCACATGACGGCATCGAATTCGATGCCCACCCCAAAGCAGCGCAAGGTGCGCATCTCCGTGATTCAGTGCCAGCAGGGCTTCCAGCCACTGCTCATGCGACAGCGAATGCGCGTCAGATCCACAGCAGGCGAGGAAATTCGCGAGATCGCGGTCAGAAAGTGCACCAAATCCGTGCTCGGTCAGTAGGAAAATCTGTCCTGTGTCGGTGATGGTGAGCGCTTCGATTCGCGTGACTTGGCGACCCGTATGAGTCATGAGTTGGTGATGCCCGTCGAGGACCAGAATCCACGGCGCAAGCTCGAGGTCGACATAGGCGCGTTGCGGTCCATTCTGGACATACCAGCAGCCCCGCTGATCCGCCAAGTAGTGACGGTTGAGAAAATCGAGGATGCCTGAATGCGCGATGGGTGCACCCTGGATTAACCAACGCCCGCGACCATTCAGCCCCAGCCAGCCATAACAGGCGGGAACGTCAGGCCATTTCAGCAGGGCGCGCGCGACAAACCCGTCGTTACCTGACAGGTCCGCGCGCGGGCTTCTTATTGGAAGGTCCATGGGCATCAAAAACAGCGATATTCTTTCGTATTGGAGTCCATTTTTTGCAACAAAACAATAAACTCGCGCCCGACTTGGGCTAGCCTTTGCACATCGCAGCGGCGGTTATCGGGCTTATGACTATTCCATCTTCCGTCACAGGAGTCGCACCATGCGCATCGGCGTTCCAAAAGAAATCAAGTCCCACGAGTTCCGAGTCGGGATGACGCCTAGCAGCGTGCGCGAGGCGCTCGCGCACGGCCATGAGGTGTGCGTCGAAAGGGGTGCGGGTCTCGGCATCGGTGCCACTGACGACATGTATGCGGCCCTCGGCGCACGCATCCTGTCCTGTGCCGCCGAGGTATTCGAGTGCGCGGAGATGATCGTGAAGGTTAAAGAGCCGCAAACGAGCGAAATCGCGCTCTTGCGACCTGATCAGATACTTTTTACTTATCTGCATCTCGCCGCCGACCCAGCGCTGGCACTGGCGCTGGCCGCCACCGGGGTAGTCGGCATCGCCTATGAAACGGTGACGGCTAGCGATGGCAGCCTGCCATTGCTGGCGCCCATGAGTGAGGTGGCGGGTCGGCTCGCCATCCAGGCGGGGGCCCGCTGCCTCGAACGCTCGATGGGCGGCGCGGGCATCCTACTCGGCGGCATCCCTGGCGTCGCGCCAGCGCACGTGGTCGTGATTGGCGGCGGAGTGGTCGGCACCAACGCGATTCAAATGGCGGCGGGCATGCAGGCCAAGGTGACCGTGCTAGATAAGTCCTTGCCACGCCTGCGCGCGCTCGACGCCCAGTTTGGCGGACGCCTTACGACACTCTTCGCGACCCGCGACAGTACTGAACAGGCGCTGCAGACGGCTGATCTTGTGATCGGCGCCGTCCTGGTTCCCGGCGCCGCGGCGCCGAAGCTCATCACGCGCAAGATGCTCGGCCTGATGCAACCCGGCTCGGTCATTGTGGACGTCGCGATCGACCAGGGCGGGTGCGCTGAGACGAGTCATCCGACCACGCACTCGGCGCCGACCTTCGTGGTCGATCACGTGATTCATTACTGCGTGGCCAACATGCCGGGTGCAGTGCCTCGGACCTCCGCACAGGCACTCAACAATGCCACCTTGCCATTCGTGCTCAAACTCGCCGACCACGGGTACTCACGCGCGCTTAGCGCCGATCCGCACTTGGCCAATGGGTTAAATGTTTGTGATGGCAGAATCACCTATCCGGCGGTGGCGACACTCGCCGCCGCTTATCGAGCTTAAAGAAACGGCGATACTGATCCATCACCCACGGTTAGCTGTTCGACACGACCTCCACGATCGCCGTCGTGAGTGTTCGCAAGTCCTGCTCGTCAATGATGAAAGGCGGCATGACATAGACTAGTCGACCGAAGGGTCGCACCCACACGCCGCGCGCGACGAACGCGTGGGGCATCGTGCAGAGGTCGACAGGGTGAGTCATCTCGACCACGCCAATTGCGCCACACACTCGCACATCTGCCACCTGAGCCAGTGCGCGACAGGGCTCGAGCCCTTCGGCAAGCAACGCGCCTAGGCGCAAAATCCGGGCTTGCCAAGGGCTATCAAGCAGAAGATTAATGCTTGCCAGCGCGACCTGGCAGGCCAGCGGATTGGCCATGAAGGTGGGGCCATGCATGAATACGCCCGGCGGGGCACCGGCGATCGTCTCGGCGATTTCTCGCGTCGCCAGGGTTGCCGCCAGTGTCATGTAGCCGCCCGTCAGCGCTTTTCCGACGCACAGGATGTCGGGCGTAATGGCGGCGTGCTCGCATGCAAACAATTTCCCCGTCCGTGCGAAACCGGTGGCGATCTCGTCCGCAATCAACAGCAGACCGTGGTGATCGCACAGGGATCTGATCCGCTGCAGGTAGCGAGGATGGTAGAACCACATGCCGCCAGCACCTTGCACGATCGGCTCCAGGATGACGGCCGCTAATTCGGGCGCGTGATGACCAATCAGCTGCTCGAATTCGTCGCAGTCGCGATCATCCCAGGTGCCGTCAAACCGACACTCGGGACGCGGCGCGAAAATCTGCGCGGCGAGCGCACCTTGGAAAAGTTTATGCATGCCCGTCATCGGATCGCACACGGACATCGCGCCGAACGTATCCCCGTGATAGCCACCCCGAATCGTCAATAGGCGTTGGCGCTGTGGCTGGCCGCGCGCGGCCCAAAACTGGAGCGCCATTTTAATCGCGACCTCCACGGCGACCGATCCACTGTCGGCAAAGAACACCGTGTCGAGCCCCACTGGCGTCATCTCGACCAGCCGTTCGGCCAACGCGATAGCCGGTTCATGGGTCAGACCGCCGAACATCACGTGCGACATGCGGGCCAGTTGGGCCGCCGCCGCAGTATTCAGTTCGGGGACGTTGTAACCGTGGATTGCCGACCACCACGACGACATGCCATCAATGAGTTCGCGGCCGTCGGCGAGGCGCAAGCGTACGCCCGAGGCAGAGACCACGGGGAACAAAGGCGTCGGCCCGTTTACAGCACTATACGGGTGCCAGAGATGTCGGCGGTCGCGCGCGACCAGTAATTCGCCGGCCGCGCTCACTGAAGGTTCCGAGGTCACGCGTTAGCCAATCGAGCGCACACGCCAGCACAAGCCGCCAGGGGGGGTGAAGACTCGAACCGCGCCGTCAGGGGTTAACCACTCTGTGGTGGGGTCGGCAGCGGCAGTTTGCGCAAGTTCGATGCGATCTTCATTGAGGGGCAAGCCGTAGAACCGGGGACCATACACCGAGGCAAACCCCTCGAGCAGCGAAAGGCAATTTTCCTCCGCGAAAACCTGCGCATAGCACGCCATCGCGGTCGGTGCGTTGAAGACTCCGGCGCATCCGCAATCGTGCTCTTTCAGGTGGCGCAGATGAGGCGCCGAATCGGTGCCTAAAAAAAATCGCGGATTGCCCGAAGTGACGGCCTGGCGCAGCGCCAATCGATGCTGCTCTCGCTTCGCGACCGGTAAGCAGTAGGCATGCGGACGGATCCCGCCGGCGAACATCGCATTGCGATTAATCATGAGGTGGTGCGGCGTCACGGTGGCGGCGGTAGGACCCGGCGCTTCGGTCACGAACTCGACGGCTTCCTGGGTGGTGATGTGTTCGAACACCAGCTTCAGCTCGGGAAAATCTCGCCGCAGAGGCACCATCTCACGTTCGATGAAGACCGCTTCCCGATCGAATACATCCACCTCCTCATCCACCACCTCGCCATGCACGAGCAGTGGCATCCCCAGCGTCTGCAAGGTCTCCAAGGTGCGGTGGATTCGCGGCATGGCGGTGACGCCGGCTTGCGAATGGGTGGTTGCGCCAGCGGGATAGAGTTTGGCCGCCGTGAAAATGCCGGCGCGGAATCCTACCGCCATGTCGGTGGGATCGATGGTGTCGGTCAGATAGCAAGTCATGAGCGGCGTGAAGTGAGACTCACGCGGCAGCGCCGCGATAATCCGCGCACGATAGGCCGCGGCCGCCTTGGCGGTGGTGACCGGCGGCTGGAGGTTAGGCATCACGATGGCGCGGGCGAAGATGCCGGCGGTCGCGGGCAGGACTGCGGCCAGCATACGCTCGTCGCGCAGGTGCACGTGCCAATCATCGGGGCGCCGGATAGTCAGGAGGCGAGCGGGCATTTTCTGACTCTAGCACGAGAAAGTGTGCTTGGGCGCACCGGTCGCGGCGCAGTTGCCGCACACGGCGACGGGCAAGCTTAAGCAAGCTCGAACTGCGCAAACAGTTTGTGGATTACCGTTTTCCTAGGGCCTGGTGCGCCTCGATTTGGGCAGTTATAACGCGCCCGAAGCCTGTAATGCCGCGATCTCCGGTTCGCTGAAACCCCAGTCGAGGAGCGCGTCGCGGTTGTTTTCACCGGCCAAAGGCGGACGCCGGGTCACTTCCGGGACGGTCCGGCTGAAGCGCGGTGCAGGCGCCGGTTGGGTGACGCCATCCAATGTAATGAAGGCCTTGCGTGCAACATTGTGGGGATGGCGCGGCGCTTCAGCGAAATCGAGCATTGGCGTTACGCAAGCATCCGTGCCTTCCAGGATGGCGCACCATTCGTCACGGGTCCTGGACTTAAAAGCAACGACCAGACGTGCCTTCAGATCAGGCCAGCGCGCTGGGTTCATGCGGTCGGTGCGCAATTCAGGGTCGTCGAGTTGCATGAGGTCGAGTAACAGTTCGTAGAACTGCGGTTCGGCGCAGGCAACCGTCAGATACTTGCCGTCCTGACATTCGTAAACATCATAGAAGTGGGCACCGCCATCGATTCGGTTCTGACCTTTGGGCTGCCACGCGCCCTGTGCAAACATGCCGTACATCATCGCCGCCAGGATCGCAGAGCCCTCTGTCATGGCGGTATCGATGATCTGTCCGCGCCCTGAACTGCGCGCTTCAACCAGCCCGCAGGCGATCCCGAAGGCCAGCATACAGGCACCGCCGCCGTAATCTCCTACATAGTTGATGGGCGGTACCGGCTTCTCGCCCGGTCGCCCGATAATGTGCAAGGCGCCGGAGATGCCGATGTAGTTCAGGTCATGGCCGGCGGCCTGCGCCAGCGGGCCATCTTGTCCGAAACCGGTCATGCGGCCATAGACGAGGCGGGGATTCTCCGCCAGGCAAGGCGCAGGGCCGAGACCGAGCTTCTCCATCACGCCGGGTCGGAAGGGATCGATCAGGGCATCGGCCTGCGCCACCAGCCGGCGTGCCGCCGCCACTCCTTCCGGCAACTTGAGATGCAAGGTTACCGAGCGTTTGCCACGATTGAGAACCCCGAAGCGTCCGGGATTGTAGGAATCAAACTTCTGGCCGGCGTAGTGACTGACCGGCACTTTGCGATCGATACGCAGAACTTCTGCACCCATATCGGCCAGCATCATGCCGCACAGAGGGCCAGGGCCGATGCCCGCGAACTCGACGATTTTAACGCCCTGTAATGGACCCATTGCGCATTCCTTTCGGTGTTGTCTCAGTGTTTGGAGAACGGGGTGCCGGGCAGCGGGTTTTGGCCCGGCGAGAAATTGTTAATGACGTAAGTCATCGCGACGAGTGGCTTTGCCCGGCATCGAGTCGTGCATTGGGTACTGGGTTTTTGCGCCTGTGTGTCGCGGGCTTATATCACAAGTAGCCATGCGCGGAGGATGAGGATTTAATGGCGCGGCCGCTAGATCCCATCGAGCCCGTGATCGATATCGATCCGTAAGTCGATGTTTGTATCATACGCGCCCCGCCGAGGCACCCAGGGTGGAACGGGCCAGGTCCGCGTCGGACGCTGGCCTAGCGGGAAGTAGATATCTTGCGCAAAGCGACCGCGTAGCTTGAGAGCCATGGTTATGACGACAGACACCCATCCTCGATCCCCCAGCGTCGACCAAGCGCTCGCCGTGCCTACGAATGGCGCGATCAGCCAACTGGATGGCAAAAGAGTCATTTTTTTCGATGGCTACTGGATTCGCCATTACGATGTCCCGGCCAATGAGGAAGTCGCCCGCCGGGAACTGATCGATCAACTGACCAAACGGGTTTTCCACCACACGGAACCCGGGATCAATACACCGGGATATAAACTCCAGAGTGCGCGCGCCGCCTATGACCGCCAAACCGATCCCTATCGCAGAAGGGTCAACGCCGCCATGCTCGCGGGCGCATTGCTGAATCGCGGTTCGGATATCTTCAACATCATTTTTGAACTCAAGCAGCGTGGCATTGAAATCGCTTACGACAATGAACTGCTGCGCGAGTGCGAAACCTGCTTTCTCGAGGCGTTCGACCTCGGCAAGCAAGTGCTCCACTTCAGCGGAGAAGAAGGTCTGGATGAACTCTGGGGCGAACCGCTCAAAGCGTTCTACATGCCGATCGCCGATTTCTACGCGTCGCGTTACATCAAGGTCGCGTTGTGTATGTCGGCCATCGATCAGATTGCAGGCAAGCTGGTCCAGACCTTCAGTCACCTGGCGCAATTTACCGGCGTGCCGGCACGCGTTAGCGCCTACGCCAAGGCCGCCAAGCTCGAAAGCGAAACCATGAAAACGGATCCTGCGATCTTCGAGGTCTGGCCGGAGTTTGTCGCCTCGGGCGACGAGCTTTATTTGTTCGAACCGCGCGTGAACGCGGCAGAGGAACGGAGCCTCTGTGTCACCCGCGGGATGGAGCTCGTTCGGGAGGGCAAAAAAATCATGGAGTGGGTTGCGTTCGCCAGAGTCCCGATGCCGAAAACCGCGCACGATTTTATCGAGCGCTGCGACCAGTTCTCGGCGGCGATGAAAATATCCCAGGTGGCCTAGGGCAGTCTAGGCGGCGTGACGAGGAATCTCCCGGCGCGACTGGAGCACCATTCACCGCCTCGCGCATATTCTGTCACTCCACTATTCGCCTCGAGCCCATCCGCTCAGCATGCACGCGGATCCCCCGATCGTGGGCGACGGACTGGTCGGTCTTGCGACTGCGCACTCCTTGGCGCAGGCGCGACCCGGCGCCCTCCCGATGCCACGGCCAACGACTCTGGGGTAAACTATGAACGGCCTTAAACATCCTGGAGATTTTTTACATGCACAATCCAGTCGTCATCACCGGCGCGGCACGCACGCCCATGGGCGGTATGCAAGGCGATTTAGCCTCGGTTACCGCACCCGCGCTGGGTTCCGCCGCCATCAAAGCGGCGCTTGAACGCGCGAAAGTCGATCCCGCCACCGTCGACGAAACGCTGATGGGCTGCGTGCTCCCCGCGGGGCTCGGACAGGCGCCAGCGCGGCAGGCTTCGATCGGCGCTGGCATTCCGCGCAGCGTCGGCTGCACCACGGTCAATAAGATGTGCGGCTCGGGAATGAAAGCCGTGATGATCGGCTACGACGCCATCATGGCGGGTAGCGCGAACGTCATCGTCGCCGGTGGCATGGAGAGTATGTCCAACGCGCCCTACCTGCTGCCTAAAGTGCGCGTTGGCATGCGGCTTGGACATGGCGAAATACTCGATCACATGTTTATTGACGGTCTTGAGGATGTCTACCAGCGCGGTCGCTTGATGGGCACGTTTGCCGAAGACTGCGCGCAAAAGTACGGCTTCACGCGTGAAGCGCAAGATGCCTACGCCATTACCTCGCTGAAGCGGGCACAACAGGCGATTACCTCGGGGGCCTTCGCGGCGGAGATTACGCCAGTCGACGTCATGAACGGTCGCGACGCCAAGCGGATCGAAATCGATGAACAACCCGGTAAAGCCAAGCTTGACAAGATCCCGCAGCTGCGTCCGGCATTCGCCAAAGATGGCACGGTCACGGCGGCGAATTCGAGTTCGATATCGGATGGCGCAGCGGCGTTGATTCTGACTTCCGAACGCCACGCTACACATTCCGGTCAGGTACCTCTGGCGCGAATCCTGGGCCATGCCACGCATGCCCAGGAGCCCGGCTGGTTCACCACGGCACCGGTGTTCGCGATCCAGAAACTCATGCAGCGTCTCGGCTGGACCGATGCAGATGTCGATCTCTACGAGATCAACGAAGCCTTCGCGGTCGTTGCAATGGCGGCCATGCACGATCTCAAATTGGCGCACGAAAAGGTCAATGTACGCGGTGGTGCGTGCGCGCTCGGCCATCCAGTGGGCGCCTCAGGCGCGCGCATCATCGTCACCCTGATTCACGCCTTGCGCGACATGGGCAAGCGACGCGGTGTTGCGAGTCTGTGCATCGGGGGGGGGGAAGCGACCGCCGTTGGGATTGAGCTGATTTAATTTTGCGAGCGAGAGCACACCATGCAAATCAACGGGAAAGTAGCCGTGATCACCGGCGGCGCGTCGGGTCTGGGGCAGGCGAGCGCCGAGGCCTTCGCGGCGGCGGGCGCCAAAGTCGCGCTATTCGATCTTAATGACGACTTGGGCCAGGTGGCGGCGAGCAGGATTGGGGCCAATGCAATGTATTGCCGGGTGGACGTCACCAGCGAGGCGGAGGTCAAAGCCGCGCTGACCCAGGTGATGACCCGCTTCGGCGCGGTGCATATCTGCATCAACTGTGCAGGCATCGGCACGGCGGCCAAGACGGTCAGTCGCGGGGAGCCTCATGCGCTCGATCACTATGTCAGGATCATCAATATCAACCTGATCGGCACCTTCAACGTGCTGCGGCTTGCAGCGCTCGAGATGACCAAGAACGCCCCCGAAGGCGCGAGTGGCGAGCGCGGCGTGATCATCAATACGGCCTCTATCGCGGCCTACGACGGGCAAACCGGGCAGGCCGCGTATGCCGCAAGCAAGGGGGGCGTGGTGAGCATGACGTTGCCAATCGCGCGCGATTTGGCACGAGACGGCATTCGTTGCATGACCATCGCGCCGGGCCTGTTCGAAACCCCGATGGTCAAAGGGCTATCGGATAAGATCCGCGCTGGCATCGAAGCACAGCTCGAATACCCGAAGCGCTTTGGCATGCCGAGCGAATACGCCAAGCTGGCCGCACACATCGTCGAGAATTCGTATCTTAATGGCGAATGCATTCGTCTCGATGCGGCCAGTCGATTGCCGCCGCGCTGAGCGAACGTTGAGACCGGTGGAGATCATTTTCTCATGAGCAGCAGCATGGCACCGATCAGTCGTTGCGCATGGGCTGGCGACAAGCCTGAAATGATCGCCTATCACGATGCGGAGTGGGGCGTGCCAGTCCACGACGATCGCATCCTGTTCGAATTCCTGACCCTTGAAGCCGCGCAAGCGGGTTTGAGCTGGCTCACGGTGTTGCGCAAACGGCAGGGCTATCGCGCAGCCTTCGCGAATTTCGAGCCGGAAAAAGTCGCCTGCTTCGATACGCACCACATCGAAGCGCTGATGAATAACCCGAACATTATCCGCAATCGAGCCAAAATCTCAGCGGCTATTTCCAATGCCCGCTGTTTTCTCGAAGTGCAAGCGGAGTTCGGCCGCTTCGAGCATTACCTCTGGGCATTCGTGAACGGCCAACCGCGAGTCAATCGTCCACG
This sequence comes from Pseudomonadota bacterium, assembly GCA_043734785.1. Taxonomy (GTDB): domain Bacteria; phylum Pseudomonadota; class Gammaproteobacteria; genus CAIKBL01. Next base: position 36,288 of record JAYTEX010000175.1, on the reverse strand, counting down.
TACGATGGCAGACGTCGTCGCCACCTCAGCAGAGTCGGACTCACTGGCCAAAGATCTGAAGCGGCGTGGATTCAAGTTCCTGGGCTCCACCGTCATGTATGCCCACCTGCAGGCAACGGGCATGGTGAACGATCACTTGGTGAGTTGCTTCCGCCAGGCCGAGGTGTAGCTGACCCAACTCTCCCGCCATGGTAGGCGACGATAGCGACGACGCCCGCTTATTTGAAAGCGACGGGAACACGGGCCCATTTGCCATCCTTAAAAGCGATGACTGTCGCGCGCCCACCCAACATCACCAGCCTCCCATCCGGCATCTCCACCGGGGTTCTGATCCAGGACAAGAGCTGCAGCTCGCTGCGATCAGCGATGGTCCATTCGGGACCGTTCAGAATGCCAATAAGACCCACCGCGCCCGCCACTGCCGGCTGGCCGGCACTCGTGACAGCGACGCCGAACACGCCCTCGGCACTCGGCGCCGGCAATTGAGCCCAGGTCGCGCCGCCATCGGTGCTCGCTCGCATTACCCCTGCCGCACCGGCTAGGTAAATATTCGAACCCTTCTGCGTGCCCGCGATCCAGTACGGCGGTTCGGGCTCTAGGGGCGTGAGGAGCGAATCACGCCGGATCCAATTCTGGCCACCGTCAGTGGTTTGCAGAATCATGCCGAACTCACCGGCGATGGTGAGCTTGGTGCCGTCGAACAGCGCCACGTTCCATGACACGTCGCCTGGGCGAAAGGCTGGCCCAGGGGCAAACTTGAAGTCGATGGTGGGCGGCGGGGCCGTATCCAACGTCGTAATGAACTGGATGAAGCCTTCATCTGGGTACAGGGTGTAATCGGTATCGAGCACGACGGGTTTGCCACCCACCGTAGCGTTGAGCACCAGGCTGTCCATCTTCAAGTTGCTGACCCCGAAGTACCATTCGCCCGGTTCGGTGCCCGGGAAGGTCATTTGCGGCTGTGTCACTTCGGGGATTTCGACCGGTGACCAGGTTTTACCGTCCTTTGTATTCGCGAGCATCCCGCGGCCGCCGACGGCCCAAGCGGTGCCATTCGCGGCCGCGATATCGAGGACTGGTTCGTTGAACTCGGAAATTTTCCCGACTTCCGTCGCCGTCTTGCCGTCGAACAGATAGACCTTACCGTCAGACGTGCCGAGCAGAACTTCAGTGTCTGACCAGCGTTCCAGTGCCGTGAAATCTTCGTTCGGAATGTTTGGGTAGCGGGTGAATTCCGCGCCCTGGCCGTTCATTTTCAAGAGCCCCAGAAGGCCGTGTGCGCCAGTCACCACGATGCCGCCTGCCCCGGACACGTAGGCGCCATCGAGGAAATCGATCACGAGCGGGGCACGTTGATCGACCAGCGCTTCGTCCGCCGCGTGTGCGGCGCCGAGGCCGATTGAGGCGGTGAATGCCAGCGTGCCGAGTAGCCGATTGCGATCAATAGTCATGGGTCATTGCCCTGCAGGATGATGAATGATGAATGCTGTGAGCAGGCGGGACCGCGCAAAAATGCGTGCTCAAAATTACCGCCAACCCGCGTTTTGCGGCCGCGTAACATACCAATAAGCATGGCGCGGGTACAAGTAAACCCCCGTTTTTTGGCCAGGATTATTGGGCGCCGCAATGGCGAATTTCAGGGCAAGATCCCTGTGTAGCGTCCGCGGTAATAGAGCAGCGGTTCGATCGCGTCGGAATCCGGGAAGGTGACAGCGCGGACTTCGCCGACAAAAATATGATGGTCCCCACCGGGGTGCACCGCCGTTACCTGGCAATCGATCGCCATCAGGCGGCCATCCAACATGGGCGAGCCCGTGCTGCCGCGCTCGAAACCTACGCCCTCGAACTTATTGGGACTTTTTTTGGAGAAATTGTTCGATAAATCCTGCTGACCGGCGCTGAGCACATTGATGCAGAACACACCGCTGCGCTTCATGGGCTCCAAGGTGTCCGACTTATTGTCCACACAGACAATGAACAATGCCGGCGTCAGCGACAAAGAGGTGACCGCGTTCATGGTCAATCCATAGGGGGTTTCATCGACATCGCGAGTGGTCACGATGGAAACGCCGGTGGCCCAGTAGCCACAAGCCTTGCGGAAATATTCTGGCGTAAGTTCAGTCATCGATGCGCTTTCATTAAGGGGAATGGCAGCGCGTATTGTGAGTCCCCTTGGCGCCACTGGCTAGCCTCTGCAGCGGCGGGGCTTTTCAGTCAGTCAGGTCGCCATGCGTTTCCAGCCCCCACGCCGTTGTTGCCGGCGCAGTCTTACCCTTCCGCTTCAGCGCCGCACATCATCAAAGGACGGCACTTCGAAGGCCTCGCGGCGTGGCGGTCGCCCGCCGCAGGCGCGGTGCAGGAGTGGCATGCAGGTCTCGGCGAAGTAGCGCATCTGGTCTTCGATTTCCGGTCCCTTGAAGCCGGCCAGCTCGAACCAGCAATGAAACATGAAGTCTTCATACCCCACGTCTTCCTTGATGCGCATGATTTGCGCCACGACTTCGTCCGGCGTGCCGAACAAGGCGACTTCTTTCTGCAGCAGCGATTCGGGTTGGATCTTCGTGCGCAGGTCGAGAAACTCATCGCCGGTCGCGGCCAGCAGGGCGGCAAAGCCAAACGGCCCGTAATAGTCCCATTGCACTTCCAGCGCCAGTTTGAAGCGCGCAAGCTCGGGCTCACGCTTCATTCCTGGCAGCAGCAGATGAATGTAGCGGCAGGTCACGATGCCGCGGCGCTTCTCGGCGTCCCAGCCATACTTGAATCGGCCGCGATTTAATCGATCGGGCCAGCCGGCTTGCTCCGCCGCTTCGTAATACAGTTCCACGTTCTGTTTGAGGCGCGGGGTGGGTTCGATAATGAAATACCCATTTACGCCTTTTTCCGCCGCAAAATGGATGGAGCGTGGGCTGGTCAGCGGTTCCCACAATTGCGGGTAGGGTTTTTGCAGCGGTTGTGGAAACACGCTGATTTCTTTCAGCGTGGTGGTGGTCGCAAGCACGGGATTGCCGGCGGAATACATGTCTGGGCCGCCGAGCTTCAGGATTTCGTCCACTCTGCGCTCGACTTTGTCCATGCCGAAATAGGCGATCGTCTGCTTGTGGTTCCATTTCGTGTAGCGGGGCGGAATCGAGAAAAATTCATCGCGATGGGAGAACGAGGGCTCTGTCCAGCACTTGATGAGAATATCCAGTGCCTCGGCAAACGCGACCCGGTTTCGTTCTTGATCTTGAATGGTTGAGCCGTAAGGCTTGCCTAGCACTTCGTTCTCGCGAGGCTGATAGCCGCGACCCACCCCCACCTCTACTCGGCCACCGCTCACGACATCCAGCATCGCCGCCATCTCCGCCAGCCGCACGGGGTGATGCCAGGTGATGATGTTGGCCGCCTGGCCGAGCCGGATATGGCGAGTGTTGGCCGCGATGGCCATTTCGCTGGCCAGTGGATTCGGACTCATCTCCGCGCCTTCCGGCTGGAAATGGTGCTCGGTCTGGAACCAGTAATCGAAGCCCAAGGTATCCGCGAGGATGCCTTGGCGGATTTGATTGACGATGGTGCGTTGTGCCGCAGCATGCACTTCGGCGAGTGAGCCGTCATTGCAGACCGTGCCATCCGCGGTGCGGATAGGGGGCAGGTCGCTCGCCCCGTTGTGGAACACACCAATCTCTATCAACCTAAAAACCCCCGTTGAACACGCGGCGTAGCGGCGCTCACCCATAACGTGACGCAGATTTGAACGACCCACGCCAATCCAGCCATACGCGCGCTCACGTTCTCAAACTGAGGTTTCTACGCTCACGCCTAATCATCGCGCACTTCCCGCAACCGAGTACAGGTGTTCCGCACTGAACGCGGAAGACGAATAAGGACACGGCGCCAACGTGAAAAAGGGTAGGAAAGTTGGAAAGTCACCACTAAATCGAGTAGAAGGGGCGAGATATTGAAAAAAATGTTTACCGGATACAACACCTATGGCAAACTCACCCGCAACCGAAGGCTCGTCAGGCCATGCCCGAGTGCATGGCAATGCGCAGAAACCGACCGGCTGGGGGAAAGTGCCGGTTCGTGATGACGACGCGCACGCAGGAATTCGAGACCAACGACCGGCGCAGGGGATGAGGGATCGCAACCGATTTCGTCAGCCTCGCCACGAGGGTCGATCCATATTAATGGTGAGAGATTGCAGCGACTTGGGCTCGGAGAGGCCGGTCACTGCGTTATAGAAGGGGGAAACTATGGGAGATAACGCGATGAAACGCACTTTACGCGCTCTATCAATTGGCGCTTACGCGTTGACCTCGGCGCTCGTGGTGAGCACGCCGGCGGAAGCGCGTATCACGATCGATGCGCTTGGTGGTGAAGTTGAAATTAACGGGTTCATTTCGAGTGAGGCACGCGCGACCGTCGGTAATGGCGATCAGTACCTGAATCAGTGGATTCAACGCCTCCAGATCGAGGCGTCCGCGAATTACACGGATGTTGGTGTGTTCGATACCTTATCGTTCGTCACTGTGGTGCGGCCCGAATTCGATGCCGCTTATTACTATGGTGATTCCTTAAGTGGCGATCGGGGTCGCGGGGGCACTAAGCCTTCCTACCTCGGGAACACCTTCAACTTTCAGAACGATCCGGTTGGGTTTGGTGGCTTTGACTATCTGCTGGGCTCAACCGGTGTGACGGCGTCTGACGGCCACGCACAATTCAGTACTGGCGGTATCTCGAAGATTGTGACCCAGGGACTGCAGAACGAGGCTTGGTTGTCGGGAAATTTCGAGGCCATTTTCGGTCGAGCGGCAAATGGCTCGAAATTCAGTACAGCCACCGCGTTTAACCCTGGCGGTGCCGGCCAATCGGGCTTCCCGGTCGTGTCCGTCACGAGTGGCATGGAACTCGACTGCACGCGCTGTTTGAATGTCGATAACGATCCGTTGGACGTTGCGATGAACAACACGGACTCCAACCGCCGCATCTATCCGTTTCGCGAACTCTACGCGGACGCGACGGTGGGCGACTGGTGGTTCCGCGTCGGCAAGCAGCAAATCGTGTGGGGGAAGACGGACTTCTTCCGTCTGCAAGATATCGTTAATCCGGTCGATTTCGGCCAGCATTTCTTCTTTGACTCCTTTGAGGACATCCGCATCCCGCAATGGATGGCTTCGGCGCAATGGAAGTTTGGTGACCTAGGCCCGACCACCGACAACGCGATCCAGTTCCTGTGGAACTTCGATCAGTTCGAACCGGTCGGCTTAGGCAATCCGGGCGCCGGTTGGGCACATCCGTTCGCCAAGGAAAAATCGACCTTCGCGGCGTTCAATACGTTCTTCTCGGTGGAACCTTGCTTAGGGGTGAACTCGGTTAATCTACCTGGTGTTACGGCAGCCGATATCTGCGGCGCCCAAGGTCCGAACGATCCCCGTTTGCCGTCTGGTTTCGGCCAGCCCGTCGGGTTGAATCTGGAAGATCGCCCGGATTGGTCCTTTGACCACACTGAAGGCGGCGTCCGTTGGGAGTTTCGTTTGAGTGAAGTGCATTTTGCATTTACGAACTACAACGGTTATCAGGACACTCCGATCTTCCGTTTCCACAGTGTGAACGTGAATGCTGTCAGCGGATTTAACGGAAACGTGGGCGCCGCCAATGACGCGTTGATCTTCGGTCTGGCAGAAATGCGGGCGAATCCAGCCCAGGGGAATATCCCCATTCGAGTGATGGATCCCCAGGACGCAATCAATACGATCGCCCAGAACAATACGGCGGGCGGAGCCTTGGCACGACAGGCCATTGCGCAAAATGATGCGAGCCTTTTCTGGACAGGCGGAGCTCAGAACTTTTCAGTGCTCGGCGGCCAGACAGACATCCAGTACAAGCGTTCGAATACCACCGGCATGTCTTTCGACTACTTCGAAAGCCTTACCGGCACCGTACTTCGCGTCGAATCTTCGATTACCCTGGACGAGCTCGTGAACAACACGCGCAAGGCTAACTGGGTAGATGAAAGCGACGTGATGCGTTGGTCGATCGGTATTGACCGTCCCACCTGGATCAAATGGCTGAACAAGAACCGGACCTTCTTCCTGTCTACCCAGCTCTTCGACACTTGGTACATCGATCATGAAGGGGACAAGCACACCGGTTTCTATACCGATGAGCACAACTTCATCGCCACCTTCTTCTTCATCGCCAACTACATGCGCGATCGGGTGACCCCGATCGGCTTCCTGGTGTGGGAAGAGGCCTCAAACTCCTGGGTGGCCGGCTTCAACACCGAGTGGAAGATTGATAACCACTGGTCCATCAAGGGTGGTCTCCACACCATTTGGGGTGGCAACGAGAACTTCCGGCATGATTCCGGTCCGTTCTCCACATTTGTGGTACCCATCCAGGGCGGCAAAGGCAGTGGCAATGACACTTTTGCGCAGCAATCGGTATTCGGTGTGGCACGCGAAGGCATCGGTGCGCTGCGTAACAACGACGAGTTATTTTTCCAACTGAAGTATCAGTTCTAGGAACGAGATATATCACGCGCCCCTCCAGCTGGAACTTATTCCAGCTGGAGGGGCACTCAATAGCTAGGAGAGAGCGAGGAGCTTACTATGCATAAATCTATCCGCTGCGCCGTAATGGCCGCGATTGCCGCGCAACCGCTGGTGGCCGGCGCGGCGACCCCTGAAGACTTCCTGGCCTGGGTCAAGGCTAACGAGGGCGCGACCCCTCAGTTTATTGATGGGGATACCATCACCTTCGATAAGGCTGATCTGATCCGCCCCTTCATTCCGCCCGAATTAGCCGACCAAGTGATCTTCGAAGGCATGGACATGAAGATCAAGGACGCGGGCGACATTTCGCCGCCAGACGTCTACAAAGCGGCGACCGAAAAATTCGCGGGTCAGGCCACCATTGCTGCTGACGGCGCCATGGAAAACTACACCGCCGGTCGTCCATTTGACCCGGCCACTTTCACGCCGGGCAGCAAGGAAGACGGCTCGAAGATGGCGTGGAACTTTAATTTCCGCTGGCAAAACGATGGCATACGCGTCGGTGAAATACACTGGGTGTGGGTCCGCGCAGGCGGCGAGCATTCAGGTCATGACGTCATGACTGACCAGGGCGGTAAATACGCGTCGTTCTATACCGGCGGTGGCAGCTTTGAGCGTGTGCTGACCGGCCCCTACCAGCGGGTGATGTTTTCACATCGTTCCGACCTGCCGGAAACCGGTTATAAAGTGAACAACGGCGAAGGCTTTGCCAAGAACACTGAATTCCGTGAATACACGGGCTTCACCGCACCCTTCGACATTGCCGGCACCGCGTTCCTCATCCTGCGCTATGATGATCCGCGCAAATCAGACGATTCCTGGGCGTACATTCCAAGCCTGCGTCGAGTCCGCCGTATCTCGGTGGAAGTGAAATCCGACTCGCTACTCGGTACGGACCACACCCTTGAAGATTTTTATTGCTTCAACGGTCGCCCGCTAGAGCACGAGTGGGAATATGTGGGGACCGCCAACATGCTGGCGGTAGCCCGATCGCGCAACACGCACACGATCTACTACGGCCCGAATGGCTGGATCCCGCTGGACGATTGGGCGCTGCGCAAAGTGGACATCATCAAGCAAACGCCGAAACGTTCTAGCCACCCATATTCGCAGAAGTTCCTGACGGCTGATCGTGAATCGGGTGAATGCTATTACGCCAACAGCTACGACAAGGCCAACGTGCTGTGGAAGGTGTGGCAGTTGACGAAGGCGTTCACCGACGATCCGCAGTTCAAGGCGCAAGCGACGGGCGACTTTGGCGGCGTCCCAACGCCGGATGGTCTGAAGGTTAGCTCCTTCCAGAGCATCAATGTGATCGACCTCCAGAACAATCGCGGCACCTTGGTGCCCTGCCGTGGAATCGCCAATCCCGACACCGAGCTGAAGGATGTGAAGAAGACCCTTGATGTGAACTATCTGACGGAAGGCCGCTAAGCGGTTTGCTCCTCACCTAGATTGCGTTGTTTAATAGGCGGGCCGCATCAGCGGCCCGTTTTTTATGGAGCCTACTGTGCATAAAGGCAAGGCTTTCTCGGTGACGGTACTAGGCAGGGGGAACGAGTGTCTCGAGAGGGGCTCTAACGGGCACAGATTCTTTTAATTTGCTGGAAACCCGCTATGAAAAAAATCGCTGCAGTCCTGCTTCTAAGCATCTTGATCAGCGGATCGCTCCGCGCGAATGAGCGGCCGCCAACGGATACCGCCCTCCACGACGCGATCCGCGTGGCGCGCAGTCAGCTCACCTCCGAGGATGTGTACGACCAGATCCTCGCGGCGGGTGCGCTGGTGGAGACCGGCGACAAAGCAGCGTTAGATCTGTTGGCCAAGTATGCGGCATCGAATGATTTCGTGATCAAGCGCTCGGCGATCGACACCCTGCTCAGCACGAACCATCCGAACGGGGTCGATATGATCATGCGGGTGGCCGAGCAGGACAGCGTGACCTTGACCCTGATGATCGAATCTCTTGCGGCGACGCCGCGCGGGGATCTCGAAGATGTGCTTATTGAGGCACTGTCCTCGGATAAGGCCTACGTCCGAAAGAACGCATTGCAAGCCCTCTCGACGATCGACACCGACGAGGTCAACGCAGCGGTCCATCGCATCACCGATAATCCACAAGAAATGCCCACCGTTCGTGCCTATGGTTATTACGCCCTGGCCTCGAACGGCCATGGCGCCGAAATAGGGCGCGAGGTCATCGCAATCGCGCATGCAGGCGAGACCAGTGATGAACGCGAAGTCGCGGCGGCGTCCCTGGGCCACATCGATACGGCTGCCTCTAAAGCCGCGCTCACGCAGATGGCGAGCGAGGACCTCGACGGTAGAGTAAAGCTGGCTGCCATCGCCAGCAGCGCGGGTCTTAAGGACGACGTGGCGATCGCCAAGCTCATTAACGTAATCGCGTATGGCAAGCCGCTGGAGGCGACGGTCATGGCTGGCGCGATTCGGCGCCTGCCGCTCGCGGTAGCGCGCGAGGTGACTAAAACCCTGATTACCTGCTGCCCGTTGCCGGCTGATACAGCGACGCGACTGCTTGAATCCTGGGGCTGGAACGGTGGGGATGCCGGGTTTCTTTATCAGTGGGGACTGGCGCACACGGATGCCGATGTTCGCCTGCAGACCTTATGGCTAATAGGCCACCGACGCGACGCCTCGACCGTGCCTGAACTCAGCACTTTCCTTAAAGATCAGAACCCAGGGATTCGCACCATGGCTGCATGGGCTATCATCCACTCAGCGGACGGAAACTTCGTCGGTGGTGTTGAAACCTGATCTCGCCCGCGCAGAACCCGTTGCTGAACAACCTTGTATAGGATCACCATGACTGATACCCCAGATCCGAAACAGCGCCTGACCTCCTGGGAGGTTTTGAGTTCGGACGAATTGTTCAGCCATCCGTATTTCCGTTTCCGCAAAGATCGCTGCGCGCTTCCGAACGAACGGATCATGCCGGCGTACTACGTCATGGAGTTCGTCGACTGGGCGAATGTGGTCGCACTCACGGACGACGGCAAGATTGTGCTGGTCAATCAATACCGTCACGCCGCCAAACGGCGCTTCTACGAGTTTCCCGGTGGCACGCTCGACCCAGAGAACAAAGATGAGACCCCCGAGAGCGCGGCGCGCCGCGAACTCATGGAAGAAACGGGATATGGCGTGAGCCGGCTGACCTACCTCGGCCACCACTATCCGAACCCCGGGTTACAAGACAACCGGATGCATGTGTTTCTGGGCACGGGTTGTCGTAAGGTGGCCGAACCCAAACTGGACACCTACGAAGATCTTGAAGTTGAACTCGTCGATGTGCAGGATTTTCTGCAATGTATTGAACAAGGGCGCCCGATGCATTCGCTGATGATGGCGTCCTTGACCTTGGCCTTGCCTGCGATTAAAAAGTTTTATTCATTGTCCTCGCTGGCGTTGTAACGTCTGGAGGTGGCGCTGCGCGCGAATGGTCGACTCTCCCTCGTTGACGCAGCGACGTGGCAATTCAGAAGAGAAAATTCATCCATGGCCTTAAGTTCTTCCTCCCGATCCCGGTCCAACATGGTCCACCTCATTTCCGGTTTGATGCTTGTGGCGTTGACGATCCCGGCGCTGGCAGGCGATTTCGATCTTGATCTCGTCCAAATCCAGGAGCTTTCGCCGCCGCCTGGCACCGTGATCAGCGCCGAAGGTCTGGATCAGTATCGGCAGGTGCTCGATCCAGACTTGGCGGATCTCATCGCGCAAGGCTGGTACACCATCACCGTCGGTGAGCCGCTGTCCTTCGATCCGCATCCGAATTTTGTGACCGCGACCCAGCAGTATGAGGGCCAGACGACGCTTGGCTCGAAGCCTAGTGAGATCTTGAACTACACCGCCGGGCGACCGTTTCCGGGCGAATTGAGCGTTGATGATCCGCGTGCCGGCGAGCGCCTCGCCTGGAACATGCGCTATGCCTTTGGCGCGGACAGTGTGACGATTCCTGAGATGTATTGGGACTATCGCGACATGCACAGCCAGAGCATAGAACGCACCTTGACCTTCAATGCGCAGGGCATGCGGTACATGTTCCGGCATGTGAACGAACCGCTCCCCGCATTCGAAAGGAACCCCTACGCCATCTACAGCGCTATCACCTTGGAAGCAGAAGATCCGACCGATGTCGAAGGCACCAAGCTACTCATTTACTACAACAGTGATGACAACGCCGAGGAACAGGGTTGGATGTACGTGCCGAATCTGCGCCGAGTGCGTCGAGTGGCGACCACCGCGCGCACCGATTCCTTCCTGGGTAGCGACCTCATGATCGAAGATTTTCTAGGCTACTCCGGACGTTTGAAAGACATGGAATGGTCGTTCCGCGGTGCTACCTATATTCTGCTGCCGATGTACCGGCACGATCTGCTTGAACATTCCCCCCGCAAGGCGCGGCACTACGATTACCACTTTGTCGATTTCACCGGCCAATCCGGTTGTTTCCCGAAGGTGACCTGGCAGTTACGCCGTGCCTATATTCTCGAAGGCAAGCCGCGGCGCGATGATCATCCGTTATCCAAGCGTGTTTTCTATGTGGATGCGCAAACCAGCATGCCGATCTTCAGCAAGGTCTACGACCGCGGTGGGGTGCTCTGGAAGTTGCTGATGGCTGGCGTGGCGCACCCGGATTATCATCTGGCTGAAAATAAGGGCAGTGGGGTGCCGATGCTGGATTCTTCTGCGGCCATCGATCTGCAGAACAAACACTGCACGACCTTGCAGATGGTCACCATCACCAATCCGAAAGGGGTTGATCAGAAGGATTTTGAACCTAGCGCGCTAAATACTGGCGCGCGTTGAGCGGGCCGATTTCATTCCGTCTTCCTGGAAAGCCCGGAGCGATTATCCTAGAGATTTCAGTTAATCGGCGCATCGCGTAGCGACGGTCACCCTAAAGTGACGCAGGTTTGAACGACAACCCTCAATCCAGTCATACGCTGGCTCACATCTCTAAACGGTCAACTTCGGTTTCTAGGTTTAAATTAGTCGTCCCTGAAAAAAGCATTCTGCGCGGTGGAAATAGGGAACTGCTCGCATTGTGGCGAGATGATTTTGGAAGATTTGTGGGTTGAGCAGCGAAAGCTTGCAAAATCGCGCGCAGACACGAAACCCGAGCGGGTTGTTGGGGTGAGCTTGACCCGATCGGGTAGGTTGGGGTGAGCTTGCGAAGCCCAACAGTGAGTAGACCCGCACGCGCGGATACTCAGATTCGCGACGACGCGGTGATTCGGCGAATAATGGATGTTGGGGTTCGCGGCGCTCACCCCAACCTACCTTGAACACGCTGCCCGCTGAGCGGGGCGAAAGCTTGCAAAATCGCGCGCAGACACGAAACCCGATCGGGTTGTTGGGGTGAGCTTGACCCGATCGGGTAGGTTGGGGTGAGCTTGCGAAGCTCAACAGTGAGTAGACCCGCTCGCGCGGATACTCAGATTCGCGACGACGCGGTCACTCGGCGGATCAGGGACGACTAAATTAGGTTTGCATACACGAGGGAATCCATGGATCCGAAAACGTTTTTGACTTCAGTGTTCGATCTGTCCGCCAAACATATTCTGGTCACCGGTGCGTCCAGCGGCCTTGGCCGCCATTTTGCCCGCACCTTGACCAGGGCAGGTGCGCGAGTCGCGCTATGTTCGCGCGGGACTTCCAAGCTGGAAGCGCTGGCAGTGGAGTTGCGTGCGGAGGGCGGGCGCTGCGAGGTTTATGCGTTGGACGTGCGCGAGCGCGAGAATATTCGCGCCTGCGTGGCGGCGGTTGAAGCGATTGCGCCGATCGATGTGCTGGTCAACAACGCTGGTATTGCGATCCCGAAAGCGCCGCAGAAGCTCACGGACGAGCAGTGGGACACGGTGTATGAGACCAATCTGCGTGGCCCCTGGGTTCTCGCACAAGAAGTGATCAAGCGCCGGTTGGCCGATAAGCGCGGCGCGAGCATCATCAATATCGCGTCTGTTCTTGGCATCCGCGCGATCGGGCATCTTGCGCCTTACTCCGCTGCGAAGGCGGGCTTGATCAATCTGGGCCGCGACTTGTGCGTGGATCTGGCGTCTTCTGGCATTCGCGTGAATGCCTTGGCGCCCGGCTATTTCACGACCGAGATGAACGATGAATGGTTGCAGACACCGGCTGGCGAGCGACTACGCAGTCGGATCCCGGCCCAGCGTTTCGGCGAGCCTTCGGAGCTGGATGGCGCGCTCATTTACCTGGCCTCGGATGCGTCACGCTATATGAATGGCAACCTGATGACGGTGGACGGCGGGCATACGGCAAGTCTGTGAGCTTTTGTGCCGGCATCCGGCCAACGCGGCAAGTTCGCAAGTTCGATGGCATTGGCTTCGTGCTCACAGAGGGTATCACCGGAGTGCGGCGTGAGGTACCTACGCCGCCGTCATGACGGGCACTTCCCGCTCGATCTTCTGGCCGAGAGTCCGCTTGGCGACGGAAAGATCGTAGTGCGCTTGAAGGTTCAGCCAGAATTCCGGACTCGTGCCAAAGTACCGGGACAAGCGCAGCGCGGTATCCGCCGTGATGCCACGATCACCATTGACGATCCCGGTGACACGGTTCGCGGGCACGCGAAGCGCCTTGGCCAGCGCATAAGCGGTGAGTCCGAGTTCGTCCAAAAATTCAGTTTTAAGAATTTTGCCGGGATGGATGGGCGCGCGCATGGTATCAGTTCCTCAGTGATAGTCCGCGATTTCAACTTGGTAGGCATCGCCGCCGCGCCACGAAAAACAAACCCGGTATTGGTTGTTGATCCGGATGCTGTATTGCCCGGCGCGGTCGCCGTGGAGCTTCTCAAGGCAATTCGCCGAGGGTACCCGTAAATCACGCAAATCCACTGCGGCATGCAGCATAAGAAGCTTCCCGTGCGCTCGCTTCAACAGGGTGCGAGGAACAATATCGGGACTACCGCCGTTGAATATCAATTCCGTTCTGTTACAAGCCCACGTTTTGATTGCCATCGAAAGCCATCATTCTCCGTACACCTATATATGTCAAGCGTAACTATCAAGCACAAACAGGGCACCAAGAAGAAAGCCGAGGCCCCGCCGTTCAACTGAAAATTCGAGGTATCCGCATGCGGCTTGTGCGATCCATGTGACGTCTCAAGCTCCCCATACCACCAAGCCCCAATCGAGTACCTTCTCGCCTAGCATCTCGCCATTCTTGTTCTTGCGGTGCGCAGAAGCCTCTACGGACAGGTCATAAAGCGTGCCCCCGGTTTGCACGGGATGACAACTCACCACCGTGAAACGGCTGCTGATCAAATCGCCTTCAAGCACGGGGCCCAGGTGATCACAATGGCGCCAGGCCACCATGTGCAGCAGATTGGGCAGCGCGCGCCCGATCTGCGCCAGGGCGAGCGATATCGTGTGCCCCCCGTAGACCAGGCGCTGGCCCAGATAACTCCGTGTCTCGTCGGTATGGGTGTAGGCGATATTGAGCGACATTCGCACGAGCTCGGGCGCACAGGTCACGGTGTCTTTGGGGGCGATTTCGAACACGTCTCCCGCGGCCACGGTCGGTGACTTTAAACCCGTGAGATCACTGGCGAGCGGCGCGAGGTTCCACTGCTGTGGTAACGCGCCAGTCAGCTCCTCGATTGAGAACGTGTTTTTCATCCAATCAAAGTTATCGTTATGCCCAGTCAAAGCCGCAGGGTCTTTGCAAGCAATCATGGGACACCGCCAGAAATGCAGTACGACTTCGTCTCGCTGATTCACTGTGGTCATTTCAAGCGCCACCATGCCGGTGGCGGCGCGCCCGGCTTTGGCTTTATTTTGTTTCAGACCCACCACCTTGGTGGTGGTGTAGAGCGAGTCACCAAGGAACACGGGGCGCTGTAGCAGCACGCCGCGATAGAACAGATTACCTTTCACATGTTGCGAGGCATAAGTCGTCTGGCCCGCCGCGAGGTGCATCGCGAGATACGGATGACACAGACCACGTGGATCGCCCGTGACCTTACGTGACAGGTGCCGATCCAGCGGCAAACGCATGCGATCACCGAACAACGCGGCATACACCGCCGCGTGCCCATCGGTGACCGTGATGGACGGCGCGACAAACGTCTGGCCGCTGGTAAATTCTTCGAAGTAGGGACCGTCGATTAGAATGGTAGCCACGGCGTTTTCTCTCATCGTGTAGAAGGGTTTCATTGATCAACGCGTGAACGCATCAACCCCGACATCCCGGAAAACGCGCGGCGTTTATCCGGGGTCCATCCTGAGCCTTAAATGCCCCTGGATCCCGGACCTGCGCCGCTACGCGGCTCCGTCCGGGATGACGCAGTTAGCGAATCGCGACCGGATTGATGATCATCTGCACCGCGCCAGTCAGCCGCGCGGCACCCAGCACGAACATGAATTCGTACGCTTGATCTTTCGCTAATTCGCGGGTATCCATATTCTCGAGAATATAAATGCCGTTCTTGGGCAACAGAATCTGATGCACTGGAAATGCTTCGTCCGCCGTTTCCGCTGGTAGCACTTCCAAGCCCCAAGTATCCCCGCCCACCGCCATGACCTCCAGGCCGGCGAGATATTCCGCACCGCCCTTGCCAAGGCCCGGTTCGCCCTTGTTATACGTGGCCAGATCCTTGGTTATCATGTTCATCCAGCCGGAATTAAACAGCACCACATCGCCGCGTTTTATCTCGGTGTTCTGTTGCTTGGCGCAGGCTTCGATTAACACCTTGGTGTAAGCGTAGCCGACATCAAGGATGTCTTTCCCGGCGCACTTGGCCATGTCGATTAGAATGCCGCGAGTCACGACTGGCGGAAACTGCTGCGTCCCAAATTTGGTGAGGCCATCGGGCTTGATGAAGTCGTTGCCTTGCACACCGTTGTAGTAGCGTTGATCGATCCCGGCGTGACCGAGGCCATCGATCTGCGAGCCAACGCCGACCCAGCCGTTGATGATATCGTCCGCATACGTCATCTTGTTGCTGCCGAGCGACTTACCGGACAGCTGATTCGGTGCGAGCACGATCACGTGCAGGTTGCGCGGCGGGAAGGCCGGGGTGGAGGGATTCGACTCGATGGCGAGACGATAGGTCTTGCCGGTCTTGATGAGTTTCGCGGCTTCGAGTGTCAGTGCCGGGCCGTTCATATTGAAGGCGCCGAGTTGATCGTCCTTGCCCCACTTGGAGGGATACCAGGCGGCATCGTCGGCGACGCTGTTGGTCGCCCACGCCACTATCGCCAACGCACAGATTGATTTCAGGTTCATGACTACTCCCCTTAAGATGTTATTAATTGCCGTGCCCTCTAGCGATTGACGCTATTTCTCCAGAAATTCTTTCTTGATCGACTCCGTGTGTGCGCCCAGGCCTGGCACCACCCGTGGAGCCTCCGCTTGATCGCACACTCTGCGCACGAAGGTCGCGGTTTTCCCGCGCGACAGGACTTCCTTGGTTTTCAACGCCGGATGCGACCAGACATCCTGCACGTTGTTGATTCTGCCATAGGCGATACTGCCTCGATCCAGAATGCTCGCCAGTTCCTCTCGCGTATGCTGCAGGAAGATTCGCTCGAGTTCGATCTTGAGCGCCTCTCGGTGTTGCACGCGCGCCGGGATCGTGTTGAACCGTTCATCGCCTAGGAGTTCCGCGCAGCCGAGCGTCTCGCATAGGCTGATCCACTCGCGATGGTTCTGCACGGCGATAATGATCAAGCCATCCTTAGTCGCATAGGCGCCGTAGGGTGCTATTTGTGGATGGTCGAGACCGGTGCCGGTGAGCAAACGCCCCCCGTATTGGTAGAGCGCCAGCGGCACGCTCATCCACTCACTCATGACATCGAACAGCGAGATGTCGAGAAACTGCCCGCGTCCGGTCTTGGCGCGTTCCAGCAGCGCGCGCAGGATTTCTCCGTACGCGGAAAGGCCGGTGGAAATATCGCTGATCGAGATCCCGCAACGGGCGGGTACGCCGTCCGTGCCGGTCACCGAACACAAACCGCTCTCCGCCTGGACCAGAAAATCATAGGCCTTCATCTCAGCCAGCGGACCTTCCATGCCGTAGCCAGAGATACTGCACATGACCAGGCCGGGATTCAGCTTGGCGACCTCGTTGTAGCTGAACCCGATGCGGTCGAGCGCACCAGGGCGCAGGTTCTGAATGAAGACATCGGCCTTGATCAACATGGCGCGTAACAGCGCCTGATCTGCCGGCGCTTTCACATCCAGGATCAGCGATTCCTTGCCCGCATTGAGCCACACAAAAAAGGTGGATTCCCCGTTGACGACGGTATCGTAGGCGCGCGCAAAATCGCCCTCTTCGCGCTCGATTTTGATCACCCGCGCGCCGGCTTCGGCCAGCAGGCGCGTGGCATAGGGCGCGGCGACCGCCTGCTCCAACGACACCACGAGCACCTCTGAGAGGGCGCTCATGGCCTAGCGCATGACGAACGGGTTGGGGACATCGGAGGCCGTCGAAATCCACACACTCTTGGTCTGCAGGAACTCGCGCATGCCTTCGATCCCATTTTCGCGCCCTAAGCCAGATTTTTTATAGCCGCCGAAGGGCGAGAGATAACTCACCGCGCGGTAGGTATTGACCCAGATTGTGCCGGCGCGAATTGCATTCGAGATCTTGATCGCGCGCTTGATCGATTGCGTCCACACGCCGGCGGCGAGACCAAACGCGATATCGTTCGCGATCTCCACCGCTTCCTCATCTGTCTTGAAACGAATGATCGAGAGCACTGGACCGAACACCTCTTCCTGTGCGATTCGCATGTGGTTGGTCACGCCGCCGAAGATCGTGGGTTGTACGAACCATTTCGAATCTCCGCACTCGGGTCCGTTCCCGGGGCCGCCGCCGAGCAGGCATTCCGCGCCTTCGCTTTTCGCGACTTCGATGTATTTCAGGATTTTCTCGTACTGCGGCGGTGTCGTCACCGGCCCGACCTGCGTGTTCGGGTCCATGGGATCACCCATGCGTGCGGTTTTGGCGAACGCGACCAGGCGCGCGACGAAAGCATCGTATATCGAGTCCTGCACGAGCAGCCGGGATCCTGCGATACAGGTCTGACCGGTAGCGGCGAAAATTCCGGAGATCGCGCCTTTCACGGCATCGTCGAGCACGGCATCGTCAAACACGATGTTGGGTGACTTGCCGCCCAGTTCCAACGTGCAGCCTTTCAAGCCCTTGGCGGCGGCTTGATAGACCATGGCGCCGCTTTCGGTCCCGCCGGTGAAACACACCTTGGCAACTTTGGAATGTTCGACCAGCGCTGCTCCCACCTCGTTACCGAAGCCGGTCACGACGTTCACGACCCCCGGTGGGAAGCCCGCTTTCTCGACGAGCTCCATCAGCTTCAGCGTAGAGGTGGATGTGAACTCCGAGGGCTTGATCACCACCGTATTACCGGCCGCAAGCGCCGCCGCGAGCTTGAACGAGAGCAGCAGCAGCGGCGAATTCCACGGCGTAATGCACGCAATGACCCCCAACGGTTCGTGCCGCGTGTAGTTGAAGACGTCGGCCTTGTCGATCGGAATCACCGCGCCTTCGATCTTGTCGGCCATGCCGCCGTAGTACCAGTACCAGTTCGGAATGTAATTGCACTGACCGAACATCTCGGCAAACAGTTTACCGTTGTCGCGAACCTCGTATTCGGCGAGTTCACGCGCGTTATCGCGGATGAGATCGCCAAGCTTGTGCACCATTGCGCCGCGTTGGGTGGCGTTTAGTGTCGGCCAGTCGCCGGTGGTGAATGCGCTCCACGCGGCTTCTACCGCACGATTGACATCCGCCGCGTTACAGCGTGCAACTTCGGCCCATATTTGTGCGGTATAGGGATTGACGGTTTCAAAAGTTTGACCGGATACCGATGGCACGGATTGTCCGTTGATGTAGGCATTGAACTTCGGCAGTGCGGACATGGATTCTCCTCGAGTTAATAGGAGCGCGGGAGGCCAAGCTCGTGTTCGGCCACATAGGACAGGATCAGATTGGTCGAGATGGGCGCAATCTGGTAGAGGCGGGTCTCGCGGAACTTACGTTCAATGTCGTACTCCTCAGCGACCGCGAAGCCGCCGAACGTCTGCATGCAGGTGTCGGCAGCGTGCCAAGCGGCTTCAGAGGCGAGCAGCTTGGAGATGTTGGCCTCGGTCCCACAGGGCTTGCCGGCCTCGTAGAGTTCGGCCGCACGGTCTGTCATCAGATTGGCCGCCTCGACTTCGGCATATGCGCGCGCGATCGGAAATTGAATACCCTGGTTTTGGCCGATGGGTCGGCCAAAGACCTTGCGCTCGCAGGCGTAATCCCGCGCTTTCTTGATAAACCAGCGACCATCGCCAACGCATTCGGAGGCGATGAGAATCCGTTCGGCATTCATGCCGGACAGGATGTAGCGCAGCCCTTGACCTTCTTCCCCGATCAGGCTGCTGGCCGGAATTTCCATGTTGTCAAAAAATACTTCGGTCGTGGAATGATTGATCATCGTACGGATTGGTTTTATCGTCATGCCATGGCCGACGGTTTCGCGCATGTCGATCAGAAACACCGACAAGCCCTCGGTGCGTTTCTTGACCTGGTCTTTCGGTGTGGTGCGCGCCAGCAAGACCATGAGGTCAGATTGCTCGGCGCGCGATGTCCAGATTTTCTGGCCGTTGACCACATAGCGATCACCTTTGCGCATCGCGAACGTGGAAATGCTGGTGGTGTCGGTCCCGGCCGTGGGCTCGGTGACGCCGAAGGCCTGCAAGCGCAGTTCGCCGCGCGCAACGGCCGGCAAATACTGGGCCTTCTGCTCGGCATTGCCGTGACGCAGAACGGTGCCCATGGTGTACATCTGGGCGTGGCAGGCCCCGGCATTGGCGCCGAACTCGTGGATGGCCTTCAGGATCTCGCCGCCGACTGATAGCGGCAGGCCGCTGCCACCGTACTCTTCGGGAATGAGTGCGGCGAGCAGCCCCAGTTCTGTGAGTGCGTGCACGAACTCGGTGGGATATTGGCGCTCGCGATCCTTGGCGCGCCAGTATTCGCCGGGGAATTCATCGCACACTCGCTTGACGGTTTCGCGCAGTTGCGCAATCGTTTCGGAATGATCGGTCATCGCTTTTTCTTCTATGTTTTGTGCCGGGCGCACGGCGTAGGATTATTGAACCTTAGGACCGCAAATGAACGCGGGCGAAACCCCCTTCGCAGCAGGCGCTAATGCTAACAAATATGCGCTTGGGCGCCTACTGGAACGGGCGGGATGCGAGTTTAGTTGCACGCAGGGCCGGCGCGCTTGCGCGGCAGACTCGTAACCGAGGCAGGTCGCTCCTGTCAGGACGTGGCAAAATATCGAGCACCCTAATTTTCTCCATCATTGCCAAGGATTCTCTATGAGCCAAGTGGTCATTGTCGACAGTCTCCGCACCGGATTGGCCAAGGCCTATCGCGGCACCTTCAATCTCACGCGGGCGGACGATCTCGTCGCGCATTGCATCGATGCGCTGCTCGCGCGCTATCCGGCGCTTGATCCCGCCGAAGTCGATGACGTGGTGGTCGGCGCTGGGCGCCAGATCGGCGAGCAATCCGCGAACCTGGCGCGCTATGCGGTGGTACTCTCGAAGCTGCCCGTCACGGTGCCGGCCACGACCATCAGCCGCGCCTGCGCCTCTGGGCTGAATGCGATTGCGGTCGCCGCCACGCAGATTGCGAGCGGTTGTGCCGAAGTCGTCATGGCGGGCGGGGTGGAATCGATCACCGGGCTCGAGCGTGGCACCCCGGCGAAGTTCGATGAGAACCCGCTGCTGCTGGCGGAAAAGCCCGCAATGTACATGGCGATGGGCAATACTGCGGAAGTTGTCGCGCGCCGTTACAAGGTGTCGCGCGAGGCTCAGGATCGCTATGCCTTGCAGAGCCAGCAACGCTATGCGGCGGCGAACCTGGCCGGTTACATCCGGGAAGAAATCGCGCCGATGAGCGTGAAGTGGCGCAAGGTGATCAACAAGGACACCAAGGAAACCGTGATCCTCGAGGGCACGGTGGATAAGGACGAATGCAATCGCACGGACACCACGCTTGAAGGGCTCGCCTCACTGGCGCCGGCATTCGAAGCGGAGGGTACGGTTACCGCCGGCAATGCCTCGCAATTGTCTGACGGTGCTTCGATGACGTTGCTGATGTCGGAGCGGCGCGCACAGCAACTGGGTCTGACCCCGCTCGCGTATTTTCGCGGCTTTGCGGTGGCCGGCTGCGAGCCGGACGAAATGGGCATCGGCCCGGTATTCGCGATCCCGAAGTTGCTGAAGTACAAGGGGCTCAAGCTTGCTGATATCGATCTCGTCGAACTCAACGAAGCCTTCGCCTCGCAATGCCTCTACAGCCGGGATGCACTCGGTATCGACAACGCGATCTACAACGTCAACGGCGGCTCGATCGCGATCGGGCATCCCTTCGGCATGACGGGTTCGCGGCTGACAGGGTTGTTGATCCGTGAACTGCGCCGCCGCGGCAAGAAGCTCGGCCTCGTGTCGATGTGCATCGGCAAAGGCATGGGCGCGGCAGGGCTGTTCGAGGCCTGCTGAGGTTAACGCGTAAATGCTCGAAAATGAGGTGCATGGGTCGCCATGCCGCAGGCACGCGCCTCGGCCGTTGCGAAGGGGGGCACGACGTGGCATTCCATGGCTTCGTTCTGGCTTGCTGCGTACGCTCGCCACGAGCGGTCCTACTCGCTGTCGATTCCGGGCCTACTCGCGCATCAATAAGTTAGGACCGGCAGAGAGCTGTATCCGCTAACACTGAGGAGTTCCCGATGCAATACATGTTGATGTTCAGAGAAACGACCGAATCTTTCGCCACCCGCCAAGACCCAAAAGCCGCGCCCGAGTACTGGGGTGCCTGGATGGCCTATATCGGTGCGCTGCACGCCTCGGGCAAGGTGGTGAATGGCGACGGTCTGGAGGCCCCCGACACCGCGACGATCGTGCGCATCCGCGACGGCAAGCGCCAGGTGCAGGACGGACCATTCCCCGACACGCGCGAGCATCTTGGCGGTTACTTCGTGCTCGAGGTCGCTTCGCTGGAGGAGGCGCTCGAATGGGCGGCGCGCGCGCCGTGTGCCGCAGAAGGGAGTATTGAAGTGCGGCCGGTGATGATTGCGCCTAACAAGAAGGCGTAATGCCGGAGGGGCATTCCGGTTGGAGCGCCGCGGAACGAGCCGCCCGTGATTCTTACGGGCGGCTCGTCGCCTGGCTCGCTTACTGCTGGGGCGATTTGGCCGCGGCTGATGACCGAATCCTTGCCGATTCAAGATGAACGACTGAAACTCATGTTCGTGTGTGCGCATCCAGAGGTGCCGCCTAAATTGCACGCGCCGCTCATGCTACAGACCGTGCTGGGCCTCGAGGCAAAGACGCTCGCGAGTGCCTTCCTGGTTTCCCCGAGCGCGATGGCGCAGCGACTGGTGCGTGCAAAGGCCGCCATTCGCGATGCGGGGCTGAGGTTTGAAGTTCCCGAGGCGCGCGAATTGCCCGCGCGAATAGCCGCAGTGCTCGACGGCATCTACGGGGCTACACCATCGCTTCGAACGTCGCGGCGCAGGGCCCGGATGCGAGCCAGCCTGCGCAGATTGCCGAGTTGACCGATGAGGCGCTCTACCTCGCGCGGATCGTTATGCAGCTGCAACCCGACAATGCGGAGGCCCTGGGCCTGCTCGCGTTGATGCTGTACTGCGAAGCGCGGCGGCCGGCACAGTTCGATCTTGCGGGGCGCTTCGTCGCCTTGACCGAACAGAACGTTGCGCACTGGGATCGCGCGTTGCTGCACGAGGCTGAGGCCTGTCTTCGGCACGCGTCCCGTCTGCGCGCACCGGGTAGTTTTCAGCTGGAAGCGGCGATTCAGTCCGCCCATTGCCAGCGCGCGTTCTCGGGTGAAACGCCATGGGACGCCATCGCGCATTTATATGGTTTGCTGATCAGGCACCACCCAAGTGTTGGCGCGCTGATAGGGCAGGCGGTGGCGATTGCCGAAGCAGGAAATGCGACACGAGGCCTGAAATTGCTCGAAGCGTTGTCAGCGGTCGATATCGCGAATTATCAGCCGTTCTGGGTCGCTGTTGCCTACCTGCGACGCAAGCTTGGCCTGCGCGATGAAGCGGCGCGGGCACTCGATCACGCGCTGGGACTCACTGCGGATGTCCGTGTGCGTCAATACTTGATGCGGACCCATCGTGAAACGCGTTAAGCGGGAAGCCTCTGCGGAAGCGCGCTATCCGCGCATACACGATACTGCCACTCACTAGGCACGCGCTCGGTACGCGCATTGGATGATTCACAGCGCTGACTCCCGTAGGATGGCGGCGGTCGCGGCTGACTGATCTGGTTGCTGGTGATGAGATATTGTGCCGCGCATTATTCACTTACATTCACTAAGGGAGTCTTTGCGCCGTGGCGCGATTGGTCGGTTGGTTGATCCTGCTTGTCGTGGTGGCAACGCCGTTCGCGATGCTGGAGCGCGAGCCGCGAGTAGCGTCCCAGGAGCGCCTGAATCCGCTCCAGATCAAACGCGCGCGTGCGCTGTTGTTGGAGCACGATCCGCGCCGACTGCGCGATGGTGAGTTGAAGTCGCTCGCGTTGAGCGCCGATGAATTGAGCCTGGTGCTCAACTATGCCCTCGCGCCGCTCGGTGGCGGTGCTTCGCGCGTGACGGTGAGCGAGGAAATTTTGTCCGCAGCGTTCACGCGCGTGTTGCCGAAGAACCCGATCGGGCAGTATTTGAACCTGACGATTGCGCTCACCGAAACAGGGGGGATGCCAGCGCTCGATAATCTGCGAATTGGACGGGTTACGTTCCCTGGCGCGCTGGCCAGTCCACTGCTGGCGGTGGTGTTCAGGTTGGCTTATGCCCGTGTCGGGCTCACTGAACCGGGCTCGTTGCTGCGTGGGATCGAATTTCAGCAGGCAGCCGTTATTTTGCACTATCAGTGGCACACGGAGATCGCAACGGCGGTACGCAACCAACTGATTCCTGCCGAGGATACGGAACGTCTGCACCAGTTTCATCTCAGGCTGGTCGAGGTCGTCGCGAAACAACAGGGTGCAGTTGCGCTACCAGCGCTAGCGGCACCGCTGTTCGCGTTCGGTGTCGAGCGCGCATCAAAGGGTGATCCGGTGGCGGACAATCGTGCAGCCTTGTTGACATTGTCCAGTTATGTGAATGGTCAGCGACTCACTGGGCTAGTGCCGGGGGCTGCGAAGTGGCCGGCACCGCAACGGCGCGCGGTACGCGTCCATGGACGCAATGATCTGACCAAGCACTTCTTGAACTCGGCCGCGTTGGCGGCGACGGGTGGTAAGACCGTCGCGCATGCGATAGGCCTGGCGAAAGAAATTGAAGATTCGCGGGGCGGTAGTGGTTTCAGTTTTATCGATTTAATGGCGGATGAAGCCGGCACCCGCTTTGGCCAGCGCGCCACTGAGTCGAGAGTGGTGGCCCGCGAGATTCAAAAGCGGGCAGCGGAGGCGACCCAGGATCTCGAATGGATTCCTGCGCCAGACGGATTGCGGGAACAGATGACCGAAGCCGATTTCAAGCGGCGTTACGGTGGAATCGAAGGCGCGGGCTACCGCAAAGTCATGCTAGATATCATGCGTCGGATTGATGCAGTGGCGCTGTATAAGTAGTCGTCCCTGAAAAAGTTGCTTCTATCGCCGCCAAAGCGCATGCGGGCAGCGTGTTCAAGGTAGGTTGGGGTGAGGGCCGCGAACCCCAACATCCATTATCCGCCGAGTGACCGCGTAGTCGCGAAGCCGAGTATCCGCGCGAGCTGGTCTACTCACTGTTGGGCTTCGCAAGCTCACCCCAACCTACCCTCTCGGGTTTCGTGTCTCCGCGCGATTTTGCAAGCTTTCGCTCGGCGAAACCCACAAATCTTGCAAAATCATCTCGCCACAATGCGAGCGGTTCCTTATTTCCACCGTGCAGAATGCTCTTTTCAGGGACGACTAAGTAAAGGACGCGCCTGCGATGGAATTGGCAGCGTGATTGCCGGTGCCTGATTTCATGGAGTATCGAAATTTTTGTAGAGCACGCACCCCCGGCCGCATCGCGCCGCCGGGGGGTGTGTATCACGCGTTTATTTTAGCGCGATTATTTCAGCGCGACGATTTTGTCGAGGACCGGATACAGGTAGCGGTTGAAGACCTCCGGGTTCTCGCTCATCGGGAAGTGACCGATTTCTTCCATGATGATGCACTCGGAGTTCTGGTGTTTCTTGGCGGTTTCTTCGGTCATTTCCGGCGTGCAGGCAAAATCGTAGACGCCGGTCATGTAGTACATCGGCACTTTCCCGGAGAGTTTCTCTGTCGTACCGCGGAAGTCATGATCGAAGCTGTAGAAATAGAGATCACCTTTGAAGATGCCGGGGCCGCCCTGCGAGTAGTACCACCAGGTTTCCCAGCGATACTTGTCCGGGCTTTGGGGCGCCATTAGACCGAAGATTGAGGTCGCGCAGACTTCTCCTCCGTGGATGTGTGCATGACGCAGCCAATCGAGATGCCAGCCCGGCGACCATTCGCAGGCTTCGATCGCGATCAAGGCTCGCACATCATTCTCGTAATCCTTCGCAAGATGCATGCAAATATTGCCGCCCATGGAGCTGCCCATGATCACCGGCTTATCGAGGTCCAGAGCCTTGCAGAAGGCCATCACGATCCCGGAGAAGAACTTGGCAGTAAGCTTGTATTCTTCGTTCTCCTTATACCACTCGTAAGGGGGGATCGACTTGCCGTGGCGCGGGAGATCGATCGCGATCGTGCGGAAGTGTTTGCCGATGCGCTCATCGCAGAGTTGATGCCGCCATTCGCGACCATCGGTGCCTGCTGTGTGAAGACACACCATTGGGATCCCGTTCGGGTTGCCCGCTTCTTCGAAATACATGCGATATTCGGTGCCTTCATAAGGCACCCAGATATATTTGCCGATAATTGGTTCTATTCTGGCCATAGAGATTCTCCCGTAAGCATAAACCTGGCGGCGTTAGACTTCGCGCATGCGGTCAAAGGCCCAGAACATTGCGCGCATGTTTTGCCACAACACTTTCTGATCACCTTCAATTTGCAGGCGGCCGTGCAGCGGATGTGCCATCGCCCAGATATCGTTGTACATCGGCGGCGGCACCTTCTGGCAGAATTTTTCCCAACTCGCTGCCGGTGCGCGCAGCGCGAGGTAGTAGCAGGTTTCAGGGCCGAGCGTGTCGGTGAAGTTCGCGACTTTGCCACTGCGGAAGGACACGACGTAATGTTTATCGCCGAAGCCGAGCAGCAGGTCGGTGGTGAGATGCTTCCCGATGTGGCTCATCGGGCCATTGGCATTCACCGCGTCCTGCCAGCGCTTCATCCAGGACTGATCGAACATGGGGTTTCTCCCTTGGGAATTTCAGAATTTTCTGACGCATGGGGCTGGGCATTGCAGCGTATGATGGAGAGCACTGTCAAGCGACTGTGGCCACCTCAACGCCGGCGTACGGAGGTGAAAAAAAGGCAACCAATATTCTGGTCATTTATCTAGAGACACCTTGCATCGGAGCGGTTGTGGACGCGAGAATGCGACCTGCAATCGGATCTTGGGCGCCCGGTACGCAACGCCGGACCATCGATGCCGAGAGTTCGGTCCTATCTGCCATCAATGCATCCCGGATACGCTGTCATGGCTTTCCCGCCTGACACGCGACGCGGTGCCCCAGTGCGAGGCGATACATGAGTTTTATTGCGTTACCGACCTTTCAAACGCGCTTCGTCAAAGCGCTTAACGCGAACTCCGCGTTTGTCGAACAAACCCGCTGGTTCGATGGCTCTGTGCTGTTGGAAGTGGACAGCGACCGTCTGTGGTTGAAGATTTATTGTGGCCGAGTGATTGACCATCGCAGCGCAGTGCCGCCCTTCGGCTACACCTTTAAATTCTCGGGTAATGAGAAAGCCTGGAAATACCTCCTCAGCGGCAAGCGTCGCTGGGCGGATCTTACCTTCCCGGGCAAGCGCTATTTCGATGATGACCCGAAGATGAAACGCCTCGGTGAACTCTCGGTCGAGATCGCCACTGAAGGCAATCTGCTCGAAGCAGGCCGCATGACCGAGGCGATGTTCGAACTCGCCTATACCCTTCAAGCTACCGCCGCCAAGCGTTAATGCTGGTCGCTAACGGAAATTCGCACATGGCAACCCCAGAAGACATTCTTGGTCATTACGTTAAAGTGGACGGCACGCGTACGTTCTATGATGAAATCGGCGAGGGCCAGCCGATTGTCTGCGTGCATACCGCGGGCGCAAGTTCGCTCGAGTACCAATACATCCTCCCCCTGTTCGCCAAAGCGGGTTTCCACGCTGTTGCGCTCGATCTGCCGGGGCACTCCCGCTCCTACCCGGTTAAATGGCAGCAGCACCGCAGCATTCATGCCCAAGCCGAGTTTGTATATTCCTTTGTTAGGACGCTAGGTCTGAAAAAGCCGGTTATTATCGGTTGCTCGATTGGGGGTGATATCACGCTTGATTACGCCGCTCATCACTCGCGTGAAATGGCGGCAGGCGTGCCGATGGAAGGGTGCGCACGCACGCCGACCTTCCCGTTGCCATCCTCGATGGTTCATCCGTCCTGGGCGCCGGGTTGGCAGGACATGATGGAACGCGCGGCGATCGAATCCTTGAACCGAAAATGTTCGCCAGAAAAAATTGCAGAGCTGCGCTGGCAGCACCGCAATTCACAGGTCAGCGCGGTGGGCGATCTGGAAGGTTGGGCACAGCACGATGTGACCGCCAAGATGAAGAACGTGATCTGCCCCATGCTCGTGGTGCGTGGCGAAGACGACTTCTGGGTGCCGCGCGAGTTAACGGACGAAACGGGGCGCTTGATCAAGAACAGCGAAGTCGTGCATCTGAAGAATATCGGCCACTATCCGATGTTCGAGGATCCTAAGCTGATCTGCGATCTCGTGACCAAGTTTTGCCGAAAGCACCACGTGCTGTGAGGTTCGCCCCGGCAGCTCGCGGGGCACGGGGTTAGTGTTTAGCGCGACTCGTCAACACTTGCCAGCGCCTCGAGTTGCATCGCTCAGTTCTCATACGACCGCAGCGGAATCCAGTTGACCTCTGGCACGATATGCGCATAAGACCCTGTTTCGAGATCGGCAGGCTGTGCACGATCGCGTTCATGTCATCGCCGCTGTCGACCTCCATCACGGCCACGACTTCGTACTTCTCCCCGCAAGCAAAGCAGACTCATCATGAATTCGCAATTCGTATCCCCTTTGCATCCGGATGACATCCACGCCTGGCGCCGAGCGCACGTGCCTGTCTACAACGACAATCGCCTGAAGCTCGGTATCTTCGGCATGAACTGCAGCAACGGCTGCACGATTACGCACGCGGCGACGACCTTCGAGCCGACCTACGAACACAACGTCAAGATTGCCAAGCTCGCGGACGATCTGGGTTTCGAACTCCTGGTGCCGGTTGGTCGTTGGAAACATTTCGGCGGCACCACGCTGTTCAACGCCAATAATATGGAGGTCTATACCTGGGCGACGGCAATGGCCTGCAATACAAGCAAGATTATGGTCTATGCGACCTCGCATGTGCCGACCGTGCATCCGCTGCTGGCCGCCAAGCAGGGCGCGACGATCGATCACATCTCGAACGGGCGCTTTGGGCTCAATACCGTGTGTGGATGGTTCCGCCCTGAAATTGAAATGTTCGGCATCACGCAACTGTCGCATCAAGCCCGCTACGTCATGGCCGCGGACTGGCTGACCTGCATCAAGCGCGCGTGGACGGAGCAGGACTTCGACCACCAGGGCGAGTACTTCCAGATCAAAGGCGGTTTTCTGCTGCCGAAGCCGATTCAGCAGCCCCATCCCGTGCTGATCAATGCCGGCAATTCAGAAGAGGGTCGCGAGTTCTCGGCGCGGCATGTGGACTTCAACTTCATTACCATCGCCACTAAAGAACAGGCCCAAGGGTTGGTCACGGACATTCACCAACGCGCGGCGAAACATGCTCGGCAGGTGGGGGTGATGAGTTACGGGTTGGTCTGCTGTCGAGACACCGAAGCCGAAGCCCAGGCGCAGTATCGCCGGATCGTCGATGAAGGGGACTGGGAGGCGACCCACAACATCATGAATCTGCTCGGCGTCGAGAGCAGTTCCTTTAACGAACAGATCAAGCAGTTTGGAGAGCGCTTCATCGCGGGCTGGGGCGGTTATCCGCTGGTCGGCACGCCGGAACAGGTGGTCGCGAAGATGCAGGAACTCGCCGATCTCGGCATCGAGGGTTTTATCCTGACGTGGCTCGATTACTATGAGGAGCTCAAGTATTTTGGCGAGCGCGTACTGCCGCTGATGAAGCAGGCAGGGTTGCGGGTTTGATGGAGATTAATCAGTGGCGGTGTTGCTGGTTTCCCACGCAGCGCCCCACATGACCAGCACCGTCATTGCGGTGGATGGCGTTCACCGCGAATTAAACCACTTTCCGAGGCATACGAGCATGGCAGCGATAGCGGCACAATTCAGTCGCGAAGACGAAAACCAGATCCTCGCGTCAGTCACGACCTGGCTGGAAAAGGAGGTTCGACCGGTCACGAAAAAATATGAACAGGCGGATGAATATCCCTTCGATCTCGTCGAGCAGATGAAGGAACTCGGACTGTTCGGTCTGACGATCCCGGTGGAATATGGCGGCATGAGCCTGCCGTCGACGACCTACGCTAAAATCGTCACCGCAATTGCCGAAGTCTTCATGAGCATCGGCGGTATATTGAATTCCCATTTGATGCTCGGAACACTGATTTACCGCTTCGGCACGCAGGCGCAGAAAGAACAGTTCCTGCCCAGGCTCGCGACTGGAGAAATGCGCGGCGCGCTGTGTCTGACCGAGCCGGATGCCGGGACCGATCTGCAGGGCATCAAGACGGTCGCGAAGCGCGATGGCGATCATTACGTGCTCAATGGTTCCAAGATGTGGATCACGAACGGCCTATACGGCAGCCTGTACGCGGTGTTGACCAAGACCGACCCCACGACCAAACCCGCCCACAAAGGAATGACCATGTTCCTGGCCGAGAAGGGGCCGGGTTTTACGGTCGATCGCAAACTCAAGAAGCTCGGCTATCGCTCGGTGGAGAGTGTGGGCCTGAGCTTCAACGATTTTCGAATTCCAGCGGAACGTGTGTTAGGGGGCGAAGAGGGTCATGGTTTCCAGCATGCAGTGGGCGGGTTAGAACTCGGGCGGATCAATGTCGCGGCGCGCGGTGTCGGGCTCGCCAATGCGGCGCTCAAGGATTCGATCCGCTATGCCCAGCAACGCAAAACTTTCGGTAAGCCGATCTGCGAACACCAGGCGATTGCGCTCAAACTTGGCGAAATGGCGACTCGCGTGGAGGCTGCGCGACTGCTGACCAATCAGGCGGCCGAGAAATACGAGCGCGGCGAGCGCTGCGATTTGGAGGCAGGCATGGCCAAGCTGTTCGCATCCGAAACTGCGCTGTACTGCTCGCAGGAAGCGATGCGCATTCACGGCGGCTACGGCTACTCGGCCGAATACGATATCGAACGTTATTACCGCGATGCCCCCCTCATGTGCATCGGCGAAGGCACGAATGAGATCCAGCGGATCCTGATCGCGAAGAACTTGGTCAAGATGTATCCGGCCTGAATGATATTTTTTTAACCGCCAGGTCATTCGTCTAATCTCGTTGTCCGCAGGACCAACACTCGACCAACAGGGATATCCCTCTACGCGCGCGGCGACAGAATTTGTCACGAGGGCGTCTTCGGAATCGAAGACGATGATCGGCGATTGATCGCGTACTTATCTTGCGACCTGACGAACGGAAGCCACAGCATCCCGGCGAGTCGATCGACCTCGCGTGGATCGCGAAACCCCAGCAACCCGATCGTCATCTCCGTATGGCCCTTTGATGGCTGCGCACGATAGGTGCCGAATAGCCGATCCCATGCCGAGAGGTTAAACCCGAAATTACTATTGGTTTCATTCGGCAGCACTGAATGATGGACGCGGTGCATGTCGGGTGTCACGATGAACCAGCGCACCATGCGCTCAACCGCGGATGGGATGCGCACGTTTGAATGACTGAACATCGCCGCCGCATTGAGCACCACCTCGAAAATCAGCACTGCAACCGCCGGCGGGCCCAGCGCCAGGATGACGGCGAACTTGATCGCCATCGACAGAAATATTTCGATCGGATGGAAGCGGGCGCCAGTCGTCACGTCGAAATCGAGGTCGGCGTGGTGTACACGATGCACACGCCATAGTGCGGGAACCGCATGAAATAACACGTGTTGAAAATAGATGACGAGATCGAGGATAACGAAGCCGACGAGTACGCGTAGACTTTCGGGCAGTTTGACTTGCTGCAGAAGGCCCCAGCCTTGTTCAGTTGCATTGAGCGCTAGTCCGGTCGCGGCGACAGGAATGACGACACGAAGGGCTACGGTGTTCAATACCACCAGAGCGAGGTTACTAGCCCAGCGAATCGGCTTAGAAACTACCAGGGCGCGCCGGGGCGCGAGCAGTTCCCAAATCGCCATGAACGCGAAAACGCCAACAAAGGCACTTATACGAATGGTGGGTTCGTGCGCAAGTAAGTTCAACACGATACGCGCTCTTTGCAAATCTCGATTTAGCGATGTTGATATTCAATATATTTATTGATTATAAAAATTTCAATGTCAAGCAGCGGTTTCAAGAAACAGTTATTTGCACAGTTCACCCGCGACGCAAATGGAACGCTCAGCACCCATTGCCGTAACGGTTCACGGGGTAGCACTTCGTCCACCAGCAGCGCGGCCTACCCGCCATCCGGCGCGTGCCACAGCTCAGGCAGAAGCCACGCCGCTTATGCCGTGAAGAGAATCACTAATGCCGCGGGCGCAGGGATGCGCAGGAGCGTCCAGCTGAGTGCGGCTAACCGCTTCGCGTGACCATCTACGCAATTGTCGCGGCACTATTGATGCTGGTGTTCAACACCGCCGCCATCATCGCCATGATCCGCCAGTACGAAGCAGACAAGGATTTCATCTATGGGCTCGATATCCGGCATCTTGATGCTGGATAACGCAAGTCGTCAATCAAGCAATAATCTTTGCGGCAGGGTTCCGATGCCGAAGCCGGGTTATCAACCGCCCGAACAGGGCCACATGGGCATGGTGTTTGATGCCTTACTCGTTTTAGTTCTGGTTTTCGTGTCACTCAGCGCACCGCTATGGCTGGCCAATATGCGGGCGCCACCGGACGCAGGTGCTGCGACAGAACGTGCATCAAGCCCGCCCACCTGGGAAGCACTCGGACAGAACGCAACGATGGCCACCCAATGGGAGAAACTCGGCAAAGACCCTGTGGCCGCAGCCGCCATCATCAATAAGCGCTTCGATTACTCGGTCAATCCCCTCACGCTGGGCATCTCGGTCGCGCTGCTGGTGATTTATCACTTCGGCATACTGCGTCTTTCTGAACGCGAGTATCGGGAAGTGATCGCAGAAAAATTCGATGAGTGACGATTGCGCAAGAGGAAGCCAGTATGGATTTCTGGAACGTACTCGAATATGTGGCCTGGGGAGTCTCGGGCGTGTTAATGCTTTGGATGCTGATCGACGCCATGCGAGTCGGTGCCGAATACGACGAAGGGGTGCTGGTCAGTTCACGCGAAGGCGTGGATGAACTCATGGAGTCCCAGGGAAACGCCCCATGAGCACCACTGAGTCGCAGACGCAGTATCATGGGATCAACCTGCGCAAGGGTTGATGGGGCCGGTGCACGTGTGGGGACTGGGGGCGGGGAT
The DNA here is from genome assembly GCA_043734785.1 of Pseudomonadota bacterium. Taxonomy (GTDB): domain Bacteria; phylum Pseudomonadota; class Gammaproteobacteria; genus CAIKBL01. The sequence goes on along the minus strand of JAYTEX010000175.1, from coordinate 3,939 downwards.
TTGTTTGGTCGGCGAATTCATGGGTTGGAATTTCGCGGTCGGCAAAGGCGGCGCGCTAGCGGCCTTAATCGCGTGCTGGGTGATCGGGTTGTTGTACACCTGCGTCGCGATGATCGATTCGGAGGTCACCTCCACGGTCGCGGCGGCGGGGGGGGGCAGTACGCCCAGGCCAAGCACATCGTCGGGCCGCTCATGGCCTTCAATGTCGCGCTCTACCTGGTCTTGGCCTACACGATGCTCGAGGCGGGCAATGCCTTCGTTGCCGCCGATCTGCTGCAAACGGTGGCGGCCGAGACCGGGCATCCTAATCTCGACTCCCGTCCGTTCGTGTTGCTGGTGATCGTGGTGTTGTTCTTCGGTACCGAGCCCTTCAGCAGTGACGGACTGTTACGCCACAGTGATCTGTTAACCGGGTTGCCGTACGGTTGGATCGGCGTCATCGCGTCGCTGCAATTCGGCATGTGGTATTACTTAGGAATCGAAGGCACGTGCCAGGCGGCGGAGGAATGTCGCTCGGCGGGTCGCTCGATCCCGCTCGGCACCATGACCGGTATGATCACGCTGATCATCGGGGCCAGCCTGACCTGGTATGTGACCGCGAGCCTCATGCCATGGGAGTATCTGGGCCAAGCCTATACGCCGTTATACGACGCCGCGATCTTGACTGGCAATATCGGCCTGCAGGTGTTCCTGTTCGTCGGCACGCTGTTCTCCACGCTCATCTCCGTCAATGGCTGTATCAACGATGCGGCGCGCGCCTGGTTCTCGCTGGGGCGCGATCGTTACATGCCGCAATGGTTCGGCGCCGTACATCCGCGCTACCACACGCCCTTCCGCTCGATCCTGTTCCTGATTCCGATTGCGGTGGTATTCGCCTGGAATGTGCGGCTCGATGGCGTGATCACGTTTTCGATCCTGTCAGGACTCTTGGGCTACACCTTCATGTCGTTAAACGTGGTACGTTTTCGCCGGCTATGGCCACTGGGATCCATTAAGCGCGGTTATGTGCATCCGTTCCATCCGATTCCCGCCGCTGTCTTGTTCTTATTGTGCCTGTTGGTATTCTTCGCGACCTTTCTCGGTTACGCGCACTACCTGATTTCGATCCTGGTGTTCTTCATGGCGGCCTCCGCGTGGTTCCACCTGCATCGCTACAAGTTCGTGAAGCGCGGCGAGCAGTTCACGATGCCGTGGCCACGGCCGCACGGCTATTGACGCGGCAGCAGCGGGTGGGAGCGACGCATTGAGTGCCTGGTGGTCCTCTTGGCGGCGCTCGGCGTTGTAGGCTACGCGTGGACTGCAGAGTTCCGTCTACGGCGCGCGCAGACCGTTGCGCGCGCCACGATCTTACTTCTTGGCATACGCGTCGAAGAACCCTCAAAGTTTGGCGACGGCACGTGGAGGCTTACGCACGGCGGAGAGATCGTTGCGGCCATTAAATGCCGCAGATCGCGCCTCGGCGCGACCGTGGACCCTGCGGGTCGTTCCAGTACCCCCAGGCGGCTTCAAGCAGATGGCACAGAGCACGCCGCTTGGCGACTATCCCGAACCATAACTGCGCTTGTTGAATGGGTCTTACGCCGGGGGCGCACCAGCGGCTGGAAGCCTGGTGAAGACCGTGCAGTGACACGCGAGCCCGATCGAAGTAGCAGAGTAGCCATCAAACTCGTGGTCGAGCGGCATCTCGTCGACTAGATAGTCGTCCCTGAAAAAAGCATTCTGCGCGGTGGAAATAGGGAACCGCTCGCATACGTGGCGAGATGATTTTGCAAGATTTGTGGGCTGAGTAGCGAAAGCTTGAAAAGTCGCGCACAGACACGAAACCCGAGAGGGTAGGTTGGGGTGAGCTTAACCCGATCGGGTAGGTTGGGGTGAGCTTGACCCGATCGGGTAGGTTGGGGTGAGCTTGCGAAGCCCAACAGAGAGTAGACCCGCTCGCGTGGATACTCAGATTCGCGACTACGCGGTCACTCGGCGGATCATTGATGTTGAGGTTCGCGGCACTCACCCCAACCTACCTTGAATACGCTGCCCGCATGCGCTTTGGCTGCGATAGAAGCGATTTTTTTCAGCGATGACTAGATAGCTTGCTTCGGCCGCAGCGCGGGCTCATCTTCCTTTTTTTATCGTGCTGTTGGGTTGGGTGACGCTTCAACTCAGCTTCCCCACACATTCGTTTCTCGGGCGTTATGCCGGCGGGTTTTTGTGTACGGCATTTGTGCGCTCGACGCCTACAAGGTGGCGCGCCTGCGCTTCGAGCAGTGGCGGCAGACCGCACATCCATGAGCAGGAATGGGCTGGTGTTAACTGACCGTCGAATCGGTATGCGGCAGGGTTTCAATCCGATTGCGGCCAAGTGATTTCGCGCGATACAGCGCTTGATCAGCCGCGCGCATCAACTTGCGCGCCGTTCCGCTCGGCCCCAGCTCGCTCAGCCCGATTGAGACTGAAAGATTCAGCGAGCCGACGGTAGTGGCGAGCGCCGTGCGCTCGAAACCACGGCGATACTCTTCTGCCGCGACCCAGGCATCCTCGAGGTTGACGCCGGGCATCAGCACCGCGAATTCTTCGCCGCCATAGCGGGTCGCAAGTCCGCAATTGCGCATCGTATTGGCCAGCCGCAAGCCCACGATCCGCAGCACTTCGTCGCCGACCAGGTGGCCATGTTGGTCGTTCAGGCGCTTGAAGTAATCGATATCGATCATCATGAGACTGAGCGGCAATTGGGTCGCCAAGCATTGCTGACACTCGCGGATCAGCACTTCATCGAGCCAGCGCCGGTTGTACAGACCGGTCAGAGAATCAATGCGGGCTACTTTGGCCGAATGCTTTTCGGCACGTATGCTCGCGCGTAGACGGTCATTGGTATCACGCACACGGTCGCATAACACGGTGAGTAGATTACAGGCGAACGGATGGCAGCGCCGGATCAGCGTCCAGAGCATGTCTTCCTCGATCACCAGCAGGCGCGAAGGTTCGAGCGCGATGACATTGGCCGCCACCGCGCGTTGCGTCAAAATCGACAATTCCCCAATACAGGCACCGGCGCCGAAGGTGGCGATCGGCGTGTTCGACACCCCGTCCAGCATGACCTGTAAGCGCCCGCTAACGATCTGGTACAAGGCGTGATTTTCGCGACCTTCAACCAGCAGGGACTCATGGGCATTTACTTGGATTATTTCGCAGCGCCCGACGAGATCGGCGATGTCATTGAAATCCACCGTCTGAAAGACATCGAGATGACCATAGGCATCGGCAAGGTATTCGCCGCGCGCACTGGTCCGAAGTTGGATGATCGATGCCATGGGTCAATTGTCCTGGAGTGAATCGCTCAAGTTGGGGCTCAGGTTAGGGCTCAGGTGATGACTCGCGCTCGCTCAGGCAGTAGCCGCTTCGCGCGCATACTCGGTGTCCAGGTTCTCCATCAGTGCGTCGAGATCATTGGGGGTGAGACCGTGCGTCGGATCCGCCGCGAGATCGCTGTCCTCAGTATCGAAATCGAGCGCGATAATCTCGCCTTCGGGCTCGAACATGTCATCCGCTCGCAGCGGTGAGCCTGCGGGGGCTGCGGCAGCGACCACGGCCTGTGACAAGTCGCCGTCATCGATACTCAGCAGATCGTCCGTATCAACCTCGGGAGGCGGTGCTATTGCGGTGGCGCGTTGGCCTTGCTGATCTTTGTGGAATGCGGCGTTGTATTCCTCCATCAGTGCGTCGAGCACCGATTTGGTATTGGTGAGTGCCTGATTGAGGACCGAGTTTGCGGTTTCCAGCGCTTCCACCGTCTCTACGCTGACCATGTTTCTGGGGGTAAGCCGCAGCCAGGGCGCGATCACCTTGGTCAGTTCCGTTGGCACATCCTCGAGCGTCTTGCCGCCGCGTCCGAGGTGCACCCCGATCATGGCGTTGTAGAACGCGCGTTCGCGTTCGATGAAGTCG
>JAYTEX010000174.1:0-6217 GCA_043734785.1 Pseudomonadota bacterium | reverse complement strand
AAATTGCTGCAAAGCTTTTCGGCCTCAGTGAGGCCGTATTCTCAGCCGTGCGCGAGCGCTTGTTCAAGATCCCCCAGCAGGTCATCAACGTCCTCCAGGCCGATCGATAATCTGATCAGGGATTCAGTCACGCCTATCTCGGCGCGGGCCGCGACGCTGAGTCGCCCGTGAGTCGTGGAGGCGGGATGGGTCACGATGCTCCGGGTGTCGCCTAGATTACCGGTGATTGAAAAAAGCCGAGTGCGATCGATGACCCGCCAGGCCGCGGACCGATCACCGGTTACTTCGAAGGACAGGATGCCGCCAAAGCCACGCTGCTGGCGGGCGGCCAGTGCATGCTGCGGATGCGACTGCAATCCCGGGTAATACACGCGAGTGACATTGGCGTGCTGCGTGAGCCATTCTGCGATGCGTCCGGCGCTCATGCAGTGAGCATTCATGCGCAAGGTCAGCGTTTCGAGTCCTTTCAAAAAAACCCAGGCGTTAAAGGGGCTCATGCTAGGCCCGGCGGCGCGCAGGAACGGAAAGAATTTTTCGCGGATCCGCTCCGCAGTCGTGACGATAGCACCCCCTACGCAACGTCCCTGGCCATCCAGAAATTTAGTGGCGGAGTGCACTACGATGTCCGCGCCCAACAGTAGGGGTTGCTGCAAGGCCGGCGTACAGAAGCAGTTGTCCACCACCAACAAACACTGAGGATGCGCGTGGGCCAGCGCCGCAATTGCGGCGATATCGGCAATTTCTGTCAATGGATTGGAGGGTGTCTCGAGGAACAACAGGCGGGTTTGTGGGGTAATGGCTCGCGCCCACGCCGCAAGGTCGGTCAGATCGACGAAGGTGGTGTCAATCTTGAACTTCGCAAGCGACTGCAACAGCCCGGTGGTCGTACCGAAAATGCTCCGTGAACTGACAAGGTGATCGCCCGCCTCAAGCAGCCCGAGTATGGTCGTCAATATCGCACTCATTCCAGAGGATGTGGCGATACACGCCTCGCCGCGCTCCAACGCGGCTAGGCGTTTTTCGAATACCCGCACGGTCGGATTAGTGAATCTCGAGTAGATATTGCCTTCCGCTTCACCGGCAAAGACTGCCGCGGCTTGCGCGGCAGTCGCGAAGCAGAAACTCGAGGTGAGATAAATCGGATCGCTATTCTCGAGTTCATGCGTCTGGTGTACGCCCGCGCGCGCGCCGATCGTACTCAACCCATAATGCTCAAAAGATTCTTCTGACATGCGCCTCTCCACCGTACGTGCCGCGGGCGGGATGAATGTGTTTGCCGGCGTCAGCCGGAACGGGACACTAAGGAAAACGCTGAATAAGTCCGTCCTGGACTTTCCAGGGATCAGTTCATGTCGACGACGACGCCACTCGAGGTATACAGATCCTGCAGCGAGTTGCTGGCGGCGGCGCGCTTTGCCATGGCCTCATCCGAGCGCAGCAGTTCGACGCGGTTCAAATATCCCTCGCTGATATCGCCGGTCACATAACAACCGTTGAAGCAGGACAGATCGAAGGCCTCGATCGCGGGATTGCCGCGCCGCGCGCATTCGACGAGGTCATCGAGGTCCTGATAGATGAGACGGTCGGCACCCAGCAATTGACAGATTTCCTCGACGGAACGCTTGTACGCAATAAGCTCCTCGCTGGTCGGCATATCAATGCCATACACATTCGGATACGCGACTGGCGGCGCCGCAGAGGCGAAATAAACGCGTCGCGCGCCGGATTCGCGGGCCATTTCGATGATCTGCGACGAGGTCGTGCCGCGCACGATCGAATCATCCACCAGCAGCACCGCTTTGCCTTCGAATTCGAGATCGATGGCATTCAGTTTCTGGCGTACCGATTTTCGACGCAAGGCCTGCCCCGGCATGATGAAGGTGCGCGGGATGTAGCGATTCTTGATAAATCCTTCGCGATAATCGACGCCGAGAACCTGCGCAAGCTCCAGCGCGGCCGTACGCGAGGTATCCGGAATCGGGATGACGACCTCGATGTCGTGCTCCCCCCATTCGCGCTGAATCTTACGGGCCAGTGCCTCGCCCATGCGCATCCGCGCCTTGTGCACGGAGATCCCGTCAATCATTGAGTCGGGCCGGGCCAGATACACATGTTCGAAAATACAGGGCGTAAGGCTTGCCTCATCGGCGCACTGCTGCGAATGCAATTCGCCTTCTTTACTGATAAACACCACTTCACCGGGCGCGATGTCCCGGATCAGCTTGAAGCCTAGTACATCAATTGCAACGCTTTCCGAAGCGATGATGTATTCAGTGCCCTGGGGAGTTTCGCGATGTCCAAATACGATCGGCCGAATGCCATGCGGATCCCGAAAGCCGATAATGCCGACGCCCGTGATCATCGCTACCGCAGCATAGCCACCGCGACAACGTTTATGCAGCCGGGAAATTGCCCTGAAAATATCCTCGGGACCGATGCGTCGCTTGCCCAAACTTTGCAACTCGTGCGCGAACACATTGAGCAGCACTTCCGAGTCTGAATCGGTATTGATGTGCCGCAATCCATCCTGGAACAGTTCACGCTTGAGCTGTTCCGAATTGGTGAGATTTCCGTTGTGCGCAAGCGCGATACCGTAGGGAGAATTAACATAGAACGGTTGCGCTTCGGCGGTTGATGAGGCGCCCGCCGTGGGATAACGCACATGCCCGATCCCCATCCGCCCCTTGAGGTTAATCATGTGCCGCGTATGGAATACATCACGCACCAGTCCGTTGGATTTGCGCAGGTACAAGCGGCCGTCCTCGTAGGTGGCGATCCCTGCGGCATCCTGCCCGCGATGCTGGAGCACCGTGAGGCCATCGTAGAGGCTCTGGTTCACCGCCTGCTTGACAACGATACCGATCAATCCACACATGGTTGGGGGCGCTCGCGTTCGCGTTTACGAAGAGGAGGGATCACGAAACCGCTATAGTGTGCCGGGATCGTATTCAAAATGCTTGCTGAATCGCGGCGGCAACCACGCGATGGCGAGCTTGGCGAGCTGCTCAAAGCGGTTCAGAAACTGCGACTCATGCCACCAGGGATCGCGCGGGAGTGGGGTCAAGCCGGCCAGCATGACGAGCACGGTGATGATCGCTATCCCCCGGGCGAGCCCGAAAATCACACCGAACATGCGGTCGGTAGCACTCAACCCGGTGCTGTCGATGAGCTTACCAAGCAGAAAATTGAGTACCCCGAAAACGCATAGGACCGCAATCAACAGCCCGATAAACGCCAAGGCCATCCGCACCGACGGCACGGACACCATACCGGCCATCTGGTCACCCAGGGGGCCTGCAAACTTGAAAGCCACCCATCCTGCCACCAGCCAGGCGACCAGCGAAAGAACTTCGCGAATCAAGCCGCGAAACAGGCTGAGCAACGCGGAGATACCGATGACTGTCAGGATGAAGATGTCAGACCAGTGCAGCGCCACGTTAATCTCCCTTCACCACCATTCCCGAATAACCCAGCTCGCGAGTCAGGCGCGCATGGAGCCGCTCCGCCTGCTGGCGGTTAGACGTCCCGCCGAGACGCACCCGATAGGACCGTTTGCCGCGTGCCTCGATGGGTGCAACAAACGCTTCGAATCCCGCCTTGCGCAGTTTGGCGTGAAGGCTGTCCGCATTCTCCTTGCTTGCGAAACTGCCAAGTTGAAGGACCCAATCTGCGCTCGGATCAGGTCTCGCGGACGGCTTGACGGGGGTGGCGACTACCGGTCTCGGTAGCAGCTGATTTTTTTCCACGTCGGCGGCATTCACAGCGACCGCCGCGGGTGCGTCCGCGGCGAGCGGCGCCAGCGGTGGATTGTCGGGCGCGAGTGGCGAGATTCGACTGGCTAGATCATCGGCCGAGGACTCCAAACCGCTTGCGATCTCCTGCGCCACCAATGGATCAAGCGTGGCAGGCGCGGCCGGAAATTCAGTCGTCGGCATCGGTGCCATATCGCGCTGAACCACGGGCGCGGGCGCCACGGCGTCTTGTTCCAGCCACGCTGGAATGACGATCACCCCCAGCGCCACCAGTACCGAGGCCCCCACCATACGTTGCTTTAAAAGCGGATCCATGGTGCGCGCGACTAGCCGGAAAGTAGGTCAGGTTGGACAATACCGAGGACTTCGCCAACCGTAATGAACGAGCCAACGGTCAGGATACGATCGCCGGCCTGCGCCATCTGAACCGCACCCGCATGGGCTTCGCGCACCGATGAGTAGGTGCGCGCAGCGCCGCGGCGCACCAGGCCTTGCCAAGTTTCATACAGCTCCGTGCTGGTCGCACCCTGGCGCGCCGAGACTGTCGCGAGGTGCCACTGGTCGACAACTCTACTCAAACTGTGCATCACACTCGCGCGATCCTTGGTGCGCAGCATGCCAAGAATGACATGCGTACGGCGCGGCGCCGGTAGGGTCATCAAGGTAGCGACGAAAACCTCGACCGCTTGCGCATTATGCGCAACATCCAGAATGAACTCGACCGGCCCGGAAAGATGCTGAAAACGCCCGGGCAACACGGTGCCAATCAGCGCGTTCGCGATCTGGTCCTTGGTCACCGGATGTCGGGCTGACAAGCATTGCACCGCTTTCAGCACCCCCGCCGCATTACGGAGCTGGTAACTCCCGCGCAAACTCGGCTGCGGGAGATGATCGAGCACGCAATCGCCCGACCACCACGTCCAGTCGTCCTGATGGTCTTCAAAGTGAAACGATTGACCAAGCAGTTCCAGCGGAGCGCCCACGGCCAAGGCCGCCGTGATCAGACTTTGGGGAACCTGCGGATCTGAGCAGATCGCGGGCCGACCAGGCCGCATGATGCCGGCCTTCTCGCGCGCAATGGCCTCGCGCGTGCGGCCCAGAAATTCCACGTGATCAATATCCAAGGTCGCAATCACCGCGACATCAGCATCCACGATATTGACGGCGTCGAGTCGACCACCCATGCCCACTTCAAGAATGGCGAGATCGAGCTCGCTGCCGGCGAAGATCGCGAGCGCGGCCAAGGTACCAAACTCGAACACCGTGAGCGCAATACCCTGGCGCGCTTGCTCGACCGCACAGAACGCCGCGCAGATTTGCGCGTCGGACGCCGCTTCGTGACCGATTTTGATGCGCTCGTTGTAGCGCAATAAATGCGGCGAGGTATAGGCGGCGACACGATATCCGGCGCCGCGATAGATGCACTCAAGCAGCGCCACGCTCGAGCCTTTGCCGTTGGTACCACCCACGACGATCACGGTGTAGGGCGCAGGCAACAACCCCATGCGTTCGGCAACCGCGCGACACCGTTCGAGTCCAAGTTCAATATCCTTGGGATGCAAGGACTCCTGCCACGCCAGCCAGTCGTCCAACGTGCGTGGCGATAGCTCGACCGGTGTTTCGGTATTCTCTGGTGGTGCCGCCATTGATTCGCGCACGCCCTACACCGAGGCCGGTGGCGCGGGCAACAACGGCTTCTCAGCATGCATGAACAGGCTCACCATCGAGCCGATTCGCGCACGCAGCTCGCGGCGGTCGCAAATGAGATCGATTGCGCCATGCTCGAGTAGAAATTCGCTGCGTTGGAAACCTTCGGGGAGCACCTGCCGGACGGTTTGCTCGATCACCCGCGGACCGGCGAAACCGATCAGCGCGTTAGGTTCTGCGATTATCACGTCCCCCAGCATAGCGATGCTGGCAGAAACCCCGCCCGTGGTCGGGTCAGTCAACACGGATATATACGGGAGCCTTTGGGTTCTGAGATCGGCCAACGCAGCGCTGGTTTTTGCCATCTGCATGAGTGAAACCAGCGCCTCCTGCATGCGCGCGCCGCCGCTGGCGCAGAAACACACAAACGGCAGGCGCTCCTCCAAGGCTCGACGAACGCCACGCACAAAACGCTCACCCACCACCGAACCCATGGACCCTCCCATGAAGCCGAATTCGAAGGCGGCCGCCACCAGAGGCACTCCAAGCACGGTCCCCCGCATCACAATCAAAGCATCCGTTTCGCCGGTTTCCTTCTGCGCGCTCTGCAAACGGTCGCGATATCGCTTGGTGTCCTTAAACTTAAGAAAATCGACCGGCATAATCGTATTTGCAAGCTCCAGGGTCGATCCAGCATCGAGAAACTGCTGCAATCGCTTGCGCCCTGGAATCCGCATGTGATGGAAACACTTCACGCACACATCGAGGTTACGCGCGAGTTCCGCGCGGTAAAGCACGGCCTTGCAGCTTGGACAGCT
>JAYTEX010000173.1:0-4060 GCA_043734785.1 Pseudomonadota bacterium | reverse complement strand
GTCGCGGCGATGTTCAATCGACTCGGACGGAATCTATTGATCTACTATCTTGAGGATGAATATGCGGAAATCCTGCACAGGGTCGCGGGCGGCATGCCGCTTCTGCAGGCCGAACGCGCGGTCCTCGCCACCACCAGTCATGAAGTAGGGGCGGCAGTCGCGGCGTCGTGGAAATTCTCCGCCGGGCTTATTTCGAGCATGGCGCCCCTACCAGTCGGTGTGCTGCCGACGCCTGCTCATGACGCTGAGCGAATGCGCTGTTTAGCCCATTTCCCCAGCGAGTTGTGCGCGCTTGCGGCCGGTAGTGGCGCGCAAATGCCGGTGCTCGAATTGGAACGCTTGGTCCAGCGCTTTCAGCGGATCTTCCGTACCAATCCGACCGATCTCGCCGACGCGCTTGCGCTCGCGCTGGAGAAGTTCGACGATATCGCGCCCACCTTGCAGGTTTCAGCCCACACTAATGGTTTCTGCCAGCGAACGCGCGGGTTCCTGACGGCGTTTCGGTCGGCCCAGGCCAGCACAAACCTCGCAGTTGAGCCGGATTAGCCCAGTCATTTCAAGCGCCCAGTCCCCAGTCGAAACTGGGCGCTTGCACCGGTCTAGTCTTTGGGCCCCACACCTTACGGTGTGATCGCGGCGATATTGGCTTTGGCCTGCTCCGTTTCCTGTGCGGCCCCGATCTGGGATTGCCACACCCCCTGGGCTTCTTCCCAACCGACCACGGCGAGTGGGCTGCCGTCTGGGTGAATGAATTTGAGGGGGCCGAGGAAGGACATGTAGAATTCACTGGCGACCGGGAAATAAGTCTTGTCGTGCCGCGCGTTACACGACTCGTAGCCATAACCGGGCGCCACCGCAATAGCGCCGCTAGCTTCATTGCCGTCACGCACTTCCATCTTGCCTTTGGTGAGCAGATATTCGCCGGGCCCGATATGCACATGGGGGGCGAACGAAGAGCCTTCAGGGCAATCGAAAATCGCCGTCCAGGCACCCACTTCCGGCGAGACGTGCAGCAGCTTCCAACGGATCCCTCCACTCGAAAATTGTGGCGGAAAAGGCATCCAAGGTTCGCTCTCGAGATGCACGTATTCTTGTTTAACCTTTGGTTTCAGCATGATTATCTCCTGGTGTTGGGATTGACTACTTCGGATTGGATTTGGCTAACGCGTGACAGGTTTCTTAGCATAGCCAGGACACCTTGTGCAAACTCTCTGGGCGAAGTGTGCAGGGCAGCACCGCCGAGAATCAGTGCGCAGGTGGCGTACTGAGCGCACAGGCATGGCGATTGTCGCTAACCTCGATCTGGAGCGTGGTGTGCCCGATGCCAAACTGCGCATGCATGCGGGAGGCGATTGCTTCCAGTCGGCTATCCCCGGGATGGCCGCGCGGCATGACCAAGTGCGCGGTCAGCGCAATATCGGTGGTACTTAAGGCCCAGATGTGCAGGTCGTGCACAGTCTCGACATCCGGCTCAGTGGCCAACGCGGCGGCGACTTCATCGATCTGAATCTTGCGCGGCACGCCATGTAAGCCGAGCAAGGCGGCATCGCGCAATAACTGCCAGGTGGTGATCAGAATCGCGGCCACAATCAGCAAGGTCACTAGCGGGTCGAGCCAATTCCAGCCCGTGCGCACAATCGCAAATCCTGCAAGGCATACGCCGACTGATACGGCGGCATCCGCCAGCAGGTGCACAAACGCGCCGTGGACGTTGAGATCGTGCCCATGATCGCGCCAGAAGAGCAGCGCGGACAACCCGTTCACGAGGATGCCCACGGCTGCCACTACCCCCATTAACTCGCCATCCACCGGGGTTGCCGCGAACAAACGCTGGGCCGCTTCCCAGCCCAGACCACCGCAGGCGAGCAACAGCAAGCTGGCGTTCACGAACGCGGCATAGATGGTAGTACTGCGCAGGCCGTAGGTGAAGCGCTCGGTGGCCGGGCGCGCAGCGAACCACGCGCCGCCCCAGGCAATCATCAGCCCAGCGACATCGGCCAGGTTATGCAACGCGTCCGCCATCAGGGCTGCGGAACCTGCCTGCACGCCATAGAAGGCTTCGCCAGCGCTGAAGCCTAAATTCAGGCAAATCGCTAGTAGAAAGCGACGCCCGCCCGGTCGGTGCGGATGCGAGTGTTCGTTCACCGGCGGTGTTTGGCCGCGGCGTTAGTGGGCGCGGCGCGGGAGGATGCCGAAGCGTTCAACAAGCGCGGCTTGGGGTACTCCGCGCCGACCACGTTACGCAAGGTGAGCGCACATGCCATTGAAGAAAGGGCATGCTTTTGGCCATTTTCCCGCAGAATTTTCGTCATACCGCTGCTCCTCCGGCTGGCCGGGCTGGTAGAGCGTAACGCAGCAACTCCAGTTTAGATACGGAGCGTTGCAGACCGCCGGCATGCCCACGTAGGACGACGAGGCATGGAGATCGCGTGGGCCGAGTGCATAATCCTGGAAACGGCAGTCGAACGCAGAGCCCCTGAGAAAGTGGATGACTGAATAGACGTGTGTGCTGCAAATAAGCTTCACCTTGCAGGTGAGCCACGCGACGGCCTGTGCGGCACCGCCATGCACCCAGTGGGTCACACTGCGCAGGCCGTTCAACTGCCGTTTCTAGGATAATCCCTAGCGCAATTTTTAGCAGGGCGATTCAATGACAACAGGGGGACAGGGTGGCTAACATCACGTTTGGAATGTTCGACTGGATCGATCAGGGTGGAGGATCCCTTCAAAAGCTCTACGCCGAGCGTTTGGCACTTGCCGAAGCGGCTGACCGCGCTGGTTTCTTTGCCTACCACTTGGCGGAACATCACGGCACGCCACTCGGCATGGCGCCATCACCGGCGGTCTTCCTGTCGGCGGTGGCACAGCGCACCAAGCAACTTCGTCTAGGCCCGATGGCCTTCCTGCTACCACTCTACGATCCGCTGCGTCTGGTCGAGGAAGTCTGCATGCTCGACCATTTGAGTGGTGGTAGAGTTGAACTCGGGATTAGCCGCGGCGTTTCTCCGCATGAACTTGCCTGCTTTGGCGTCGATGCGGCGAGCACGCGGGAAATTTTTACCGAAGCCCTGGAGGTTTTTTGTGCCGGCATGACGCAGGACGTACTGTCCTATCAGGGGCGGCACTTCCAGTATCAGAACGTACCGATGGAGATCAAGCCCCTGCAGCAGCCGTATCCGCCGCTCTGGTATCCGACGCACAATCCAGACAGCGTCGAGTATGCGGCGCGCCACGGCTATCATTTCGCGAGCCTCGGGCCCATTGCGTTGCTGCGTCAGTTGACCGATCGCTACCGTGCGGTGTGGGCCGCGCACCAGCATGATGAACATCGCATCAATGGCCATATCGCAGATCCGAAGCTCGCCTGCATGCGCCAGGTTTTTATCGCCGATACGGATGCCGAGGCACGGACCATTGCCCGCACTGCCTATCGCAAATGGTATGACTCGATCACCAAGCTTTGGCACCGGCGCCAGGACAATAGCGTCGATCAGCTATTTGACTGGGATCGCGGGCTCGCGGCCGAAACCCTCCTGATCGGATCCCCGGCCCGGGTCCGCGAACAGGTCACGCGCCTGGTCGCCGAGGGCGGGATCAATTACGTGATCGGGGCTTTTGCGTGGGGCTCGCTGACGCACGCCCAGAGTCGTCATTCGCTGGATCTCTTTGTGCGCGAAGTGATGCCTGCGGTGAGGTGAACACGCGCGAACGCGCTCAATCCTGAAGCAGACGATGACGCAGTAGATTCAGGGCGCTGATCACCGAGAACTCGCGAATCCGTGCGCGATCGCCCGGCAACTGGATGCGCTCCGCACTCGCGCCGTCGCCTGTCGCGAGGCCGATAAAGACTGTCCCAGGGCGCATCCCGGGAACGCGCATCGAATCATCGATAGCCGTCGTCGCAAGACCGACCTCGGCGCCCAGGGTGCGCCGGACGGCGGCGGCGAGTGCGGCTGTGGTGTCGGCATTCGCGAAGGGTGCAGACGCCACGCCGAGCAGTCGTTCCTGCGTCGCGCCGTCGCCCAGCACGATGCCGCCCAGAAAAGTGCCACTGGCCTCG
>JAYTEX010000172.1:0-7262 GCA_043734785.1 Pseudomonadota bacterium | reverse complement strand
AGGTGCGTAAGCAGCCATTGCACTGAGTAGCGCTGGGGTTGAAATCAAAGAAACTGGCCAATGCCGACCGCTGGAATGACAAAGCGGTGCTGAGCCACGATGCGTGTGGCGCGAGTGCGAAACTGCTGGAAGACCCCGATATCGCAAACACTGTGCCGAGAATCTCGTCATCACCGATTCAAAGCGTCTGGTAGGGTAGCGGGTTGTTGGGGTGAGCTTGCGAAGCCCAACAGTGAGTAGACTAGCTCGCGCGGCTACTCAGATTCGCGACTACGCGGTCACTCGGCGGATGATGGATGTTGGGGTTCGCGGCACTGCGCCGCTGCGACATAATGTTGCCAACTTGCCCACCTGACACGCCCCGCTTCTTGAGCACGAGTAACGTGGGCAATCGAGTTCCGCGTCGTCTCGTTGCCAGCAACCAGCAACAACAATGTACTGAGAAAATCGGCGCGGGATAAGCGTTCGCCTTCGATCTTGGCAGGTGCCAGCATCGACAACAAATCGTCCTGCGGATCCTTGCCTTGCAGGTTGGTATAGGTAGCTTGCGTAACGCATCATCTCGCGGCTGAGTGCCGGCGTACGCGCCGATGACCAGGTCAATGTGACCGATCCGGACTCGCGCATGATGCCGGTCGCTGGCGGCGGCTTGCTTAGTCGTTAGTGGTGGATTCGATTTTTTTCTGTTCTGTAAACACGCGCGAACTTGGCAACGAGTCAACCTTCCGCTAGGCGTGGATGGTTTAAGAAAATGGCCGCGGCGGGGAGCTCCATCGCGATGATTTTCTGCGCGGGTTTATCCGGCGGCCAACCAACCACATTTGCATGATTGGGGTTTCCGATTACGGGGTCCGGATGTACTTCAAGGTTCAGGTCCATTGCATCGACTACGTTGATATCAGCGCGACCCTACATTTTCGCCGGTCGATTTTTTGCGACCTCCTGTCCAACTCGCCAGAGCGCCTTTTCTGAATGGGATAGGTGTCTAGTTACCGACAGATCCGGGGATATGAACAGGGGCACCGTTCTGTCTTCAATGAATCCAAGAACGCAAAATCATGGATTCTAGGATCTACACACTCGCGGATTAAATCTTCGGTGAGCGTTTCGGCTGAACGGGATCGAATGTCGATGACCGCTTCGACAATGGGTGCGTGCGCTAAGGTTTGAAATAATTCTTCGGTGTTGATCGATACCATGGCTTTACTCGGTTCGCGTCGAGATCATTGCGGCATTTTCAAATACGTCGTTATGCGTATAATCGGCGCGCGCTCAGTCGATCACGCAGTCCACCAACTAGCGATAATTAGACCATTTAGGGCGACTAAGCGAGGACGAGGAAGGCGCGTAGCGCTTTGATTGATTAGACTGGAGAGGTGGCAGAGTGGTCGATTGCACCGGTCTTGAAAACCGGCAAGGATTCACGTCCTTCGAGGGTTCGAATCCCTCCCTCTCCGCCACCATCTTTCTTCTAAGATGATGATTGGAAAAAGAAACGATAAAATCGCCCGTCTTCATTCCAGAAGATATCCCACCTAACTTATGCACGAATTCAACGTCAGGCGCCGTGACCGCGGCACTGAGATGCATTGAACCCGTGCGTGCCGCGGATTGCCTCATGGGTGGGGCGTCTGTGCTCGGCCGACTGCAGCTGTTAGCAACCTCGGCCCCTTATCCCTTTGCCGAGATCGGTGTACTGTCCGGGGATCCCCAAGCGTGGGCGTGAACCATCAATAATCAACACGAAGGAGCCGAGCACATGGCGCAATCAAGGTTTCGATTCGGAGCATTTATCGCTCCCCATACGCCACCGGACGAGAATCCGATCCTGGCCCTCGAACACGACCTGGAGCTAGTGGAATGGCTCGACAAGCTCAACTATGACGAAGTCTGGATCGGCGAGCATCATTCCGGGGGATGGGAGACTACGGCGAGTCCGGAGCTGTTTATTGCGGCCGCGGCGCAGCGCACGCGGAGCATCAAACTGGGGACCGGTGTTTCGTCTCTGCCCTATCACCATCCTCTCATCCTGGCGGATCGCATTCGCCAACTTGATTACATGACACGCGGGCGTGTGATGTTCGGCGTCGGGCCCGGCTCCTTGCCATCTGATGCTTTCATGCAGGGAATACCGACCGCACGAGCGCGCGATCGCATGGAAGAGGCCATCGACCCGCTGGTTCGTCTGCTCAACGGTGAGACCGTGACGGCGAAGACCGATTGGTTCGAGCTCAACAACGCGTCCCTCCAATTCCTGCCGTACAACGCAAGCGGGATCGAGATGGCCGTCGCGAATCAGGTCTCGCCGACCGGTGCGCGAGCCGCCGGGAAGTTCGGCTTGAGCCTGTTGTCGATCGGCGCGACATCGACCGGCGCCTTCAACGCGCTGGCGGCCAATTGGGCGATTGCGGAGGAAACTGCGCTCGAGCATGGCAAGACAGTGCAGCGTTCCGGTTGGCGGCTCGTGGGCCCGGTGCATGTCGCCGAAACCCGAGAAAAGGCGCGGGCAAATGTGAGGTACGGCCTCGCGCGCTGGATCGACTATATGTCCAAGGTCGCCGCGTTGCCGCTGGGTACACCGCCCGGTGTCGATCCAGTCGACTACATGATCGACACCGGATTCGCCGTCATCGGCACACCCGACGATTACCTCGCGCAGATTGAAAGATTGACGGCGCAGTCGGGCGGCTTCGGGTGCTTCTTGCACCTCGATCATCATTGGGCTGATTGGGCGGAAACGAGGCGCTCCTACGAACTCATTGCTCGCTATGCGATTCCGAAGATTAATAAGCTTAACGTGAATCGCCTCGCTTCGGAGAACTGGCTTCGGGACAATAACGAGGTGTTCCGTGGTGAGCTGACGGCCGCCGTAGGTGCCAAGATTGCCGAACACGCGGCCGCGAAAGGCGTTGACAAGCTATCGCCGGATTACCTGAAGCTGTTCAATGCGACGCGACAGGCCAGCTAGCGTTGCGTGACCGCATTCGACACGATGATCTCTGCGCGAACCATCAGCGTGTCAATGCGCTGATGAAAGCGCGCGAGCTGCTGGGCGCCGACGCGCCGCCAGTCGCGACTGCCGCGCATATCGCGGCACGTCACCATGCCCTGACCTTTGGCTTTCCCACGGGGGGCGTTAGCCGGTCGGTGCACCCAAAGTTATCCCTTCACCCATATTGGTAGGAGTCAAAACATGTCGAGCGATGCCAACAAGCAAATTATTCGCGATTTCTTTGCCGCTTTGTCCAGCGGTGATACGCCACGTGTCCGCGAGCTACTGCACGAAGATGTCGCCTGGACGATCATTGGCGATACGCCGGTCTCCAAGACGTTTCGCGGAATCGAAGGTTTCGAGACGGGCCTCATCGGCAATGTGTTGCGGCAAATAGAACCAGGTGCCGGTGTCCGGGTCGATATCATTGAATTAATCGCGGAGGGCGACAAAGTAGTCGCGCGCGCTCAAGGCACAATCCAGGGTCTATATGGGCCCTATAACAATACTTATTGTCACGTGTTCACCGTTCGCGACGGTAGAATTACGGAGAATATCGAGTATTTGGATACGCTGTTGATCGAGCGCGCGCTATATGGCCGCAAGCTGGTCGATTAAATACGCCGGAACCTGACGACATTCTGCGGTGAGGGCGTGGCGTGAGAACCCGATAGTGGAGGCGAGACTAAGGATGCGCTATCCAAGTTCAGACCAAGAAGAACTGCTGGACGTCGTCGATGATGACGATCAAGTGATTTCGCAGGCGACACGGGGCGCGATCCATCGCGCGCGGCTCCGGCATCGCGCCGCGCATATCCTGGTTTACAACCCAGCTGGCGAACTATTTCTGCAGCGCCGAGCCTTGTGGAAGGAGTGTGCACCGGGCTTATGGGATACTTCGGCCGCCGGTCACCTTGCGGCAGGGGAGGACTATGCGCTTGCCGCTAGCCGAGAACTGGAGGAGGAGTTGGGGATCCCCTCGACCCTACCGCTCACGCGCTTGTTCAAATTGGCGGCGACAGTGGCCACGGGTTGCGAATTTGTCGAGGTCTTCATGATCACTGTGGCGCAAGCTCTTAGCCCCAACCCGGCCGAAATCATGGCTGGCCGCTGGTGTAGAACCTCCGCACTGGAAAGCTGGATTGGCACAGAGCGGTCGGCATTCACGGGTACTTTCCTGCAAATCTGGGCACTTTTACGTGCGGCGAAAAAAAGCGATTAATCGCCTGACGCTGTGCGCGTAGCCAAACATGCTGCTCTTGCGATTACGCACTAGAATTAGCGACAGGACGACTATGGAACATAGATGCCGTGATAATTAGGATTATCGTCGTCGACGACCAGCGACTGGTTCGCAGATGTATTTCCGCCAAACTGGAGTCAATTGCGGATTTCCATGTGGTGGCGGAGGCAGAGAGTGGCGAGCAGCTGCGAGAACGAATAGAGGACGTTGAGTTCGACGTCATTCTGTTGGACCTGAACATGCCCGGGTTCGGCGGTTTGGAAACCACTCGGCGAGTGCTGGCCAGTCATCCAGAGTTCAAGATTATTGGACTGTCTATGTATGTAGATGGCCCTTACCCGCGGCGCTTCCTTGAATTGGGCGGCGCCGGGTATGTAAGCAAGGACGCAGATACTGAGGAATTAGTGCTTGCGATCCGGGAAGTATCCCGCGGGCGTTCCTACATCAGCAGAGATGTTGCCCAGCACGTCGCGATTAGCACGATCTTACGTCGCTCGGAGACTGGCAACATTCAGAATCTTACGCGCCGCGAGATCGAAGTTCTGCAACGTATCAGTCTCGGTCTGAATGCTGACGAAATAGCCGATCGAATGTCCCTCAGTATCAAAACAATCGCCTACCATCGCCGCCGCCTGATGGATAAGCTGGGAGCGTCGAATGATGTCAAGCTGTCCCTGATCGCGCGGAGCCAGGGGTTGGCTGATCTGATCGATACGGATATCGCCAAGCCATCGAAAAGCGCGTAGCGTCGCGAGTGCGTGCGCTTTGCGTCCTTGCGATGATCCTCGTCACGTGCCGCTGAGCCGATGTCGCTGAGCCTGGAAGCGTTTGATTCCCGCGGACGTTGTCGGCGACTCCCGAACGCGCCCGGCGTGTATCGGATGTTGGATGCGAAGCGAGCGGTCATCTATGTCGGCAAAGCCCGGGACCTGCGCAAGCGGGTGTCGAGCTATTTCAATCGTAACCTTGGGCAGTGCGCCAAAGTACGCGCGATGGTCGAGCAGATTCGAGATATCGAAGTGCTGGTCACGCGCAACGAGACTGAAGCGCTAATTCTTGAAAGCAATCTGATCAAGGAGCTGCGCCCGCGCTATAACATCGTATTGCGCGACGACAAAAGTTACCCATACATCTATGTCAACACTGCCGATAAATTTCCGCGCCTGGCATTCCATCGCGGTGCCCGAGGCGACAATGGGCGCTATTTTGGCCCGTATCCGAACGCGGGTGCCGTGCGTTCGACCATCAACTTGTTGCAGAAGCTATTCATGGTCAGGCAATGCGAAGACAGCTACTTTCGCAATCGCAGCCGGCCGTGCTTGCAATACCAGATAAAGCGCTGCACAGGCCCTTGCGTCGGGCTGATATCCGCCGAGAGCTATCACCTTGATATCGAGAATGCTTTGCTGTTTCTGGCGGGGCGCAGCCACGATGTGATTTTCTCGCTCGTCAAGTCGATGGAAGACGCCGCGTCCCGTCTCGAATTCGAGCAGGCCGCGCGCTTGCGCGATCAGATTACCAAACTGCAGCGGGTGCAGGCCGAACAGCACATCACCGCCGACGGCGGTGATTTTGACGTTGTCGCCTGCCGTGTGTATGAAGGGGTGGGCTGTGTACAAATTTTCTTCATCCGGGGTGGCCGCAACCTCGGCAACAAGACCTTTTTTCCGAGCCACACTGCAGACGCCTCCATTAGCGAGATAATCGGCGCGTTTCTGGCGCAGTTTTATCTCGCTGGCATCACCGAGCGCGAACTGCCACCCGATATTCTCCTAAGCGAAGATTTGGATGCGGAAGAAAGCGACTGGCTGGTCCAGGCGCTGGGTGAGCGTCGGGCCGGTGCAGTGCGTATCCGCACCAATGTCCGTGGCGAACGCGCCAAATGGCTCGACATGGCGATTCGCAATACGGAGCTGGCGGTGCGTGAGCGCGCTGCCTCGGACAGCGGTCACCAACGAAGAATGGAGGCCTTGCGGGACTTTCTCGAGCTGCCCGAAGTGCCATCTCGGATCGAGTGCTTTGACGTGAGCCACACCCGCGGCGAGGCACCGGTGGCATCCTGTGTGGTCTTCGGGCCAGAGGGTGCGCGTAAATCCGAATACCGAAAATTTAATATCGAAGGGGTGAGTCCCGGTGATGATTACGCCGCCATGCGTCAGGCGCTGGAGCGACGTTACGGACGCTTGCAGCGCGAAGATGCAGTGATGCCCGATGTGCTACTGATCGACGGCGGCACAGGGCAGGTCGCCCAGGCGCTGGAAGTCTTGCGTGAACTGCAGATTGATGAAATCCAGGTGTTGGGTGTCGCTAAGGGGGCCACCCGCAAACCTGGTCTAGAAACCCTGATCATGCACGATGGCCACACGGAGCGCGTGTTGCCGCGGGATTCCGTCGCCTTACTGCTGATCCAGCAGATCCGCGATGAGGCGCACCGGTTTGCCATCACCGCCCATCGCAAAGCCCGCGGGAAGGCGCGAAACCGCTCTTCGCTGGAAGAAATTCCGGGTATCGGCGCCAAGCGAAGGCGGGCAGTGCTGCAACACTTTGGCGGTTTGCAAGGCGTGGGGCGGGCGAGCGTCGATGATCTCCAACGAGTGCCCGGGATCAGCGCCCAACTTGCGCAGGCTATTTATGCCGTGTTACACGGCAATACATGAATATCCCAAACACGCTTTCGTTATTCCGTATCGGGCTGATCCCCTGTTATATCGGCCTGTTCTACATGCCTGGGCGCTGGACCAACTACGCAGCGGCGGTGGTGTTCGCAGTCGCCGCGATGACGGATTGGCTGGACGGTTATCTCGCGCGCCGGCTACAACAGAGTTCGAAACTGGGGGCGTTTCTCGACCCGGTGGCGGACAAGTTGCTCGTGGCGGTGGTGTTGATTCTGCTACTACAGCGGAACCCCGAGATCTGGCTGGCTTTGCCGATTGCCGTTGTCATAGGCCGCGAAATCACTATTTCCGCGTTGCGCGAATGGATGGCCGAACTGGGCGCGCGACAACGAGTGGCAGTGTCGTTGGTGGG
>JAYTEX010000171.1:0-18350 GCA_043734785.1 Pseudomonadota bacterium | reverse complement strand
GCGGTAACGTTCTCGATCGCGCCTGAGACGCGTCTGCGTTGGGGATGGATCTAGGGAGCGCGTGCCAGGTACCGCCGCCAACCGCCCCAGTGCGTAATTTCCTGCGCGCCGTCCACCGCGTAGGCTTCGCACAGGAAGCCTTGCGGCCGAGTGCCATCGGCGAGTTCGATCCGACCTATCGCGAGCGGCGCAGGAATGCCCGCCATAAAATCTCCCATCTGCGTGCGCGGCAACGCCCATTCTTCAACGTCAATGGCCGCGCCTTCATGCGGATTGCACACGAGGCCTGGCCGCGGTGGCGAACCGCCAGGCAAGGCGTACAGGCGATAATGCGGCGCGGTTTTGGTCGTGCGCACCAGGTGCCCACCGCGCGAGGTCAATTGCACATTGAGCGGCAGACCACTCATGTGGGCGCCGCATACGACGAGCCTCAGCGTGGGCGCCTCCGTTGAGATTGGGATTGGGAGTACTTCTCCACAGTAGCGCGCTGCATAGTGCAGTAGGCGCGTATCCGCGAACGCTGGGCCGAACAAGCTTGCGCCCAACGGTACCCCCGCTGCGTCAAAGCCCATCGGCACTGCCACTGCGGCGTAGTCGAGCAGGTTCATGAAATTGGTGTAATGCCCGAGATTCGAATTGAGCTTGATCGGCTCCTCCGCAATCTCGGCGAGTGAATAGGCGCGGCCTGCAGTAGGGGTGAGGACACAAGCGCAAGTCTCGAACACGCGATCCGTCTGTCGCTTGAGCGCCTGCAGGCGTTGCAGCGCCGTGAATAGCGCGGCTGCCGTGCCCTGCACGCCGCCACCGATGATCGCGCGAGTGACCGGATGCAGCGCCTCTGGTTTGGTGTCGAAGAAGGCCTGGATCGCGACATAGCGCTCCGCCACCCAGGGGCCCTCGTAGAGCAGGCGCGCCGCCTCCAGAAACGGTTCGAAGTCTATCTCGATGGGCTCGCCGCCCACTGCGTGGAGCCGTGTGATTGCGGATGCAAACAATTGCGCCGCCACCGTATCGCCAAAGAATTCAAGCTGGCGTGGCACCGCGAAGCGAAAGGATCCGTCGCGCACTGGACTTAACGGTTGCCGGCGCGCGTAGGGATCAGCGTCGTCATAGTGTGCGAGCAATTCGAACAGAGTCGCCGCATCTTGCACCGAGGACGCAAAGAAGGACACGCAGTCGAGCGAGCGACACGCGGGCACCACGCCGGTCAGGCTCAGCAGGCCACGCGTCGGTTTCACCCCGATGAGATTGTTGAAGGCGGCCGGCACCCGTCCAGAGCCGGCCGTGTCTGTCCCCAACGCGAAGCTGACCAGGCCTTTGGCGCAGGCCACGGCCGACCCCGCGCTCGAACCACCCGCGATGTACGCCGGATTGAACGCGTTGCGTGTGGCGCCATACGGTGAGCGCGTGCCGACTAGGCCGGTCGCGAACTGATCGAGATTGGTTTTACCGATCGGAATCGCGCCGGCCGCGATCAGGCGTTCGACGACGTACGCCGAGCGCGCTGGGGTGTACGCAAATTCCGGGCACGCCGCCGTGGTCGGGATGCCGGCCAGATCGATGTTGTCCTTGATCGCGAACGGCACGCCGTACAACGGCAAGGTGGCAGGTGCAACGCCCGCGAGATGAGCCAGATAGGGGCTGAGTTCGGCCTCGCACAGGCGATATATCCAGATGTTGTCATCGGTACACTTGACTGCGCGGGTGTGGATTTCAGCGATCACG
Organism: Pseudomonadota bacterium; assembly: GCA_043734785.1. Taxonomy (GTDB): domain Bacteria; phylum Pseudomonadota; class Gammaproteobacteria; genus CAIKBL01. Next base: position 16,625 of record JAYTEX010000171.1, on the reverse strand, counting down.
TCTCGCGGTGTCAGGCGTCCAGTCAGGTAGGCGTCGCGTAGGGCCGGCAAGGAAAGATTCATCTCAGGGCCGCTCTTCTTCGGTTGCCACGACCATCAACGGCTGTCCTGGCACCACCTGCGTACCCGGCCCACTGCACACCCGCACCACGCGACCGCTGTGTTCGGCCACCACGGCAATCTCCATCTTCATCGCCTCGATAATCGCGAGCGTGTCGCCAACCTTGATCGACTGCCCCGGTTCGACGGTGATCTGCCACACATTGCCATGGAGATGACTCGCCACCGCGTGCTCGTGCGCGGCCAGCACCAAGGTTTCGCTCGATTGCTCGGGTACGCCATCAAACGCCGCCGATACCTGCTCGGCGCCTGCCGCCTGCCAGCGCGCGCGTTCCTCTGCAAACGCCGCCTGCTGGCGCGCCTTAAAGGCTGAAATAGTGGCCGCTTCGCGCGCGAGGAAAGCGCTATAGGCCGTCAAATCGAATTCGCTGTGCTCGATGCGCAACGGGTAACGACCCAACGGAAAATCGCGCCGGATCCGCGTGAGTTCCTCCGCGCTGACCGGGAAGAAGCGGATTTGATCGAAGAAGCGCAGCAACCAGGGTTGCGTGAACGCTGCGGTCGCCCGATGGCGGTTCCACATCTGCAAGGTCCGGCCGACGAACTGATACCCGCCTGGCCCCTCCATGCCATAGATGCACAGGTACGAACCCCCGATTCCAACGGCGTTTTCTGGGGTCCAGGTGCGGGCCGGATTGTACTTGGTGGTGACCAGCCGATGTCTGGGATCGAGTGGGGTTGCGACCGGCGCGCCGAGATACACATCGCCCAAGCCCAGCACAAGATAGGTTGCACCATAGACGATGTCGCGCACCTCATCGATCGTCTTGAGGCCATTGATGCGGCGGATGAACTCGATATTGCTGGGGCACCAGGGCGCATCTGCGCGCACTGACTGGGTGTATTTCTGAATGGCAAGATGCGTGCTCGGATCGTCCCATGCCAGCGGCAGATGGACGATGCGGCTCGCGACGCGCGTGGCGGGTGCTTCATCCAAACGCTGTTCGAGCGCTTCCAGTGCAACCAGCAAATTTTTAAGCGGCAGGCGCTGCGGATCATAATGCACCTGTAACGAGCGGATCCCGGGCGTGAGTTCCAAGATGCCCGGCACGGTGTGCTCGGTGAGCCACGACATCAAGGCATGCACCCGAAAGCGCAGGTTGATGTCGAGCACCTGTGGACCGTACTCGATGAGCAGATACTGATCCCCGGCCGGACGATACACCACGCCCACTGGATGCGCTGGCGTCGTGCGTGCGCGGAGCACCGGCGAGCAGAGCGCGCTAGGCGTCCAGGGTTCCGTAGAGGGCGTGAGGGTGGCGATCGCCTGCGCCTGCGCACGTTCCAGCCGATTGGCCGTGATCTGATCAACGGGCACGAAGCGGATTTTATCGCCCGGTCGCAGCTGGCCGATTTTCCACCGGTCAGCCGCAATCACCGTGACCGGACACACGAAGCCCCCCAGGCTGGGACCATCGGGACCGAGGATGACCGGCATATCGCCGGTAAAATCGACCGCCCCGATCGCGTAGGCATTGTCGTGCAGATTGGACGGATGCAGCCCGGCCTCACCGCCATCCGCACGCGCCCAGGTGGGTTTCGGTCCGAGCAAACGCACGCCAGTGCGACTGGAGTGGTAGTGCACTTCCCAGTGGGTTTTAAAAAATACCGAGATGTCGTCCGGCGTGAAAAAATCTGGTGCCCCATGTGGGCCATAGATCACCCGCAGTTCGCATCGAGTGTCGAGCGGCGTCGCGTACGACTTATCCACCTCGGTCAGCATCGCGTCTGTGCGATGGTGGATGCGCAGCACATCTCCGAGGCGCAAGGTCCGTCCACCATGGCCGCCAAAACGCCCTAAGGTGAATGTCGCGGCACTGCCAAGATAGGGTGGCACGTCGAGACCGCCCCGTATCGTGAAATACGCGCGCGCGCCGCCAGACTGCAACGCGCCGATCGCCAGCAGGCTGCCCGCAGGGATTGCGACTGGCGTCCACCAGCGGATGTCTGATCCGTCAACGCTCGCCGTCATCGGCGCCCCGGTCAAGCAGATGATCGCCGCGCGATTGAAGCGCAAGCGCGGCCCGTTGAGGTTGATTTCAAGGCCTGCGGCATCCGGCGGATTGCCGAGCAGACGATTGCCGAGCCGAAACGAATAATCGTCCATCGGGCCGGAAGGCGGAATACCGATCGACCAGTACCCCACGCGTCCAGGATAATCCTGGACGGTGGTTTCCGTGCCCGGCGCCAGCACCTCGAGGGTGTGCGGTTGATAGGCGAAATCGCGCAAGGTCCCGGTGGTGTGGCGGCCGGCCACAAATGCCGGCAGCGACAGCGCCGCGCGCAAATATTCGAGATTGGTTTCGATTCCCTCAATGCGCGTGGCGGCGAGCGCCGTTTGCAGCCGCGCCAGCGCAGTGGCGCGATCTGGGCCGTGTGCAATCACCTTGGCGAGCAGCGGATCGTAATGACTGGAGACGGTAACGCCCGCTTCTATCCAGGTATCGATGCGCGCATCACACGGCCACTGTACGTGGCTCAACTCACCCGCAGACGGCTGAAAATCCTTCGCCGCATCCTCGGCATACAGACGCGCCTGGATCGCATGTCCAGTAGGGCTTGGTTGCAGGCTCGACAAGGGCGGCAAAGCGTCCGCCGCAAGCTGCACCATCCACGCCACGAGATCGATCCCCGTCACGGCCTCCGTGACACCATGCTCCACCTGCAGGCGCGTGTTCACTTCCAGAAAATAGAACTCGCCGCGCGCCGTGTCGACCACGAATTCCACGGTCCCCGCTGAGCGATAGCGCACCGCTTTGCCTAAGGTCACTGCATGCGCCGCGAGCGCGGCCCGCGTGACATCGCCAAGATCCGGCGCCGGCGTTTCCTCCACCACTTTCTGATTGCGCCGCTGCAGCGAGCAATCCCGCTCACCGAGACTGATGACCTCGCCCCGACCATCCCCGAAGATCTGAACCTCAACGTGGCGGGCCTGCGCGACATAACGTTCCAGATAAAGTCCGCCATCGGCAAAGTTCTTTTGCGACAGACGCTGAACAGTCGCGAACGCGTTAGCGAGTTCGGCTTCATCGCCGCACAGCCGCATGCCAATGCCCCCGCCGCCAGCCGTACTCTTGAGCATGACTGGATAGCCAATCGTGGCCGCTGCCGCGCAGGCGGTAGCGACATCGGGCAGCAGATCGGTGCCGGGCAGTAGCGGCACACCAGCCGCGCGCGCCAGTGCGCGTGCCGTATGTTTCAAGCCGAACTGTTGCAGCTGCGTGGGGGTCGGTCCGATGAAGGCCAGACCCGCCTCTTCACAGCGCGCTGCAAACGCCGCGTTCTCGGATAGAAACCCATAGCCCGGGTGGATCGCGTTTGCGTTTGCGGCTCGCGCAGCGTCGATGATGCGGTTGCCGTCCAGATAAGATTCGAGCGCAGGTCCTTCGCCGATCCATATCGCGTGATCCGCTTCCCCCACATGCCTCGAGGCGCGATCCACTTCGGTGTACACCGCGATCGATTCAATCTCGAGCTCACGCAGCGTTCGAATGATGCGGCAGGCGATGGCGCCGCGGTTGGCGATCAATACTTTCTTGAACATGTGAGTGATGTTATCGGATCAAAAATCAATCCCACACCAACATCCGTACCGGGGTGGGGTTGTAGGCATTGCATGGATTATTAAGCTGCGGGCAGTTAGAAACCAGCACGATTACCGCCATTTCCGCGCGGAGGTCAACATACTTCCCGGGCGCAGAAATTCCATCTTCGAAACTCAAGCGTCCGCTCTGGGTCACCGGCACGTTCATGAAGAAATTGATGTTCGATACGAGATCTCGCTTGTCGAGTCCCCATGACGATTCGGCGCAGGCCAGTAAAAAGCTGTCGCGGCAACTGTGCATGGGCCAGGTATTGAGCGCATAGCGCACCTGATTGCTTTCTGCGGCACAGGCACCGCCGAGGGTATCGTGACGGCCACAGTGATCCGCCACGATCGTCATCAACGGATTCCCTTCACTGGAGATCAAGCGACTGCCCACGGTCAGATAGAGGTTGCCTTGGGCGACAATGGTGTCTGTGGCGCTATAGCGCTCACGCGGATCGAGGGCGTTGAAGAGTAAGGTGTCGACCGCCTGATTGCCTTCGATATCGAAAATACGCAAGGTCTGCCCACGTTGAAGCACGTGGGTCCACGGCCGGCCGGCCGGCACGATCTCATCGTGCACGGCGTCGGCAGGATCGTGTTCATCGCAGTTCAGGATTTTGCCCTCGTCCATGGATCACCTCGACTGGCAGTGGTAACGCGCCGTCAGCGCATACCCGCGCGTATTCTCCGGGCGCGACACGCGGCAGGCGTGCCCGAGCGGGGTATCGCCCGTAAACGAGATGGCACAGCCGATCGGTTTGGGTTGCCAGGGGGTGGCAGGATCGAGTCGATGGGGACTGCTATTGAGCACGACCAGGGTATCCATCTCGGCATGCAACGCGACTGTTCCACCGGCCGGCGAATGATTCGCGCAGAAGGCCAGCGTGCCCGTTTCATCCACCGTCACCTTGCTGAAAAAGTTCACATTAGCGACCAGATCGCGCTTACCCAACCCCCATTTGCCGAGCTCGATTAGAAACAGTTCGCGGCCATCGCGCAGAAACCCGTTCCGGTGGGTCTGATACGGCGCTTCACCATAGCGCGCATCCACTTCAGCGCGAGCGCTCACCCCACAAAAAGTATCGTGCCAGCCCACTGTATCCTCAGTGATCGCGACCAGGATCCGTCCCATGTCCGAGTAACACACGTGGCCGCGCGTGAGATAGGCGGTGTATTGGGCCTTGAGGGTATCCGCCATGTTGTAGCGTTCGAGTCGATCATTCGCATTGAAGAACAGCGCGCTGCAATTGGCGCCACCTTCGAGATCGGTCAAGTACAGCGTGTAGCCTCGTCGCAGGATCATCGACCAGGCGCGCGCGCCCGGAATGACTTCCTCGAGAACGGGCTGGTTTTGATCAGTCATGCAAGGTCTCCGCGGTCACGGCAAGCATCCCGCCGAGCAACGGCGAATCCAGCTGCGCGTGCCGGCGCCGCTGCAATGGCAAATCATAAGTCACCCGTGCGCCGTAGGCGTTAGGGGCGTGCGGGTCGTGGCGAACCTTATCGAACACGATAAGCCGGGTGCCCAGCGCGAAGCCTTCCTTCAGATCGTGGGTTACCATCACGATGGTCAATTCGTACTGTTGCCATAGCGCGCGGATCAGATGATGCATTTCGGTTCTGATGCCTGGGTCGAGGGCACCGAACGGCTCATCGAGCAGCAGCAGTTGCGGGCGTGCGATCAGGGCTTGGGCCAACGCCAGACGCTGCTGCATCCCGCCGGATAACTCGCCGGGATAACGGGCGCGAGCCGCCGCGAGACCGACGGCATCGAGCATTTCCAACGCCTTGACCCGTGCGGCGTGGCGCGCGTGCCCGTACAGTCGGGCCGTCCAGCGCGCTTGCTTGAGTTCCAAGGCTAGCAACACGTTGTCCCACACGGTGAGATGAGGAAACACTGAATAGCGTTGGAACACCACCCCGCGTGTGGCATCTGGCTCATCACGCATGCGCGCTCCGCGCAGCGTGAGCGTGCCGCGCGTGGGCTGCTCTTCGCCGAGGAGCAGCCGCAGAAAAGTGCTCTTGCCGCAACCCGAGGCGCCAACGATCACACAGAATTCACCCGCTTCCAGCGTGAGATTCAAACGCTCAAGCACGACGCTGTCGCCGTACTGCTGCCATACATTGTGGAGTTCAATAAACGCCATGCGTGACTATCCCAACTGCCCCAAAGTCGACCACCGAAAGAAACGGCGCGAGGCCTGCGCGAGCAGCACATCGGTGGCGGCTGCGAGCAAGGTGATCCACACCACATAGGGCAGGATGACGTCCATCGCGAGATAACGTCGCACGAGAAAGATGCGGTAACCGAGCCCGCTCTCGGCCGCAATCGCCTCGGCCGCGATCAGAAACAACCAGGCCGCACCGAGTGCCAGGCGGACCGCACTCAGTAGGCGCGGCAACGCGAGCGGCAGTACCACCCGCAGAATCACTTGCCAGGTGCTCGCGCCGAGGGTTTGAGCTTTCACGATGAGCTCCCGTGGAATCTCGCGCACTCTTTGCGCGATATCCCGCGCAATGACCGGCGTGATGCCGATCACAATCAGCATGACCTTGGAGAGTTCACCCAAGCCGAACACAATAAAAAGAATCGGCAGCACCGCGAGCGGCGGGATCAGTGACAGGCAGGCCATGAAAGGGGACATCCCTGCCCCCACCAACGGCAGTGCGCCCATCAGAACGCCACACACGAGCCCCAGTAACGCACTCAGCGCCACACCGATCCCGAGACGACGCAGACTCGCCCCAGTATCGACCCACAGCAGCACCTCCCCCGTGCGGGCACTGGGTTCGAGCGCAAAGCGCGCCACTGCGGCCCCGATGTTGGTCATGGCAGGCAGCAGTTTATCGTGTGGGTTGGCGGCCAGCCGGGCGTTCGACGCGACTAGGTAGGCCGCAAACAACGCGACGAACGGCAGCACACCGAGGGCCACGAGCAGGCCCTTGCCGGGCCGCAGGTTGATCAGGCTTCGCATCGGGTTGCGGGAATCTCTTAGAGGCTAGCTTCGTGTTGGTCGTGCGCAGCCTGCATGTAACTCGGATCGAAGCGCAACTTGATATTGGCCTTGTCGCCGATCACGCCTGCGGCTGTTTCGACGCCAATGAAATCCGCACTCCGCGCGCCTTCGCCAAGCAGGCCGTGGGCAAAGGAGAATTCCGCGACCTTACGCATGGTCTCGGGTAGCGCCTGGGATTTTGTGAATTCGACTGCGTCTTTCGGCGTGTAGAACATTTTGGTGGTGCTTAATTGCGCCTCGAAACCCGCGAGATCGGTGCCCGAGGCCGTTGCCATCACGGTGCGCGCGGCAGTACCCGCCGCGTTGTCTTTCGCGATCAGTGCCATCACTTCATACCAAGCACCGACCAAGGCCTGGCCCAGCTTGGGATTAGCCTTGAGTGTTTCTGAGTTCACCACCAGCAGATCGATGATCTCGCCGGGGATCTGACTCGAATCGAAGACCTTGTGCATCTCCGGCATCTTGAGGATCTCGGACAACTGCGGATTCCACGTCACGATTGCCGTGGTATCCGCAGCAGCGGCAGCCGCCACCAGATCAGCATCGGAGGTGTTGACCACCGTCAGATCCCGCTCGCTGGCACCGATGCTCGCGAGTCCGCGGGCGAGCAAATAATGGGACACCGACAGTTCCACCAGATTGACCTTCTGCCCTTTGATTGCCGCAAGATCGGGGGTGCCTTTGAGGATGATGCCGTCATTGCCGTTCGAGAAATCACCGACGATCAGCGCGGTCGAATCCACCCCGCCCGCGGCGGGGATCGTCAATGCATCCATGTTGGTCATCACGCAGCCATCGAAAGCCCCCGCCGTGTACTGATTGATGGACTCTACGTAATCATTGATCTGGACAAGCTCCACTTCGATGCCGTATTTGTCCGCCCACTTTTTCATGATGCCGGACTCATCGGCATAGTCCCACGGCATCCAGCCTACATAGATGGTCCATGCGATGCGGAACTTCTGCTTCTCGTCTGCCGCGCTGCTCTGCGCCGTATACCCGAGGAGTACCGCGCAAACACCCAGTAGCGCGGCGAAATTGACGACGCTGAACTTGAAGTGATGACGCATCACAAGTCTCCCTGCAGTTGAGGTAACGATTCAAAATCCTGGAGAAGGCCTAAGCGCGTGCCGGTGTTTCGGGCCCTTCGTTCGATCTCCCGGGCTTTTGTCCCGCCGTGTAACCTCAACTGATGAGGCCGAATGCTCTCGGACCAGTCGCGCGTTATGCGCCGGAACCCTAGCGTCCCAGGTACTGTGAACCTCGAATCGCACAAACGACTTCGCGGGTTCTCCTTTGTGTTTACATCAAGCGAGAAGCGTGCCAGAGCGGGCGTGTTTTCGATTAGAGCGGAGAAAATTGCCGATCCGGCGTACGCACGAACGGGCGTTGCATCATTTCCGCGCTAAGCGAGTGCGGATTTCGCCCTCCATGCACTAAAACGGCGCCGGACGCCGATCAGTCAGCCAAGGTTTGGATCCCGGCCCCGGTGCACAGCAGCAGGCCGCGCTGTGCGAAAAGACGCGCTTCCAACCAACGCACAAGTTGGCTCAGCATGGCGGCTTGGTCTACCCCTTCTACCCTACCGCCGAGTTGGCCAAGAACCCTCTAAAACGCGACCGACACACTGGCGCCCAGAAAATCACGATCGCGAGTGATGTTGGGGAGTTCACCACCGAAGTAACTGGTGTAGGCAATCTGGCCTTGGGTACGAATAAGTCAATGCGCCGCGTAATCGATCACGATGCCCTTGGCCGCCAGATCAACAAGCACCTGCGCGCGCACTTTCATGATGCTGGCTGGCCGGACCGCGCGATATTTAGCGACCTCGACTGCGGTGTACGGCGCGAAATCCTTCGGCAGCACCTCGTGGCTGTACTGCGCGAGTATCCAATTGAGGATCTCAGCCACTTCGGCGTCGGATAACGGCGAATAGACAATCCCAGGGACCTGCGCCAGGAACTCGCGCCCGCGCGGCACCTTGACGAACTCGCCGGGAATACGGTGTAAGGTCGGGACCTCATTGGGCGCGCTGCCAGTGCCGTCCGGCAAATGACAACCCGCACAATGCAGCAGATAGGTTTGGCGCCCGAAATCCGTCGCCGCGACATTTCCGGTGACGAGGAATATCGCGGCGAGTGCACCCACTGTGCGCCGGCGACCCCCAGCCACCATCGTCGCGCTCAACTTTGACCCCACCTCGCGTTCTCCCTGTCCTCAGGACGGTCGCGCCTCCGCGACCCCGAGCGCCACTGCCACCGTGCAATGGTAGGCGTTAGCTTTGTTACCCATGCACCAGTTCACATCGTTGTGGACTCCCATGCGATAAGCGGGGCGCTCGCCGATGTTGTAATTGCACATGCAGCGCGCGCACGCAGTGACCCCGCAGCAGTCGTTGTAACTGATGAGGTAGGCTTTGTTGTCGTTCGGGTTCTGGCAGGTCCCGATCCAGGTGACTTTGGAGACTTCAGTACCCGCCGGACATTCCGATATCGAGCCGCCACAGCAGGTGCACAGAAAGCCATCCAACGCGCAATAGCGCCAGTATTCGCAGGTGGTGTCGTCGTTGGGATCGCTCAATCCATCGCTAGGGCCACCCCCATGGCCACCGCCTTGTCCGCCCGCAGGCTGCCCGCCATGGCCGCTCGGCGCCGCCTGTGGTTGGCGATCGAACGGCAGAATTGGAAACAGCATGCCGGCCCCGATCAGCACCTTGCCAAATTTCAGCAGCGCATTGCGTCGCGACGTGAGTTGCGCAACTTCGCGCGTCTTACGTTCAAAAAAATCGTCCAACCATTGCATCGCAAGTCTCCTAACGAGAGTACCGCGTCAATTATGGGCCGCGCCCAAGTATTCCTGCACCGTCGCCACGCCGAGTTCCTTGGCGTTGAACAGGCTCTCAATTTGCTCGCGTGAATTCACGAGACCCTTGCTCCGCACGCGCCCTTGCTCGTCGATCAGAATCGCATAGGGCAGCCGACTCACCTTGAATGTCATGCCAAGCTCGCTCGATAGCAGGTAGGGGAACCGCTCGAGCTTTGTCGCAGCCCGAAACTTCTCCTGCGCCGTGCGCTCACCGTCACTCGCGAACACGATCCGCAACCAGCTTTGTTCGCTCTTGGCGGTGGACTTCAAAATCGGCAGGAGTTTCTTGCACACCGGGCAAGTGGGCGACAGAAAAAACAGCAAGGTGCTGACCGTCGCCGATCGACCGATCTCGATCCGCTCGCCACTCAAGTCTATGAGATCGAAGAGCGGCGCCGCCTCCCCGACTTTGGGGCCGGCGTCCATGGTCAGGGCACCCATCGGCGCAATCCGCTCATAGATAATGCCGACCTGGCGTGCGAGGGCAAAGACCGCTGCGACCAGTCCCAGCACCAGGATCGACAACACAACAACCGCGACCATTAAGGCGTCGATCATCCCGAAACCCCGAGGCTCGCGAGACGCGGGGCGTTCGCCAATAATTGGTTGAGTGCCGCGTAGAGTCCGAAACCAACGCAGGTGCCGAGCGCGATAGTGCCGTAATCCAACACCGAGAGTTCGCGCGCCACTGGCATTGCCGTCGCGCTCAGCAGCAGCGACGCTAGCGCGGCGTTACGCGCGACGAGGCTCCACGACAGTTGCTGATCCGCACTTGCGCCACCGCAGCCACAGCTAAGCTCAGTTCGCCCCCGGAGCAGATTGATCACCACCGCTGCCGTGACCACCGCCAAGAGCGCGATGCCGGCCACCTGCGCCGCAGGCCAACTCGCCGGCACCCACAGCGCAAGACCGATGCCGAGTTCTGCGCTGGCGACCAGAAACGCGAACACCACCACCAGGGGCACAGGGAGCAGGCCATACGCCTGCACCACGCCGATAAACAGGTGACGGTCTTTGAATTTATCGAGCGCGCCAGCCAGGAAAATGGCGCCGAGCACAGCGCTCGCGATATGGATCAGCACGGGGTCAAGTGCCATGGGCATCGGCTAGGTTCAGTGCATCTCAATCAAAATGGGAGCTTCACCGAAACCGTCTACGCGCTGTGCGAATTTGAGTGCGGGGGCCGTCTCGTAGCGCAGCAGGCCGGCCGATAGTGGGTCGATGCCGAATAAACGGGGGGTCGCCTCGTGGCTCACGGCAAGAGCGACAGCATTATTGCCCTCGACCCGTGCGACCCGCGCGTGCGTGTTGGTATCGAACGCCCAGATCTCGGCGGCCGGGTTCTTGTGGCTACCTTCGGCGCCATTAGGATGCATCGCCACATACAGGCGATTCGTGCCGGCATGATAGGCGAAGGGTTGATATCCACCCGGGCGCCAATTCTCCTTACGCGCTGCGTCGTCGAGCACCGACCACACGGCACCGATCCTGGCCTTACTGCCGCCCAGGTTGGCGCTCAGGATATCGCCGTGAAAACTCAGGAACAGATACTCATCCCCGGCGTTCTCGGTCTGGGTATAGACCGGGTTTTTGTCAGGATCGAACAGGCGATCGCTCCGTTGCTCATCCTGCGAGTTGCCTGCGGCATCCAAGGTGATGGTGAGCAAGGAGCCGTCGCCGCACACCGTCGTGAAGCGGTTTGAGACGCTTTGCGCCATCAGGATACCCCAGCAACCCGGGGTCGGCACCTCGGTGACGTACTTGCCGGCTTTGCGATCAACCACCGCGATGGAGCTCGCGGGCGTGGCGTTCTGCACCAGGATGAAACGGCCATCGGGGGTCACCGCGATAACGCCTTTGTAGGGCAGCGCCTGCGCGTGTTTGGGTGGAATGGCGATCTCGGCCTTGAGCACCAAGGTCTGGCTGTCGTAGATGTCGATTTGATCGGTCCGCGTGCCGCGATTGAGCTTGGCGAGATAGGTGGTCGCCACGTAAATCTCGCTGCGGTCCTGCGATAAAGTAGTGAGTCCGGTAAACCCAGTGCCGATGACGCCCTGGTACTTGAGGGTCTCGCCATCGACGATGTGCATGCGGCCATCGATAATGTGCGAGATGGCGACATCCGACACATACATCCGGGCCGGGTTGGCGGGCGGCAGCGGGCGGACCGTGACCTGCTCAGGTACAAAATCCGCCGCTCCAGCCGCTGGATGTGTGCCCCACAACCCGGCCAGGAGTAATAGCGTGATGGTCGTGGTCCAGGGTTTTCGTTTTTGCATCATCCCCTCCCGATAAAGCGGCCGGCAACGCACCGATGTCACAGGCGCTTCGCCCATGCATGCGCGGATTTACGGTCGAGTCTAATGGGTTACACTGCTCCGCACTACCCCATTTGGCCGCAAGCCTTTCGCTTGACGCATCATGCCGGACACGAGTGCCATACCGATCGTTGATCCCCTAGACCCGCGGGCATTCGCCGCCGTCTTGCCCAGATGAACCTGCCCAGGTGAATCTCGCCGACGAATTCGCCACTGCCCGCTATGTGAATCTTGCCACCCGGCGCCGCGACGGTCGCGAGGTTCTGACCCCGGTGTGGATGGCGCCAGCGGACGCGGCCCTCTACGTGTTTTCCGAGGCCCACGTCGGCAAGGTCAAACGCATTCGCGCTAACCCGCAGGTCCGACTCGCACGCTGCAATATACGCGGCAAGGTGTTGTCGGACTGGACCGCCGCCACGGCGCGGCTAATCGATGACCCCACCACGCTCTCCATCGCCTATCGCGCCCTACGCGCAAAGTACGGCTGGCAAATGTGGTTGCTCGATTGCATCAGCAAACTCGCCGGTCGTTACGATAAACGCATGATCATCGAGCTTCGGGCTTGACACCATCGCGAGCTCGCAGCCTCGCCGGCGCATTCACGGTCACGCTACAATCGAAGGCCCTTCCCTGTTCCGCGTGAGAGGTCATTGGCATGCACCGTTTAGAAATTTTTTTCGATTGTTCAAGTCCCTGGACCTATCTCGCCTTTGAGCAAGCGCAGTCCTTGCTGCAGGACCAGCCCGTCGAAATCGTGTGGAAGCCGATCTTGGTCGGGGGTTTGTTCAACACAGTCAACCCGAGTGTGTATGCCAATCGCGACCATCCGGTCCCGGCTAAAGCGGCTTACGCCCAGAAAGACCTACAGGACTGGGCTCGGCATGCAGGAATCGAGATTGGATCGCCACCGGTGTTCCCCGTCAACAGTGTGAAGGCCATGCGCGGGGCGTTCTATGCCTTGGAACAAGGTTGTCTCGTGCCTTACGCACGTGCCGTGTTCCAAGCCTATTGGCGTGACCTGCAGGATATCTCGCAGGATGCAGTACTCGCGCCGCTCGTCACCGCCGCAGGCATGGATCTCGAACAATTTTTCGCGCGTATCGCGACGGATGAATACAAGAGCAGATTGCGCACCACGACCGATGAATTAATCGCGCGCGGCGGCTTCGGCTCGCCCACCTTCTTTCTGGACGGCGAGGACATGTACTTCGGCAATGATCGCCTTGCGCTGGTGCGGCGTCGGATCGAGGGCAAGTAGCATCCGCACTGCCGAACAAGGCCTTCGCGCGCTACGCGGCACTTTTTACGCGGCGTCAATGCGCATTTAATAACCTGAGGAGCATTTCCCAATGACGCATCGATTGCAAGGCAAGACTGCCTTAATCACCGGCGCCAGCCGCGGCATAGGCCTCGCCATCGCCGAGGCCTATGCCGCGCAAGGCGCGCGTTTGCTGTTGAATGCGCGAGATGCCACGCGCCTGAATGAGGTGGCCGCGGATCTGCGCGAACGATTCAAGACCGAAGTCGACGCCTATGCCTGCGACGTCACCGACCGCGATAAAGTAGAGGCGATGATTGCGGCGGCCGACACGCGCGGGGGCATCGATATATTGGTCAACAATGCTGGCATTCATCGCGCGGCACCCTTCCTGGACTATTCGCCACAGGACTTTCGCGATCTCTTCGAAGTGAATTTTATCAGCGTGGTGCACACGACCCAGTGCGTGCTGCCCGCAATGATCGCCCGCAAGTCGGGCAGCATCGTCATGCTCGCCTCCACTGCCGGGAAATGGGGCACGCCCAACCAGAGTGCCTACAACGTCTCCAAGCATGCAGTCATCGGCCTGACCCGTTGCTTGGCGCTCGAGGTGGCGCCGCACCAAGTGCGCGTGAATGCGATCTGTCCGTGGATCGTCGATACAGACATGGCCACCAGTTTCATTGCCGAACATGCCAAGGTGGCCGGACTCACCGCCGAGCAAACCGCCGCCAACTTCGTGAACTCGGTGCCGCTCAAGCGCTATGTCCGGCCCGACGAAGTGGCACAACTCGCGGTGTTCCTCGGCTCCGAGGAGGCAAGTTACGTGAATGGTCAGTCGTGGGCTATCGACGGCGGGCGCACGATGATCTGAGCCGGCGCTGGCAGTACCGCGCGCCGGCGTCAACCGTCGCAGGTCGTCTATACTCAAAGCAGCGAGCATGAGGGGGGGCCATGTCGGGTTACACGACTACGGACATTCGCAACATTGCCCTGGTGGGCGCAAGTGGCAGTGGCAAGACCACGCTAATCGAAGTGCTCAGCGTGGCGGCGAAGCGCATTGCGCAACGCGGCCATGTGGGCAAGGGCACGACCCTCTGTGATTACCTGCCACAGGAGCGCGCCCTACAGCATTCGCTCAAAGCGGCGTTCGTCGATGTCGATCATGGTGGCGTACATTTGAACCTGATCGACACCCCGGGATCCCCGGATTTTGTCGGCCGGGCGCTGGCCGTGCTGCCAGCGGTGGAAACCGTCGCCGTCGTGGTGAACGCCGCCACCGGACCGGACATGACCACGCGACTGTTCATGGACTGGGCCGCTGCGCGCGGCCTCGATCGCCTGATCATCATCAACCGCATCGATACCCCGGGCGCCGCTCCAGCGGACTGCTTGCGGCAAGTACAGCAGGCGTTCGGGGCCGAGTGTCTGCCGCTGAACCTACCCGCCGCGCAGGGTACGCGAGTCGAGGATTGCTATTTCACCCCCAGCGGTGGCGCGACCGATTTTTCGTCCGTCGCCGCGGCGCATACGCAGATCATCGATCAGGTCGTGGAAGTCGATGACGCGCTGATGGCGCTGTATCTCGAACAAGGTGAGCTCCTGAGCCCGACCCAATTGCACGCACCCTTCGAGCAGGCCTTGCGCGAAGGGCACCTGATCCCGGTCTGCTTTTGCGCGGCGGAAACTGGTGTCGGGATCGAAGCCCTGCTTGAGGTGTTCGTGCAGCTCATGCCCAATCCGACCGAGGCGAATCCGCCGCCCTTCTACAATGGTACCGACGATGACGCGCATCGTATCGTCTCCAGTGGCAGTCCTAGCGGCCATGTACTGGCGCATGTGGTCAAGCTCGCGATTGATCCATTTGTCGGCCGGCTCGGTGTGCTGCGCGTCCATCAGGGCACCCTGCGCAAGGACATGCAATTGTTCGTCAACGACGCTCGCAAGCCGTTCAAGCTTGGGCACCTGTACAAGCTGCGCGGTCGCGAAATCATCGAGATCGAGACCGCAATTGCCGGCGATCTGTGCGCAATCGCGAAGGTGGACAGCCTCGCGTTCGATGCCGTCATCCATGATTCCCATGACGAGGACAAGATTCACTTGCGCGCGCCGACTCTGCCGGTGCCCATGCACGGCGTGGCGCTCACACCGAAAAGCCGCGGCGATGAACAACGCGTGTCGGACGCGTTACACAAGATTGCGGCCGAAGATTCCAGTCTCAGAATCGAATATCACCATGCGTTGAATGAAACCGTGCTCTACGGTATGGGCGAGCTGCATCTACGGGTGGTCCTCGACGACCTGCGTGAGCGCTTTCATGTTCAGGTACAAACCGCCCCACCCAAAATCCCCTATCGGGAAACGATCAGCGTGGAAGCGCAAGGTCATTACCGCCACAAAAAGCAGACCGGCGGTGCGGGACAGTTCGGCGAGGTGTACTTACGCATACGGCCATTGCCTGGGTTCGAGGGCTTCCGATTTCTGGATGAGACAGTCGGCGGCACGATTCCCCGCCAGTTCCTGCCGGCAGTCGAGAAAGGCGTACGCCAAGCGCTGCAGGATGGCGTCATCGCCGGCTATGCGCTACAAGGCATCGAAGTTGCCGTCTATGATGGCAAGTCGCACGCGGTGGATTCAAAGGAAATCGCCTTCGTCACGGCTGGTCGCAAAGCCTTCAGCGCGGCCGTGCGCAACGCGCAGCCGCTGGTGCTCGAACCGCTGGTCGATGTAGAGATCACGACCACCGCCACCAGCGTCGGCGATATCACGGCCGATCTCGCCACTAAACGTGCACGTATCCTGCGCACCGACATGCTGGCCTCCGGGCTGAACCTCATCTGCGCGGAAGTGCCGCTCGCCGAGTTGAACGGTTACCAGGCACGCTTGAAATCTCTGACCAGTGGCAGTGGTCAGTTCACCCAGCGCTTCAATCGCCATGAGCCGGTGCCAGCGAAAATCCAGGCGGAACTCGTTGCGAGTTTCAGGCCACGCGAGCGCGAGGACTGAAGGTCTCCTTTTCTCCACCCCTCGGCTTGCAGCTCAAATACAGCAATCTGTATATTCTTGGCATGGAAACGACCCTAGTTCTGAGCGACAGCCTGCTGGCCGAGGCTAAGGCACTGGCAGCGCGTTAGCGCACGTTTCTCACGCAGGTAATCTGAGGAGGGGGTTCAGTTGTGCCTGATGGCTCAGCAGTCTGAAGTCAAATCAACGCGCGTGCGGTTACCGGTGTTCCAGGGCAAGGGCGGCTTGGCGATGGGTATCGATCCGCGCCCTAACCTGCAGGCAGGTCTGAGTTGAGCATAAAACGCTTGCGCAGCACTCGGTTCCGGGTGGTGGGCCTGCTCGGCCTCGCTGCCACAGGCCAAGGGGTCAGGTCTCTCTTTATAGCATACGAGAAAGTATGCTCCGAGCATGGCCCGACCCCTCCGCATCGAATTCGCCGGCGCGCTATATCAC
>JAYTEX010000170.1:0-6777 GCA_043734785.1 Pseudomonadota bacterium | reverse complement strand
CGTGAGTGAGACTGTTCCGCACGCGCTGGTGGTCCCGGACAGCGCCTTGTCGATCCTCTCCCAGGCAGAGGTAAACGCACTCTGCACGGCGCGATCGGGCAGAATTTTTGAGCTTTTCCGGCGTTGCGCCTTGGCGGTCATGACGAGTGGCGCGGAATCGGACGATGCCCGCGCATTGCTCGTCGCGTATGCCGACTTCGAAGTCGATTTCGACCAAGTCGATCGGGGGATCAGGCTGCATCTGCGTAATGCGCCGGCGCGAGCCTTCGTGGATGGCGTGATGATTCGGGGGATACAACAACACCTTTTTGCGGTGTTGCGCGATCTTTCCTATCTGGCGCGAGAAATCGAACATCACCAGCGGTCCGAACTGAGTGCGCCGGCGGGGATTACCGACGCTGTTTTTCGCCTGCTAAGGCAGGCTGGCCTTTTTCGCACCGGGCATTTGAAAGGCGTCGTGGTGTGTTGGGGGGGGCATTCGATCGGTAGAGTCGAATATGACTACAGCAAAGAGGTCGGTTACCAGCTCGGCTTGCGCGCGCTCGATATTTGCACCGGGTGTGGACCCGGCGCGATGAAAGGCCCTATGAAGGGGGCGACCATTGCGCATGCCAAGCAACGCGTGACCGACGGCCGCTATATCGGGATCACCGAGCCGGGGATCATTGCCGCAGAAGCGCCGAATCCGCTGGTGAACGATCTGGTCATCATGCCGGACATTGAGAAACGCCTTGAAGCATTCACGCGCCTGGGACACGGAATCATCATTTTCCCTGGCGGAGTCGGTACGGCAGAAGAACTCCTGTACCTGCTAGGTGTACTGGCGCATCCCGACAATGCAGAAATTCCCTATCCGTTGATTCTGACGGGGCCCGCATCCAGCGCAGACTACTTTCAACTGATCGATCGCTTTATTGGTACAGTGTTGGGTGCGGACTTTACCAAGCGCTATGAAATTGTGATCGGTGATCCACAACGTGCGGCTTCGCGTATGAAGAAGGCGACCGACGCGGTACTCAGGTTTCGTGACGAAAACGACGATGCCGCGTACTTCAATTGGTTGTTGCGCATTGACCAGGCATTCCAGGACCCGTTTCGAGCATCTCACGCAGAAATGTCGGCGCTGCAACTCAATCGAGCGCTCCCTCCGCACGAACTCGCGTGTAATTTGCGGCGTGCTTTTTCCGGGCTCGTCAGCGGCAATGTCAAGGAAGAAGGGATTCGGGCGGTAGAAGCACATGGTCCGTTTCGATTACACGCCGAACCCTTCATCATGCGAGAACTGGATAGCTTGTTGCAGGCTTTCGTCGCCCAAGGTCGCATGCGATTAGCGGGACGTGAGTATGTTCCATGCTACGAACTCGTGACCTGAAGCAGGCACGAAGTGAGGTTAGTACCCGGTCAGCTCAACATAACCGGCGCCCCCAATCGGGTGTCCATCGCGGGTCCCTTTAACCCTTACGTTGCCTTCCCAGTACCGAATCAGTTGAGTCCATTCCTGTGCTGCTAAAAGGGGTTCGACTTCCAAAGAGAGTTTCAAACGAGGGATATTGAGTTGCCAACCTGCCGGATAGGTCGCGTGCGTTTGTGTGCTTTGCCAATGGCGGAGAATCCGTACTGAGAAATCCGCATCCGACAAGCGAGTCATACTGCCGTCAGATGCAACCCAGGAACCCGCGCTGAACGGGGTCCGCGAGCCATTCTTCTTGCGCAGCAGGTAGAGAGTCAGCTCACTGCCATCGAAAAGCTGCAACCCAAACCAGTCCCAACCGATGACGCCGCTGGCGAGCGCACCGCTTCCCCATTCCCGGTCCAGCCAGGCTTGCCCGGTGACTTCAAAGTGAGTGCCATCCAGCTCGATGAATCCCTGCGCAAGCATGCGCGTGCTCGAATAGTAATGTGAGGCGTTGCCAGGTTCTGGACCTTTCACGGAATAGCCGTTTGCGCCTTGGGGCACGTAGGCTTTGGTCGGGGTCACCTGCAACGCCAGCGTCTTATGCTCCTGAGTGGCCTCGAGTGTCCAGCGCATGTCTTGGCGCTCGTCCAAGGTCGCGCGCCAATTTTTGATCCAGATACTGAAGGGCCGGCGCGCCAACCCCGCAAGCCCGAGGACCGGGCGCTCGAGTCGCTGAAAAGCATGGAAGCGCTGATTCTCGACGTCCGTCAGCGCAAAATGTCCCAACAGTGCTTGACGAGTTGCCCACGCCGAGCGTGAAGTCGGATCGGTCGGTGAAAACGCGAAGCGGAAGAAGGTGAGCTGAAACCCGAATGCACGCCCGGTTGAAGCGCGCAGGTTTCCGGTGAAATACCACCACTCGTGCTGATAATCTGGATGGGCTGCGTGATCCTCTGGAAACGAAAATTGGCGAGCACCCGTGACCCGTTGGTACTGATTGGCGGATGCTTGGTCCCCTAGGAAGTCGGTGATACTCCGACTCGGTAAGGGGGTTGAATAAAATTTACTGCGGGTCAGCCAGAGCGCTACTGGAGCGCCAATCAATAACAACCAGTGCCTTCGGTTCATCAATTTATTCGTAGTGTAGTGCGCGTGCAGGCGGCGTGCGTACCACCTGAACGGCCGGGTAAATCGCTGCCAACGCAGAGGCTGCTAACACACCTGCCCAGGTCCAAAATATCAGGCTAGCCGGCAAAGTGACCGGCATGGTCCAGCCGAATGCATGCAGATTCACCACCTGGACAAGAAACAGCGCGCAGCCAATGCCAATAGGCACCGCACCGGTCGCCGCCACGAAGCCAATCAAGAGGGTTTGCGCGAGCACGATTCGAAACAGCTGGTACTTAGCCACGCCAATGGCGCGCAACACGCCATAGTCGCGCGCGCGTTCGAGTTGCTGGGCGAGCAGCGCGCCCATAATGCCGACCAGCGATACGCCCATCGCAATCGCCCCGAGCACTTTCGTAATGGCAAAGGTGCGATCGAATATCCTGAGCGACAGCGCCTGGATGTCCTGCGCTCGACGCACGAGCAATGGCTCATCAGGTGCTGCAATGTGAGCAAGTGACGCTTTGAACTCATCAAATCTCGCGTGAGGCGCCAGATAGACGCCTATCCCGCTGACGCCTTGATCAGGCCAGTATTGGTGAAAGCGTTCCAGACTCATCGCAACGGTCCCGCGCTCACTCGCAAAATCACGATAAACACCCGCGATTTCAAAGGTGACCTGGCCTCGCGGAGTCCGCATCGAAACCGTATCGCCAACGCCCACGTGATGATGGAACGCATAGGGCTCGCTCACGATCACGCTATCGCTGGTGGTCCAATGGTGCCAGATCGCAGTCCTGTCGCCCGCCAAAAATCTGAAGCCCGCCCGTGCCCTCGCCGGTAAGTCGTAGGCGGCGACTTGAATCACTGATAGTTCTCCCATGACTTCGCGGCGGGTCACGCTGCTGACCGCTGAGAGGGCATCATGCACTTGAAGTTTGGCCTTCAATCTCGCAAGAAACTGCTCCGCGATCGGTACCGGTACAGACTTTGGCGCAGAAAGATAAGCATCTGCCATCAGCAATTCGCGCAGCCAGTCATCGACGGCGGCGCGAAAGCTCGCCGTCATCAGCAGCATACCCAGGCTGACCGCAGCGGCTAAACACAGCGCTGAGGCCGCAACGCCGGTTCGCGCTCGGTGATGGTGGACAGTCTCTACCCCAATTCGCTCCGGCCAGAGTTCACGCCACACGAGGCAGCGAGTGAGTTGACGACTCATCCAGCTTAGATAGACCGGCATCAGGAGAGCTGGTGCCACCAGGCCAATCGAGAGAATCAAGAAATCGAGCCAAAGATTGCGCAGGCCAAAGGAAGCAAGCACGCAGGCTAGCGCAAGCGCACTTAAACTCTGCACAGACTTGCGTGCCAGCAGCCGTCCAGGGCGAGCGGACACCCTAGCCTGGGTCAGAATCGGCGCCGTCGCTGCAGCCTCCATTGCCGCTGGGATAGCCGCAAAGACGGTGGCACAAACGCCGCCGATCCACACGGCCAGCAGGAGCCCAGGAGAAATGACTACGTCTGCCGCGTGTACCGGGTAGTAGAAATTATCGACCGTACGCGTGATGAGGCCGAGCAAACTGTTCGCGAGGATGACGCCGCCGCACACACCGAACGCGCTTGCCACCGCACCAAGGCATGCGCTCTCGCCTAGCACCGAGCGAAATATTTCTCCGCGCGTTACGCCCACCGCGCGTAAGCGCATGAATAGAAATCTGCGTTGCACAATGAGAAAGCTCTCGGTGTTGTAGACCAGAAACATGCCGACCAATAACGCGAGCAGGCTCAGCGCCGTCAGGTTGGTGTCGAAGGCTTTGCTGAGGCCTTGTTGATCGGCTCGCTCCTGGCGCAGATCGCGCATTTCGTAGTGACCGTTCAGGTGATCTCGAATACTCGTCAGCAGTGCATTAGGGTGCGGAGCTGCGGGTATTTCCAGATCGATGTAAGACAGTGAGCCGAACATCCCCAACGCATCCTGGACGGTCGCGATATCGCTAAAAATGACGTCGTCCGGCAGTGCTTCCAGAAGTCCTTTGGCTTGGGCCGGTGCGTGCAAGGTCAAGCTAAATCGCTGCGCGTCGATTTCGAACGAGGTGTTTTTGCCATTCGCGATATTGAGATGGAGGAGCGTGTTGGCGTTCGTCAAGCCGCTCAATGGTGCCATTACTAATCCGAAAAGTGCTGGCTTCGCGGCACTAGCGGTGCGCTCCGCGCTAAACGCGCTGAATGCATCGATTCCAATCAGTTGAATCCAGTGATGCGGTTGCGTTGTCGAGCGGATATTCGCTTCTAGAAATGGCGTGGCTTGCAACTCAGGAAATGCAAGGCAGAGATCACGGAACAGTGATTCTGGTAACGGACCGCGATCCGCTTGAATTCGATGCGTAGCGCGACCGAACAGCGTGCTTTGTGCCATTTCGAATGCATTGCGCGCGCTTTGTTGCGCAATCTGAACCGCCACGATAACCGCGACGCCTAGCGATATGCCGAGTCCCGCCAAGCCGCTTTGCCACGGACGACGCAGCAGATAATTCAAATTGATCGCCCACAAGAGGGGCATCACGGCGCCTCGATCACACGGCCACCGACCAATTGCAACACGCGATCCGCGTAACGGGCAGCTTCCAGGCTATGCGTTGCCATCACGACTGTGCTCTGGTTCGCGCGGGTCAATCCGCGCAGCAATTCAAGCACGCTGCCGCTGGTTTCCAAGTCGAGATTGCCGGTCGGTTCGTCCGCCAGTATCAGAGATGGACGGTGGATGAGCGCGCGACCGATGGCCACCCGTTGCTGTTCGCCGCCGGATAATTGTGCGGGATAACGTTCGCCATAACCGGCGAGTCCGAGGGCCTCCAATAGGGCGGATACTTGCCCTTGGTCCCTGCGGCGATTCAGCTCAAGCGGCAAGCATAGGTTTCGCCGTACATCGAGGACCGGGATTAAATTGAAGCTTTGGAATACGAATCCGAGGTGGTGGCGACGGAAACGGGTCTGTCCCGCTTCATCGATGCGCGTGAGATCGACGCCGGCGACTTCCAGGGCGCCACTGGTCGGTTTGTCCATTGCGCCAAGCAAGTTCAAAAGTGTGGATTTTCCTGAGCCGCTGCGCCCCAGAATGGCGATGAACTCACCGGCCTCGACTTCTAAATCAAGACCGCTCAGAACGCAGCGCGTAGCGCCGGGGTAGCACATTTCGAGTGCCGTGCAGCGGACGATGATGGTCATGTGCAAAGTCCGCCTCGGCTGATCCCGCAGTATCCGCTCAACTGCTCGTAGGATAGCACTAGGCCCATGTGCCATCTGCGTGCTGGGTCAGCCTGACCACTCGCTCCCTGGAAAATGGCGGCTGAAGCAGATCGAATTGACAGATTCGCCATTCGGTAAGGGCTGCGCCTATGGGGCGGGAGTTCAACCCGAGCGCGAGGTAAGCGCTACGCGAGCGCATTACCGAATTGGTGCATATTCATAACGCGCGCACCATTATCGCGCATGCAGGCCGGGGCATTCTGGGCTTGGGCAACTGTTGACGTGCATAAAGGTATCCCACTGTAGGTTTCATATGAACAAAACAACCTCTGGCACAGATGCTGCACACGAGGACCGTAGTCGCCGTGCATGTTCGCAGCATCAGGGCGTCAGAAGATCCACCTAATCAGGAGACGGCGAATGAGAGCGAAATTGAACGGGATTGAGCGCACGCTGACGTCCCCGATACGACCCTCCGCAGGTTGGCTTATCGGGGTAGCGCTATGGGCGGTGGCGGGTTTTGCATGGAGCCAGGATGCAGCACCGCCCGCTGCCGACAAGGGCGATACGGCGTGGATGATGATGTCCACCGCGCTGGTCTTGATGATGGCAGTGCCCGGCCTGGCGCTTTTCTACGGCGGCATGGTCCGCGCAAAAAACGTGCTGTCGGTCTGCATGCAGGTTTTCATCGTTTTTTCGTTGATATCGGTGCTGTGGGTCTTGTACGGCTACAGCTTGGCATTTACGCAGGGAAACGCGTTTTTTGGAGGCTTCGATCGGTTGTTTCTCCACGGCGTCACGCCGGAATCACTGGCTGCCACCTGGAGCAAGGGCGTGTTCATTCCTGAATACGTCTATATCGCGTTTCAGTGCACATTTGCCGCGATAACGCCTTGTTTGATCGTTGGCGCCTTTGCGGAAAGAATGAAGTTTGCAGCAGTTCTCGCGTTCATGGTGCTGTGGTTTACGTTTTCCTATCTGCCCATTGCACACATGGTCTGGTTCTGGGCGGGCCCGGATGCCTATACGGA
>JAYTEX010000169.1:0-7193 GCA_043734785.1 Pseudomonadota bacterium | reverse complement strand
TTGCTTATTTGCGTATTGGGCTCGACGTTGTCGGGATACTCCGCAACGGCTGTGGTTATGTCCCCGCGACAATCAGCAAATAAGCAAAGCTCCGGCACCCTGATCCCCACTCGGACGTGGCAGGCACGCTACCACCATGCGAGTCTCTCGCATGGTGGTATGTCAGCGGAAAATGCAGGATATCCAGTAGCAGCCTAGCGACGAGGTCGTGAACGTAGGCCCGTGCAGCGCAGCTTTGTCAGGGAATAGTGGGGCATGTCGCTAGCCGCTGGCGGCACCTGAGTGCGCAGTCGTCAGCGGTAACCTTGCGTCCAGTTCAAGCCATGGCGCTTAAGCTTCCGATAAAGCGTGACGCGATGCACGCCAAGTTCGGCAGCAGCGGCTCCGATTTTGCCGGCGTGGCGTTTCAGAACTCCTCGGATAGCCTCGAGCTCTGCATCACCCAAGACATCACCACGCACGCGTGCAGCTGCTGGTATCATCGGCAACTCGTCAGGGAGCTGCAGGTTTGCAGCGGTAATCTGTTGACTCGCACTCCTCATGGCAGCCTGAACGAGGATGTTTCGTAGCTCCCGGACATTGCCTGGCCACTCATAACGTTCAAGGGTTGCGAATGCCTCCGCGTCGAGGCCTACCTCCAATCGTTCCTCCCTCAGGATGTGCTTCGCAAGCTGGCCTATATCTTCCGTACGCTCGCGTAGCGGAGGTATTTGAATCGCACATACATTGAGACGGTAGTAAAGATCAGCACGGAATAGGCCCGTTCGAATGAGTTGCCGAAGATCGACATTGGTTGCACCAACGACGCGCACGTCCACGTTGCGCGGTCTAGTCGCGCCAACCCGAATTACCGTGTGCTCCTCCAGAAAGCGAAGGAGATGCACCTGCATACCGGCCGACATCGTTTCTATTTCGTCCAGGAACAGCGTGCCGCGATCTGCCAACTCCAGTTTTCCGGCGCGTCCACCACGGGCTGCCCCAGTAAACGCACCGTCTTCATATCCAAACAGTTCGGCGGCGAGTAATTCGCCGCCCATACCGCCACAGTTCAACGGAACAAACGGGCCCGACGACCGAGAGCTTTCTGTGTGGATCGCGTGCGCCATGAGTTCTTTGCCCGTGCCTGACTCACCGAGAATTAGGACCGTATTTTCGCGTTGGGCAATTCGTCGCGCGTCTGCAATGGTCAGGCGAATGGCACTACTTTCCCCGACGATGTCATCGAACCGGTGGCGGGCTTGCCACGTAACATCGAGTCGATTCGAATGTTGTCGACCTGCCGTTGGCCGCAACCTCAGTAGAAAACCGGCAACTTCGGAATCCTCGTGTATGGGTCTAATTTCGGCTGGAATGCGGCCATCCCTGCATCGTATTTTCACATCTTGTGGTGCGACTAAGGAATCGAATTCGACCGCTGCAACATCAAATCCAATCCCGGGCAGCGACGACAATAGTCGGCCGCGAGCATCGGCTCCGCTTGTTTGAAGAGAACCGCAGGCGGATGACGACAATCCAACGATGGCTCCCTGTGGAGTCAAACACACCACGGGATCGTCCGGATAGCGCCCGGTATGGATTTCATACGCCTCGAGCAATCGAACTCTGCGCCGGTAGTCGCCCAGCGCGAGTTGCCGCTCGATCATGCTCGCGGCGTCCTTTGACAGCTCGAAAGCCCGCGGATGGGCGATGCAGCCGTATGCATAAACATTGATGGTACTGATGACTTCATGGGTAGCGGGGTCGCGTATCGGGCACGAATTCCCAGTCCACGGATCTAACCCCGAGGTGTAGTGCTCGAACCAATGCACTTGCACCGGCTCACCGATGGCGTGGCTTAGAGCAACCGCATCCGTGCCGATGCTGTCTTCCCGCCACTGACCGCCGACGACGCTATTGACCCTCTCTGCTTCATAGATGAAGGCATCCGTGCCGGATAGCCAAAGCGTTCTGCAATGGCGATCGGTCAGCATCAGCACGAATCCGCAGACACTGAGTGCATCAGTCAGTAGTTGGAGAATTGGCCCAGCGACATCGACCAGTCGCTGTTCTGTGCTCGCGTACTTTGGACTCGAGTGGACTCCGGGTTGGGAGAGCTGCGGCGTCGAGTTTGAATCCTTGGTACCCCATTGCGGATTAACCCTGGCGTCACGGGAACGTCGCCATGATTCAAGAATCAGCGGTCTGACGAAGGAAGGATCCGGCTCGTCTCCAGCATGCATGCGCGCCCGTGCGAGACGCACACGCCGAGCTTCCTCGGAGCTATCAGATAGCAGACTGCTTTTCATGGTGTACATCAACACCAAGTCTCGAATAGCGTGAATACTTAGTCAAGACGGGTTTTGGTTGCAATTTTGCAACCGATCGCAACGCCCCGACAAACAACCAGACGACCAGTGATCGCCAGAGATTTTGATACCTAGACACTGCGCCGTTGCGAGTCCAAGGCAACGATGCTGCGGAAATGCAACGCGCAGAATTTGCATGTCTCTGTTTTGATTGGATGTTAGAGATGGCACATCGATTGCTCTTAATCACTTGAGATTAATCACGAACGGAATTGGAAAGGAGCCTTTATGAGTTCAATGCTCGGACCTGCGAAGCTTTTCTTTGAAGCTTGCGAATCAGGGAAAGGGTGGGACGGTTGCAGAATTTATTGTCATCCGGGCGCGACGTTCTCCGCACAGGCGGAGACCTTGGTTGGTGTAAGCACCGTCGAAGCTTACTGCGATTGGATGAAGAGTCTGTTCACACCCGTGCCGGATGCTCATTACGAGTTGAAGTTCTTCGCAGCTGACGAGTCCACCAACAGCATCGCCGCCTTTGCAGTATTTCACGGTACTCAAACGGGTCCTGGCGGGCCGGTAGCGCCGACGGGTAAGAAAGTCGCCTCAGATTATGTGTACCACATGGTATTTGACGACGGTCGCATCCAGCACGTGACAAAAATCTGGAACGACAAGATCGCTCTTCAGCAACTTAATTGGGCGTAGAAGCACGTGCCGCGTCGCCCGCATAACCGTCAGTACCCGCGAATCGCTCAAAACAGCACCTACGCTGGAGGATCGACAGGATGAAATTCGGATTGTTCACGGAAGGAGATACCAACCGCGGTTACTCCGTCACACAGCGCTATGACGAGATGATTCGCGAGGCACAGTACGCTGAGGCGGTCGGGTTCGACACCTGGGGATGTTCGGAACAGCATTTCGTGGGGCCGACGTGCACAACCTCGGCGCCCGAGGTGATCTATGGTGCTATCGCGCATGCGACCTCGCGAATCACGTTGCGCACGATGTCGACCGTGATGCTGCACTTCAACCACCCTATTCGCATTGCAGAGCGACTGGCTACGATCGACGTGCTCTCGCATGGTCGTCTGGAGATCGCTGCGGTCAGAGGCAATAACGCGCACGTGTTTGACGCGTTTCAGGTGGACGCGGCCAACACCGTCAAGGAGTGGGACGAGACGTTTCGTGTCGTGGTCAAAGCTCTCACAGAAGAGTCGTTTTCACACCAGGGGGACTTCTACAACATTCCGACTCCGGTCAAGGTGTGGCCGCGGCTGCACCAGACGACATTCCCGCGCACGTATGTCTCGTCCACCGGCCTCGCGACACACGAGCTTGCGGGCAGCATGGGGCTAGGCGCGCTATCGTTTTCCATTTATGGCTGGGACCACGTCGAACAAGTGGTCCAGGCATATCAGCAAGCCGCTGCGAAAGCGGTACCGATACCCGGCGTTCCGATTAACAAGTCATTGGCGAGGTTGGTCATCGGCGGCCAAATCGCGGCGACGAAGAAGGAAGCAGTCGAGCTGGCCCGTCCGTCCGCTCTCGGCTTCATGAAATGGCTGATTGGCTTCTTCAGCAATACCGCAGCAAGGGGCGCTGACTTCGCGTACATGAACGATTGGAGGAAGCTGATAGAAGGCCACGAAGACGATCTCGATTGGATGAACGATAACCTGCCCCAGGTTCTCAACGGCACGCCGGACGACATCATCAAGGGCGTCAAGCGTTTCGAGGCTATGGGATTCGACGAAGTGATCTTCCGGATTGATGGTCAGGGGCACCAACAGATCATGAAATCGCTGAATTACTTCGGAAAGTACGTTATCCCCGAGTTCCGTAATCCACGTGACGTAGTTAAACACAGCGAATACGAAGATCTCGGCGTGTTTCCGCCGGCCTACATGCTCTGACCCGGCCATCTACATCAAACCCAAGAGATTCCAGTATGCCAAGCCAGCAAGCAATCGATACCGTCGCTCAGATCCGGGAACACATCGTGGTACAGCAGCTCCGCATGAAGCCTATGCCGGTGCAAGGAGCACGGGAAAGCTTCGATTCATTCGCACAATGGATCCCATGTCCGGCCGATGTGAAAGTGGAAAAGGTAGATGCGAATGGTGCGAAGGCGGAATGGATTGTGGCCCCGGGGGCCGCGACTGACCGGGCCTTGCTTTACTTGCATGGCGGCTGCTTTGTGATCGGGTCTGCTGAATCACATCGCGAAACCTGTGCCAGAATCTCGGCGGCCACTGACGGCGCTGTACTATTGGTCGACTATCGCCGCACGCCCGAGGACCCGTGTCCGGCCGCGATAGAAGATGCAGTTTCCGGGTTCAACTGGCTCGTAGAGAAAAAGGGTATTCCCGCATCCCGCATCGTCATTGCCGGTGAGTCCGCGGGTGGCAACTTGACCCTGGCCGCGATGATCGTGCTCCGAGACAGAAAGCAGAAGCTGCCTGCTGCGGGTGTGTTGTTTTCTCCATGGGTGGACCTCGAATGCACGGGTAAAGATCCGGAGATCCCGGATGAAATCCTCAGGAGACCGGATCTGCGCTATCTTGCGTGCTACTACCTTGGGGATTTGCCTCCGCGAGATCCTATGGCCTCGCCGCTATACGCCGATCTTCGCGGGCTGCCACCGCTCTATATTCATGTTGGAAGTGCTGAAGTGCTGCTCGACGATTCTCATCGACTCGTGGACGTGGCTCGTAAAGCAGGGGTCGAGGTGAAGTTCGACGTATGGGACGGACTTTTTCATGCGTTCCTGCTGTATCCCCTGCCGGAAAGTGCCGACGCTTTCCAGCGCATGGCAAAATTCATTCGAGAGCGGATCGCCTAGTGCCGCCCAGAACGGTGCCGGAGCTTTGCTTATTGGCGTATTGGGCTCGACGTTGTCGGGATACTCCGCAACGGCTGTGGTGTGGCTCCCGCGAGAATAAGCAAATAAGCAAAGCTCCGGCACCCTGATCACTTCGCGACACCGGTCTTCGGGTTATGCAGTCTCGTCGCGATCCTCGACGGGCCGGTCCGGCGATTTGAGACAGTGGGGCGGCGGACGAGAAAGTGGATTCGTCTTCCGTGTTTCTCTGTCGTAACTTAATCAGGAGGTATAGCGCTCCCGCAGCACCCGATGCTGGATCTTGCCGGTGGCGGTGCGCGGCATCTCCTCGTCGGTGATGAACGTCACGTCGCTCGGGCACTTGAAACCTGCGAGGCGCTCGCGGCACCACTGGCGAAGTTCGGCTTCGCTCGCCGACTGTCCTGCATGCAGCACGACGACCGCATGGACTGTCTCGCCCCACTTCTCGTGCGGAAGTCCGATGACGGCGACATCGCGCACGGCGGGATGCTGGCCGAGCGCGTCTTCCACCTCGTTGGGATACACGTTCTCGCCGCCGCTGATGATCATGTTGCTCTTGCGATCGACCAGCCAGAGGTAGCCTTCCGCGTCACGCCGCGCCATGTCGCCGACCGAACACCACTCGCCGTCGAATGCCTCGGCGGTCTTCTCCGGGTTCTTCCAGTAGCCGTCGAACACGTAGGAGGTGCGCGAGTAGAGCTCGCCCACCTCGCCATCCGCCACTTCTCGCCGCTGGGCGTCGAGCAGCCGGATCGCGCCGCTGCCGGCCCACTCGCGGCCGACCGAGCCCAGCTTGCGCAGCTGTTCATCCGGGCGCAGCAACGTGACCCAGCCGGCTTCCGTCGAACCATACAGTTCGTAGAGCCTGCTGTTCGCAAAGAGTTCCAGGATGCCGAGCTTGGTGTCCTGCCGCGCGGGTGCCGAGGAAATCATCAGCTTGCCGACGGCGCTCAGATCGTAGCGTCGTTTCACGTCTTCCGGCAGCGCGAGCAGCATGATGTAGTGCGTAGGGACCAGCGAGGTGAACGTCACGCGATCCCCGGCGAGCGTGCGCAGCAGCGCTTCCGGATCGAAGCTCTTCCGATCCTCGATGTGGCAGGTTCCGCCGAGGTGCGCGAACGTCGTGCCGAAGTACAGCGAGTTTGCGTGGCACAGCGGCATCACGAGCAGCGCCGTGTCCTGCGCGGTGAAGCCCATCTCGATCGCCGTGGCCCATGCGATCAATGAGTTCGCCCCATGGCTCCGGATAGCGCCCTTCGGTCGCCCGGTCGTGCCCGAGGTGTACATCAGCGCGGCGATGTCTGCTGCATGCACCGGTTGAAGTGGCCGCGCGGGGTCGCCACGCGCAATCAGTTCTTCATACCCGGTCCAGCCCGCAGGCGTGCGTTCGCCCAACGCGACGAACCGCGCGGGCGGCAGCGGCAGCTCGCCCCGAACCCGGTCCACCGTCGCGCAGAACTCTTCGCCGGCGATCACCGCGGTGACTTCCGCGTGGCCCAGAATGTACGCAATCTCCGCACCGGTCAGGCGAAAGTTGAGTGGCACGAGGACGAGGCCCGCACGCGCCGTCCCCGCGTACATCTCCATCCATTCGAGGCAGTTGGTGGCGATCACCCCCACGCGGTCACCCTTCGCGAGCCCGAGACCGCGCAGCGCCGCTGCGAGGCGCACGACACGGTCATGCCATTCGCGATAGGTCAGTTGGCGGCGCGAATCGCGCACCGCCAGTTTGTGTGGATCGAGCCGCGCGTGGGTCGCAACGGCATCGGCGAGAGTGAGCATGTGGGTCATCGTGAAAGGCCTGCCTGTGGGAATTGTCGGGGAGGGTCTGTGTACGCCGGATTCTGAATTCCCGGTTCAGAGTGGGTCAACCGTGGATCGAACCGATCCCGCGATGCCGCGAGCACGACACACCTGGCCGCGCGTGCTTCGCCCCATATCCCTCACTTCCAGTGAGCGCTCCGATGACCGCCACGAATCCTCGCCGCATCCACATCGGCAATCGGAATTTCAACCCTTCGCAGTGGACCGACTTCGGATGG
>JAYTEX010000168.1:0-13742 GCA_043734785.1 Pseudomonadota bacterium | reverse complement strand
GTGCAGAACGCCGTGAAGCTGCTGGAGAGCATGCCGCGCGTGATGTCGTCCATGGTATGACTGAGCAAGACCAGATCGCCGGTTGGGCGCGCGCGTAAGCGGCGCGGCAGCGTCTCCAGGCGAGTCTCGAGCCGCTGCATGAAGCGGTGGACGTCGGCCGAGTCGCTCATTTTTGAACGTACCGTAATATTGGCAGTGCGGTAGCGTGAGTCGACGAAGCCACCGGTAAGCGCATCGCCGCTAAACAACAGCAGTTCTTTGACCAGACCCGCGCGTGGCGGGATCGCGAAGGCTGCCGGATTGTTCTCGTTGAACGCCTGATTCAACAGCATCACGCCGTCCGCCAGCGAAGCCGTGCTACCCACCTCGGGCTGGGCTTCGAGCCAGGACTGCAAGGCGGCGAGTTCACGGAGGTTGTCGGGCTGCGTGAAGGCCCCGTCCTCGTCTGCGTCGATCACCACGAAGAATGAGTTGAGCCCGCCCATGCGCTCGTTCAGCGCCTCGAACGTGACCCGAATCGGGGAGTCGGCGACGAAGCTGCCGACGAAACTGCTCGAGACTTCAATCCGGCTCATGCCATAGAACGAGACCGCCAGCAGCGCAAATACCGCGACAAAAATGCCCCGTCGACGGCGGATGTCGAATTCCGCAATGCGCTCGGCAAGGCGCTCTACTCTACCCGCCTGCGGTGGTCGCGGGCGGCGTGGCGGGGGACCAAGCAAGGTCAGCATCGCGGGGATAAAAATCAATGACGCCACGGTGGCGGCCACCACCCCCACCACGGACCAGAGACCGAACTGACGAATGGCAAGCACGCTGCTGGTGCACAACGACAGGAAGCCGAGCAAGGTCGTCATTCCATTGACCAGTATCGCGAGCCCCATCTCCTCGAGTAACACCACGACAGCCGCCGTATTCGCAGCCCGATCGTGGGTGGATTGATGTAGCAGCGCCGTGTAGTACTCGGACATCACATGCATCGCGGCTGCGAAGCCGAGGGTGATGAGCAGCGGTGGAATAATGTTGGAGACAAGATTCAGGGGCGTGCCCGCCCAACCCATCGCGCCGAGAGTCCAGATCAAGGACATCGCGATGGCACTAAGCGGCAAGCCCACGCCGCGCAATGAACGAAAAGCTACCAGACATAGCAGGGCGGTGATCAAGCCCACTGCCGGCAGGATGAAGCGGAGTTCCGAGACGATGGTGCGGCTCAGCTGCGCCTTAATATGCGGGTTGCCGGTGACCTGCACGGCGGTGCCGGTGCCAGCTGCCTCACGCGCAATCGCTGTGAGCTTGTCGCTGACATTGCGCTGGACGAAATCGCGTTCGTCGATGTGCTCGAAAAACACCACAATGGCGGTGGCGCGCCCATCCTGCGCCACCAACGCATTGCCAAAAATAGGGTGGTGGTGCACCCGCGCGCGCAAGGCCGCGAGTGCCGCCGGATCGCGCGGGATCTCATCGTAGAAGGGGCCGACTTCGATTTCGCCTGCACGGCCGACCACATCGGTGGCGTTCGCGAGTGACACCACACGCAGCACATCCGGCTCTGCTTCGAGGCGCTGAGTAATGTGGCGTATCTTTTCCAGCATGGCGGGCTGGAAGACATCCTCGGCCTCCAGGACCAGCAGCATGAATTCATCGCTGCCAAAGATTTTTCGCGCGCGGTCATAGAACTGGCGCTCGTCATCACCCTCAGGCAGCAGGCGGTCGAGCGCGGGGTCAATCGCCAGCCGGACCTCGCCGGTGCGTAGATCGACGATGCCGTGCATCGCCACGATTGTCAGTGCGAGCAGCACGACCAGGAGTACCACAGGAAAGCCGGTCACCCATCGCGCAAACCATTTCATCGGCGCTGTTTCAGCTCAGCGCGCGGTAATACATTGTTTCGCACGCTAGTGCGGGTCTGCGACTGTCGCCTGCGCGCAATCAGCGATTGCGCGGTATCGCTGCGTAATCGCGAACTTGAAGATGCGCGCCGCACCCGATCGCGGTGAACGCGGCCAATCGGCACTGCCTGGCGCCAGCGGTTCGGTTCGATGTCTACGCGCATAATATCTCTCGTGTTGGTCATTGCGCGTTGGATCGCAACGCGCTGAAGAATCTGGCGTCAAAAGGACCAATGCGAATTCACTACCGCCGGTATCTTAGTCTAGAGGCTCACCTAAAAGGTCGTCACGCGTGCGGATCATGCTGATTTTATGCGCGCTGGCGTGCCTTATGCTCAGTTCACCCCACGTTAAATTGGCGATCCACCACTAGAGAAGATTTTGTCGTCGGGACTCCAGCATGAACCGTTCGAGCAGATGATGCCGTGATCGAGCTGCGTGACTTTGAGATCACGATCGAGAGACCATAGGCCACTGATTTTCAGTGCTTCGTGGTCGTCCATACGGTCCGCCAGGAAACGCCTGCGGCGATCGCATTCGCCGTCATTGAGACGCGAGCGCGGCTGATCGGGATCGCTGTGCTGGATTAGATCTAGACGCGAGGTCGCAAAATCGAAAAAATAAAAGCCATCGTCGAGCGCCAGTACCGCGCCACCGCACCCGCGTCGTGATCGAGCGACCAATGACGAGTCACATCGGTGCGCGGGTCGTAGCGCTGGATGCGTGTTTGCCGACTTGACGGCTTCTGCTGCATAAAACCAGGGTTGCTTTTCCTTGACGAGCCGGTTACATAGAAACTCACCATTCAAACAAAAAAATCTGCGTTCCGGGTCCGTTCATCAGTGCCTGCGAACGAATGCGCGATGCGCGTGCACCGCGCGCCAGACAGGGGAGGCGAGATGTATCCTGCGCCAATCGAAGACTACCTGCGCCCAGCCAGTATCGCGGAAGCGGTGGCCGCGCTCGGCCAATACGCGAGCGGAGAGGCCATTTTTCTGGCCGGTGGCCAGAGTGTCATGCAGGCTATCAAAGCGCGCATGGTCAGACCACGCTGCGTGGTCGATCTGCAGGCGATTGCGGAACTAAGGGGCATCACGACATCCCCGGGTTTGCGGATCGGTGCCATGACCCGCTATGTGGAAATCGCCGAAGACCAAACCATCGCGCCCGCGTATGCCGCGCTGCGAGACGCGGCCCAGCACGTGGGCGATCGTCAAGTGCGCAATCGCGGCACCATCGGCGGCAGTTGCTGCTGGAACTATATGGCGTCCTGCCTACCGGCGGTCACCTTGGGCCTCGGCGGGATCATGCACCTGCTGAACTCGCGCGGCGTTATGCGTGAGGTGACGGCCGACGATTTTCTGATCGCGCCCCTGGAGACCGCGCGTGCTGAGGACGAGATCCTGACGGCGATCAGCTTCCCGGACGCGCCGCGTAGCGGCAGTGCATACAAAAAGTGGGGGCTCGTGACCGATGCGCTGCCGGTCGTGGGTGTGTGCATGAAAGTCAGCGTGGATGCCGCCGGCAACTGTATAGCCGCGCGAATTTCGCTCGCAGGCCTGGGTAACGGCGCGCAACGTGCACCCGCAGGCGAGAAGATTCTGGGCGGCTCTGTCGGCGATGTAGCCGCGATCGACCGTGCACTCGAGGCCGTGGTCGCGACAGTCGATGCGCAGAGCGACCAGTGGGCGGAGGCGACCTACCGCCACCAACTCATCCGTACGCTGGGTCGCGACGTCGCGCTCAGCGCCTTTGCCCGTGCCAGGAGTTAAACCATGCAAACCATCGACGTCACGATCAACGGCGAGCGCTATGAACAGACCGTTCCCGTGCGCCTGCTGCTGGTGGATTTTATCCGCGATAACTGTGCGCTGACTGGCACGCACGTTTCGTGCACCTATGAAGGCGTTTGCGGTGCGTGCACTGTGCTGCTCGACGGCGAAGCGATCAAGAGTTGCATGATGCTGGCGGTACAGGCGAATGGGCACCAGATCACCACCGTTGAAGGCCTTGCCAACGGCGACGAACTCACACCACTCCAGAGCGCGTTCAAGGCGCATCATGGGCTGCAGTGCGGCTTCTGCACGCCTGGGATTTTGATGAACATGACCGAGCTCCTACACAAACACCCGCACCCGAGCGATGACGAAATCCGGCAGGGTCTGATCGGCAATCTGTGCCGTTGCACCGGCTATGTGCATATCGTGAATGCGGTGCGTGCTGCAGCCAAAGCAGTGCCATAGGGGGCGATGATGTCTGTCAATATTAAAGACACCCAGGCCTGGATGGGCGCGCGCATGGAGCGCAAGGAAGATTTAAGGCTGATCACCGGCCACGGCAAGTACGTGGCCGATATCGTACTGCCTGGCATGCTGCATGCCGCCTTTGTGCGCAGCGACTACGCACATGCGCGCATCAAAAGCATCGCGACCAGCGAGGCGGCGGCGTTGCCGGGAGTGGTGGCGATCATCACTGGCGAGGAGATGAAAACCCATTGCAAGTCGATGCGTCAACCCGTGCTGCTGCCGAATCTGCCGGCCAAGTATCCACTGTATTACGGGCTCGCGGTCGATAAAGTGAAGTTCCATGGTGATCCCGTCGCCATGGTGATTGCGCGCGATAAGTACATTGCGCTCGATGCCGCCGAACTGGTGGTGGTCGACTACGAAGAATTGCCCGTGGTACTGGATCCGGAAGCGGCCATGCAACCGGGCTCACCGAAGGTGCACGACGAGGAGGCGGACAACGAAATGTTCGCAATGACCTTCACGGGCGGCGCGAGCGCCGAAGAACAGCAGAGGAACGCGGCGGAAGTTGAAAAAATCTTTCAATCTGCGGACGTCGTGATCAAGGAGAAGTTTCGCGTCCATCGCACCGGCACCACGCCGATGGAAACCCGTGGCGTGCTTGCCGAATGGTCCCCGTCCGACGGACTGACGGTCTATAACACGACCCAACGACCACACATCGATCGCCTGGCGTTTGCGGACATTCTCGATATCTCGGCCGAAAAAGTTCGGGTGGTTGCGCCGCGCGATATGGGCGGTGGTTTCGGCGTTAAGGCGCCGTTCTACCGCGAAAGCGTCGTGGTCGCCTACGCGGCGCGCAAACTTAGGCGCCCAGTGCGCTGGATCGAATCCCGCTATGAAGGCCTCATGAGCGTCGGGCAGGAACGCGGGCAGGTGAATGATCTGGAAATCGCGGCCTCCAAAGATGGCAAGTTGCTGGCGCTGCGCAATCGCGGTGTCGCTGATGTGGGAACGGGGCAGATCGGTGTCTATTGGGGCTTCGTGATGCCCTTCCTCGGCGCGGTCGAAATGCCGAATGCCTATACCTGGGGTCTAGGCGACCTCAAACTCCAGGTCGTGTTCACTAACAAGGCCTGCCTCACGCCCTCACGCGCATTCGGTCATTTCCCGACCCGTTTTGCGCTTGAGCGCGGGATCGACATGGTGGCCCGCAAATGCGGTCTCGAACCCGCCGACGTTCGGCGCAAGAACATTATTCCGAATCTGCCGTATACCTCGGTCACTGGGGAATACTACGACAGTGGTGATTTTCTAAAGGTGTGGGATAACCTGATGGTACAGGCCGACCTGGCGGGTTTCCGGCAGGCGCAGGCGGCCGC
Source organism: Pseudomonadota bacterium (assembly GCA_043734785.1). GTDB lineage: Bacteria > Pseudomonadota > Gammaproteobacteria > CAIKBL01. Next base: position 8,225 of record JAYTEX010000168.1, on the reverse strand, counting down.
GCGCGCAGAGGGACGTTATATCGGCATCGGCTTCGGTTGCGGGGTTGAGCTGTCCGGTGTCGCTTCTGAACTGATGGTGCCGATGGAGAATCAACCGGGCTACGGGGCCGCCACCGTGCGGCTCGATCCGCGCGGCAAGGCGTTCATCTATGGGGGGGACGCGCCAGGTGGGCAAGGCCATGAAACCACGATTTCGCAGATTGTCGCGGCAACTTTTGGCATCAGTCCGGAAGATACGGTGATCACCACAGGGGATACCGGCATCACGCCCTTCGGCTCAGGGACTATCGGCGCGCGCATGGGATCCTATTTCGCGAGCGCGGTGCGCAAAGCGTGTGACGAGCTGCGCGAGAAGATCACCCATGTCCTGGCGCACGATCTCGGCATTCGCGCCACCATGGAGGAGTTTGCGTTCACCAATGGCGAAGTGGTGTATTCGCGCGATCCTTCCAAGCGAAAATCGTTCCGCGAAATCGTCGAGCGCATCATCATGTATCCGGTGAATTTGCCGGAAGGCGAAGTTGGGGGGCTGGAGACCACGGCGTTCTTTGAAGCGGCTAAGCCGATGATCTGCTTCAACGCCGATGTGTGCGTGGTTGAGGTCGACATTACGAACGGCAATTTCAAGATTTCGAAATGGCTGACCTCGGAAGACGTCGGCAATGTGATCAATCCGATGATCGTCGATGGCCAGATGCACGGCGCGATCGTGCAAGGTTTGTCGAACGCTATCTTCGAGGAGTTCATCTACAACGACCAGGGCCAGCAGATGACGGCGGATTTCGAGCACTACAAACTCGCAACTGCGGCCGATGTGCCCGATATCCAGGTGACCTATGCCTCGACGCCCTGCCCGCATACGCCGCTCGGCACGCGCGGGATCGGCGAAGGTCGGCCCAGTGCGGTCTCGGGCGCGCTGTGCAACGCGCTGTGCGATGCCTTGACACCTTTCAATATCGAGATCACCGAACTGCCTATCCGGCCGAATGTGATCTGGCGCAAGCTCCAGGCAGCGGGCGCGCAATAGGACGAGCGAACGATGGAACTCAAAGACGAAATCCGCATTAACGCACCGCGCGCGAAAGTATTCTCGGCGCTGAACGATCCGGAAATTTTGAAACAGGCGATTCCTGGCTGTGAAGAACTGGCGGCGATCTCGCCGACTGAATTCACCGCGACGGTCGCTGCGAAAATTGGTCCGCTCTCGGCAAGATTCACAGGCGCCGTCACGCTGGCAGACATCAATCCGCCAGAAAGTTACACCTTGAGTGGCGAAGGCAAGGGCGGACCGGCGGGCTTCGCAAAAGTGCATGCCAGCGTGCATTTGAAGGAAGAGGGCGCGATGACCGTGCTCTCCTACCGCGTAAAAGCGGATATCGGCGGCAAGCTTGGCCAGCTGGGTGGGTCAATGGTGGATCGCACGGCACAGAAAATTGCCGGCGAATTCTTTCAGAAATTCGAGGCCCTGGTGGGCGCGCCTTCCGCCGCACCAGAAAAAAACCGCCAGGCCGTCACCTCGCCGACTAAGCCTGCGCGACGCCCGAGGTGGTGGTTTACCGGGGCCGCCATCGCTTTCGCACTCATCTGGTATGTGCTGAATCTCTGATCGAGGGCAGCCGGTAGGCAGGAGATTATGGAGCGCCTAAGCGCACGTGACGTGCTGCTCGGGATTCCCGCGTCGCGCTAGCCGCTTAATTTGACGATCGCCCGCCCGGGCGATGTGACGACACCCTGATCGTCTGTCACTGAAACATCCAATGTGACCGAGCGTTGCGCAGGATCGATTGCGCTGATCACGCCCCCGGCAGTCAAAGTGGCACCGAGGTAGCACGCCAGCCGATTTGAATATTCGAATTCGACGAGCGCGCCATCTTCACCTAACCATTCGAGCACGATCTGCGTCAACCAGTCACCCTGCAACGGACCATCGATGACGATGCCGGGATGCTGCTCCACACCGGTCGCGTACGGCGCGTCATAGTGGATGCGGTGGGGGTTCCAGATGGCGGCGTTGTAGAGAAACAGCGAGACATTGGTGGGTGTGAAGGTGCGCGTGGGGATACGCATGCCGAGGGCAAGATCCTGGAGACGGAGCATCGGGGTTACCTCACGATCCGGGTTTGAGTTTCATCGAGCACCGACTCGCCCTGGTCGGTCTCTACTTTTAAATCGTAGACCACGAACAGCAGTGGTCCGCTGTTGCCATCCTTGCCATAAATATTTGCCAAGGTCAGCGTGCCGTAGAGCACATCGCCGGGACGGACCGGGCGGTGATAACGGGAGCGGGTTCCTCCCGCCATCACGCGCTTCAAGGGTAGTTCAGGTTGCAGATTACGGGGGGCTAATCCATCCGGTCCCAGTCGATCGAGAGGGGCTAACGGAAATAGAAGCCCGTACAGAAACATCGGTGGCGCCTCGTCGCCAGACAGGTACTTGGGTATCCGCTGCTCTGTCGCGAGGGCGTATTTCACAATATCGCGGCGCGTGACTTCCAGCGGGCCGATGGCCTCCGCGCGCCCGATCCAGGCGCGAATTTCAGGCGTGATCAGCGCAGCCGCGTTACCGGCGGTCATTGAGGCAAATCATTTGGGGTAGGTTCATCAGAACACCATCGGCAGTTCGAGATAACTCCGGTAAATAAAATCCCGATGCTGGAGCAACAGGGGCGCTAACGCTTGCTGAACTTCTGGATCGGGATTCGAATAGCTCGCACGGAAGGCGGTAGCCATCGGGCACAATTCGAGCGGCAACGGATCGAGCATGGTCACGAAGGTCGCCCAGTAGATATCGAGCGCCGAGAGGCGGGTCCCGAAAAAGTAAGGCTGGCCGGCGTCGTACTGGCGCTCGAGCTGGCGTGCCAGTGCGCGCACCGTGCGCGCCATGCGCGCCGCTGCCGCCGCGCCGCCTGCCTCGGTATAGCGATATTTGGTGGCGATGTGTTGCCAGAATCCGCGCCCCGGGTCGTTTTCCGGCAGGGCCGCCAAGGTGCGATGGATCATGGCCAGACGTTTGGTCCAGGCAAAACCGTTTTCCCCGGCCAGTTCGTTGATGAGTCCGAACATCAACGCGCGATCCTCGACCTCAATCGGCATCAATGGTGGGTCGGGTTGCAGACGCTCGGCCAGATTGAGCTGATCGATCCAGCTGGCACAGGGGCGTTCATTATTCCAGATGGCAACTGGCGCGCTTGCCTGTCCGGTCCATTCCACCAGCTCCCGGTCAGCATCGCTGGCGCCGAATTCGAGATCGGAACGCCCCGCACTCGCGGTGACCACGGCTGCATACGGGATTTTCTTGACATGAAACAGTCCTTTGCAGGCTTCCCGCCAAGGGCCCGGCACCGCATAGGCGCCGAGGATGAGCCTGAGGCCCGCGCGCTTACGTGCTTCGGCGATGGAGAGGTACTGGATTTTGATGTCGGAAAACTGGATCTCGGGGGTCATGGATGCTCCTGTTGCGGGACTGCTCGGCATGATTGTGCCTCAGCGCGACGCGGGCGGGAACACCCCGCTGCATCTCCCTTGACGCCTGTGAGAGCGAGCGACACACTTTGCAGCCTCAAAACCCTCCCACTCAGCAAACGGAGATGATGTCGTCATGCTCAAACTCTATGGATTCGCGATCAGTAATTACTACAACATGGTCAAGCTTACCCTGGAAGAAAAGGGCATTGCCTACCAGGAAATCGCGGCCACGCCGAGCCAGGAAAGCGACTACAAGTCGAAAAGCCCAATGGGTAAAGTGCCCTGCATTGAAACGGATCGGGGCTTTCTATCCGAGACAGCTGCAATTCTTGATTACCTCGAAGAACTGAAACCGACACCCCGGCTCTACCCGGCTGATCCATTCGCGCGCGCGAAGGCTCGCGAGATCATGCGCATCACCGAACTCTACATCGAACTCGCTGCACGTCGTCATTTCCAGCACCTGTTCATGGGCGCGCCGCGCGATGAAGCTGCTTTTGCAGAGGTTAAGCCTGTGATTCAAAAGGGCGTCGAGGCGCTCTCACAATTGGTGAACGCCAAACCTTTTCTGTGCGGCAGCGAAATGACCTACGCGGATATCTATGCCTATCATTCTTTTCCCTACGCCAACATGGTGACGACCAAGCTTTATGATTGGGACATTATCGCCGCAGTACCGGGAATGAAAGAAAGCCTCGCGGCCGTTGCCGAACGGTCGGCCTCGAAGAAAGTGGACGCCGACCAACAGGCCGGGCTCGCTGCCTTCATGGCGCAGAGTCAGTAGCGCACAGTTTGCCGTCGAGGAGCGACGTCGGGCATTTCCTCAACGAGGAAATGCCGCGGTAACGCACTGGTTGATACCGGGCCGATGGATGGTCGCCCTCCGAGCATTCACGCAGGATTTTGCATAGCGCGCGCAGGTCTCAATGAGACTGTACTTTGGTGGCGTCGCAGCGCGCGCAGCGATACACCGTAATCAGCTTCCCGGCTTTTACATCGAACTGCTGGTCTTTCCACACCACCCATTTGTGGAAGCCCTCGCGACAGAGGGTCTTGCCGCGTGCTCTTTCGCCCGGTGGTTTTTTACGGAAGGGTATAACGTCTCCCATTGTGGCTACCAGGCGCTGTGTCCCCAGCGCGGCGTACGCTGGCCGCGGTCAAACCGCGCGATTTCGTCTTCACTCAGGATCGGGTTCGGCACGGGCGCTTAACCTCTCGGGGAATGGGCTGGTCTGAGCCTGCGTCTTCTATCGGAGTCGGTCAAGTCGCGCAGTCGATACACGCCAAAAATGCTGCGCGCGCGTAAAATCGCTAACCTCGAACATCGAGGTAGGCTAATCTTGACCATGATGAATGCCGTAGACAACCAAGCGCAAAACACCGGCCACTTGAACGTGCCGATGCAGCCTGCGGCCCTTGATACCTGGGATCAAAAATATCGTCTGCGTGCACGCGATGGCACGGCAGTCGATCACACGATCGATGAAACTTATCACCGAATCGCGCGCGTGCTGGCGGCGGTCGAAACGGGCAAGGCGCGTCAGGACGAATGGGAAGCCAGGTTCCTATGGGCCTTGCGCAATGGTGCGCTTCCCGCAGGGCGTATCGTCGCAAACGCCGGTGCGACCTTACACAAACCTGCCACCTCGACGATTAACTGCACGGTATCCGGCACGCTGCTCGACTCCATGGACGACATCCTCGGCAAGCTTCACGAAGCTGGCCTGACCTTGAGGGCCGGCGCTGGCATTGGTTATGAGTTCTCGACGTTGCGCCCCAGAGGCGATTATGTCTCCGGCGCAGGCGCCCGAACCTCCGGACCACTGTCCTTCATGGACATCTATGATCGCATGTGTTCCACCATCGCCTCGGCCGGCGGCCGACGCGGCGCGCAGATGGCAACATTCGATATCGCACATCCGGACATCATGGAGGCGATCGGGGCGAAACGCGAAGCCGGGCGCCTGCGCCAGTTCAATATCTCTCTGTTAGTCACGCGTGATTTCATGGAGGCCGTCAAGGCCGATCGACCCTGGCCGCTGGTTTTCCCCCTGAGTCCGGCTGAACTCACCAATCCCGCGATTGATCTATCCGATACTTCCAAGGTGATGTGGCGCGCATGGCCCACCCATGAGGGCTATAGAGTGAATGAGGTGGACGAGGTGGCCTGTCGGATCCATCGCGTGCTACCGGCGCGCGAAGTGTGGGATGCCATCATGCGCGCAACCTTCGAATTCTCCGAGCCCGGGTTCGTGCTGATCGATCGTTATAACGAGATGAACAACAATTGGTTCTGCGAAAACATTCGTGCCACTAACCCTTGCGGCGAGCAAGGCTTGCCGCCTTACGGCGCGTGTCTGCTAGGCTCGCTGAATCTCGCCGCCTTTGTGCGTGAGCCGTTCACGGCGCAGGCAAACTTCGCTTGGGAAATGTTTCGAGAAGTGACCGCAGTGTTTACGCGCATGCTCGACAACGTGGTCGAGATCAACGGTTTGCCGCTGGCGCGACAACGCGAGGAGTTGGTGCGCAAGCGACGGCATGGCATGGGCTTTCTGGGGCTCGGCTCGGCATTGGCGATGCTGCGCATGGCCTACGGGGCACCCGCTGCGGTGGAGTTCACGGAAGTCGTGAGCCGCGAGCTTGCCCTGATCGGATGGCGGACCGGGCTCGCGCTTGCCGAGGAGAAGGGCGCGGCGCCGATCATGCACGAGCAGTTTACCTTGACTGCGGCGCATTTGGCGGCGCGCCCCGAGCTGGCGCGCGATGGATTCAAGCAAGGAGATCGGGTGCCGGGCCGCGTACTGCACGCGCGCTACAGCCGCTATATGCAGCAGCTTGCGACGGTAGACGAGGCGCTGGTGGCGCAACTGGCCGACACCGGCGCACGCTTCACGCATCACAGTTCAATCGCGCCGACCGGTACTATCGCGCTGTCATTGGGGAATAACGTCAGCAACGGGATCGAACCAAGTTTCGCCCATCACTATGTCCGCAATGTGATCCGACCCGGGCGCAAGACCAAGGAGCGCGTCGAGGTTGCCTCTTTCGAGGCGCTCGCCTACCGCGAATTCCTGCGGCGTAAGGGACTCGCGGAGTCCGATGTCCTGAACGCCGCGCTCCCGGAGTATTTTAGAACGAGCGAGGAGATCAACCCGCGGCAACATGTAGAGATGCAGGCTGCGGCCCAGATCTGGATCGATTCTTCGATCTCTAAAACCCTCAATGTGCCCACCGATATTCCTTTTGAGGAATTCAAGAACGTCTATCTTGATGCCTATGCGCAAGGCTTGAAGGGCTGTACGACATTCCGCTTCAATCCAGGCGCGTTCCAGGGCGTGCTCGTCAAACTCCAGGATCTCGCGCACACAACTTATCGCTTTACCCTTGCCGATGGCACCACCTTGGAAGCGAGGGGCGATCAGGATATTGAATACGAAGGCGAGCACCATACTGCCGCGAACCTCTTTGATGCTTTGAAAGAGGGCTACTACGGCGCGCTGTGAATGGAGGCATGATTTAATGACGATTAAAATCGACCAGAAGATAACCGCCGTGGAGGTCGTGCCGCAGGCGGCGGCCAGCGGCGCGGAGATCATCCACATGCACGAAAAGGTGGAGCGGCCCGAGATGCTGCTGGGCGCCACCTACAAACTCAAGACACCGCTCTCCGTGCACGCGCTGTATGTGACGCTTAACGATATCGTCCTCAATCCGGGCACCGCGCATGAGCTCCGGCGCCCCTTCGAAGTGTTCATCAACTCGAAGAACATGGATCATTTTCAGTGGATAGTGGCGTTGACTCGGATTATTTCGGCGGTGTTTCGCAAGTGTGGCGACCTCACCTTTCTGGTTGACGAATTGCGCAGCGTGTTTGATCCACGCGGCGGCTACTTTAAGAAGGGCGGCAAATATATGCCGTCGCTGGTCGCCGAGATCGGCGATGTGATCGAATCCCATCTGCGTTCGATCGGCATGTTGGAAGCGCAGCCCGATGCTGCGCGCACGGCCCATATCGAGGCCACGCGTGCGGCATATGCGGCCAAGCAGGGAGCGCTGCCGGATAGTGGAGATTTTCCGCACACGGCGACGCTCTGTCCACAGTGCCTCACCAAGGCCGTGGTGTCACTGGACAGCTGCATGACGTGCCTGAACTGCGGCGATTCGAAGTGCAGTTGAAAGGCGCACCTGAATCCGCCGTGGTCAATGCGCGCGCGGAAAGTTGCGCGCATTGACCTGCTGAAACGGCGTCCTATGCGCGCTGCACGAACTCCACCACGTTGCCATCCGGGTCCCGCACCATCGCAATGGTCACGCCCGGCATCAGTTCCTGCTTGGGCATTTCGAAGTGCCCCGGGCGCGCGCAGCAGCGGCACCGGTGCGGGGCGGGCGATGTGTCCGTGATGTCTGCCAGTTCAAGCACGCCATGGCCATGCTCGCGAACAAGCAAATGCGCGATGTGCTGTTGGAAAGTGAGTTCGGGGGCTTTGCGCTTGGCCACGCGTATTCACCTTACCGGTACACCTCATCATGGCTCCCGACGTCCAGCAGGATGATTTCCTTGTCGGATACGACAACAGTCAGTGTGATTCGATAGCTCTCGGTAAGACTGACGGCCTGGACGCCTTTGAGCTTGCCATCAAGGTGGTGATATTTCAGGTGTGGTTGGAATGGGTCGTGCTCCAGGTCGCGGATGATATCGGCGAACTTTTCTCTTAATCCTCCATGGCGGTTGGTGAATTTTTCAGCCGCTCGCGTAAATCG
>JAYTEX010000167.1:0-2023 GCA_043734785.1 Pseudomonadota bacterium | reverse complement strand
TTCATAGCGGCGCGGTTTGGGCTGCGCATTCATCTTCACCAGGAAAAGCTCGTCTCCCTCACTCAGCAAAGAAGCCATGACCTGAAGTGAAAAATTCGCGCCGAGCCAGCGAGATATAGGGCTCTTCATGCTGCTCGAATCGTCGTAAAGAACACCGACTGAGCGGTTTGGATCCGCCCACGAGAAATGCGCGTAATACAGCAGCACTATGAGTGCCGCCAAGCGTCGAAGGACTCGGGCGCTCAAGCTAAAACCCAGCCAGCGGCTGGCGGTTCGGGCTGGCTTGGCGGCGATGAGGCCGGCACCGCCAAGATTGGCTCCCAGGCGAGCAGCGCCGACAACGTCTGCGCTGCGACGGCCTGATCGAGGAGCGCATCGATCAGCCGCACCACCATGGCACCGATTCCGCCCCCTTTGACGGCACCGATGGCCCCTTGGTCGGGTGCTTTTAGTTCACCTGATGAACGGGACTTGGCGCGGTCAGCGTCAAACAGCCAGAGCGTCCGCAAGTCAACCTTCTCGGATATCGCTGGCGCGTCGCGCCGACAGGCCGCGTCTCGCAATTCGTGAGAGAGGGAGAACGGCGAGTGGGTCCGGGCGCGGATACCCATTGCAGTCAACAACCCCCCGGCCGCAAGCCACGAAACGCCGCGCACGGAATCCCTCCTGATCAACCCGACGCAGATTCTTGATCAGCACCAGCGACCGTCGCGTCGCTGGTGCCTCTGCGCTGCATCGTAGCGCCAAGCGCGACAGGGAGAGCATGGGGAATTCGCGATGTGGCCGCGAAGAGGATTTGAATCTGGCCAGGTTTCAGGTGTCACACCAATGGACCTCGAAGGGCCGATCAAAACATTGCCGGCGCAGCCAACCTCGCGATTGGATTGAAGCACTCAGCTGGGGATGCTCCATTGCCCCTGGCGATGTCTCTATCGCGCGAACTGCACGAGCCCAACCGATGGCTGATCAGGTAGCCGTTTCGACCGCAGTACGACGTTCAGAGGTGGTCTTTATAGTGTGAACCCTTATCCGCATTCCACGAGCAGGTCTGGATGCATTCGGCGCCGGAGGTCACGCCGTTGTCGACCCATCGCCACGCGACCTGGATCGAGTTTGGCAATGCCTCAAGTTCTGAACGTGAAATCCAGCGCACTTGGCGTCCTTCCTCGACTTGCACCGTGTCGGGCGGTAGCGTCGCAAAGTCCAGATCTGGGCGATGCATGTGCGGGATGTAGACGCCCAAGTTGAAGTCTGCCAGGCGCTTCATGATCTCGCGGACCTCCGGCAGATCAATCGAATCGCGCGCGCGCTGGATCTCAGGGGCAATGGATGTCGTCGATATGACGGTGTTTGCAGTTGCCGTACTCATGGTCGCATCAGCCTTTCAGGTGATTGTTCGGTGAATCTGATGAGGCACTCATCAAGCTTCGCCAACGGGCCGTGGACTGCGAACGCGGCTTGATCAACAAGATTTAATCACTCTTTTGACCCGTGCGGTACGCCAACATCATGCCGAGGATTTATCCGCGATTGCTCAATGGAAGTGCCTCGGAGCGCCACAACCCGTTATCCGCTGCACAGTACGCGCGGATGGTGGGCGCTGGCAAGCGGAAGCAGGTCGCACTCGTGCCCAGTTATGCACAGGATCCTGACCATCTTGAACGCCATCGCGAAGTCGAGCCGGCATTGGGATGGCTTGATGCACCAGGCTTGACAGAACAGACGGTTGCTCGCGCGGGCTCGCCGCCACCCTCCGCGCTCGCTGGCACGCAGGGTGGCGCTGGGCTGCGGCGCGGGGTGCCTGGCCGGTGCGCTCGCCAATGCAGTGATCAAGGCTGCGCCTTCATCGCAAACGCCGAACAGCCGAGTCAGGCCGGCTCCGCCGACGGCTATGGGCAGCGGCCCGTTCCCGTGCCCGGGGATCGCGGGCTTGGGTTCCTTCACGCTGCGCGTGAACGACGCCCGCTTGACGAACTGCCAGGCCTTCCGCTCACAGCGCTGCGCTCCGTTCGCTGCATGCCGG
>JAYTEX010000166.1:0-18503 GCA_043734785.1 Pseudomonadota bacterium | reverse complement strand
GTGCGCGTGCTCGGCGCTATGGGCCTCACCTATGATGTGTGGTTGTTCCACCGTCAGCTTCCTGAAATCATCGAGCTCGCGCGGAACGTACCCGCCACGACGATTGTCGTCGACCACCTGGGAGGGCCGTTAGGCGTCGGCCCGTATGCGGATCGACGTGACGAAGTGTTGACCTACTGTCGCGAACAACTGACTGAACTGGCGGCCTCGCCCAATACCCGGCTCAAGCTTGGCGGCATCGGCATGACGACCTACGGCAATCGCTGGCATCGGCTCTCGACGCCGCCGAGTTCCGAATTAATTGCTGCGTCATGGGGCGATCATATCCGTTGGTGCATCGACACCTTCGGCCCACACCGGGTCATGTTCGAATCAAACTTTCCGCCTGACCGCCGATCGTGCAGCTACCGTACGTTGTGGAATGCCTTTAAGCGCATCGCTGAGCCGTACAGCCAGGCCGAACGTGATCTGATCTTCCACGACACCGCAGCCCAGGTTTACAGGCTTTGATGGCAGTTCAATCATGAGCGCATACCCCTGGCAATTCCGATCACGCTTGCGCCACCATGCTTTCGGCTGGCGCTCCGAAACGCCCATTCAGCGGATCAAAGAGGCCATCTCTGAAATCAAGCAAGTCGCACGCAAGGAGCCGGTGCTGGCGGCGGACCGCGCGATGATAATGATCCGGGCTGGCAAACTGCACTCCGAATCTAAAGCAGATTTCATCTGCGTGAGGCGGCTGTGGGTCGATGGCGATAGTTGGCCTTGCCCCAGATAGGCCGCAAGGGGGAAACTCCGGGTGGCGGGAGCTGCATTGGGTAGGGCTCGGCGAAATGCCGGCGACCCGTGCAAGGCAATAACACCGATAAAGTAAAGTTCCGAGGAGAGCGTTCATGAGTGCAGTTCTTACCGAGCGGGAGTCGCCGCAGCCCGCCGTCGTGCAGCAGCAGACATTCGATGTAGTGATCGCCGGCGCCGGGTTTGCCGGCATGTACATGCTGCACAAAATGCGACAGCGTGGGCTCTCCGTGCGTCTGTACGAGGCGGGCGGCGGCGTGGGCGGAACCTGGTACTGGAACCGCTACCCGGGCGCGCGGGTCGACATCGAAAGCGTGGAGTACGCCTATTCGTTCTCCGAGGAGCTGCAGCAGGAGTGGACATGGTCGGAGCGCTACGCCTCTCAGGCCGAGCTGCTGCGCTACGCCAACCACGTGGTGGACCGATTCGGCCTGCGGCCGGACATCCAGTTCGATACCAAGGTGACGGCGGCGATTTACGACACGGCGGCCAGGCGCTGGAATATTCGCACTAGCCGAGGCGAGCACATCAGCGCCAAGTACTGCATTCTCGCGACGGGGTTTTTGTCTGCCGCCAACAAGCCTGATTTCGCCGGAATGGATTCCTACGAGGGCAAGCAGTACCAGACATCGCACTGGCCGCACGAAGGCGTGGATTTCACCGGGCAGCGGGTAGCGATGATCGGCACCGGCTCTTCGGCCGTGCAGTGCATCCCCATCATCGCCCAGCAGGCCAAGCATCTGTTCGTGTTCCAGCGTACGCCGTCGTTTTCCATCCCGCTGCGCAACGCGCCGATGGATCGAGACTATGAGCGGCGGGTCAAAGCCGAGTACACGGAGTGGCGCCGCCGCGAGCGGGAGGAGTCCCGGGCCGGATTCATCGCGCTGAACTACGCGCCCGCCGCGCCAAACGACAAATCCGCGCTGGAAGTGTCCGCTGAGGAACGGCTGCAAGACTACGAAACGCGCTGGAGATCCGGCGGGCTGTGTTTCTATTCGTCCTACATTGACCTGCTGACCAACCTGGAAGCCAACGAGACACTCGCCGAATTTGTACGTGCCAAAATCGGCGAGAAAGTACACGATCCGGCGGTGGCCGAGCTGCTGGCGCCGAAGGATTATCCGATCCTGGCTAAGCGCCTATGCGCCGACACGAATTACTACGAAACTTACAACCGCGACAACGTGACCCTGGTTTCGATCAAAGACTCCCCGATCGAAAAGCTCACGCCGAAGGGCTTGCAGGTGCGCGACCGGGAATACGCAGTGGATAGCATCATCTTTGCGACTGGCTTTGATGCGGTGACGGGTGCTATCAAGAACATCGACATTCGGGGCCGCGAGGGCAAACGGCTGAGTGACCATTGGGTTGGCGCGCCGCGCGCTTACCTGGGGCTTATGAGTGCCGGCTTCCCCAACCTGTTCTTCCTGGACGGGCCATGCAGCAACGGCGCGCTGGTAAGCCCGATGCTGCTTTCCGAATACCAGGTTGAGTGGGTAGATCGCTGCATCCAGCATCTGGGCACCGGCGCGCGCACGTGCATCGAAGCGCAGTTGACCCCGGAAGACGAGTGGATGAATCACATGAACACGGTCAGCGATGGCAGCCTGCTGTATCTGGCGAACAGCTGGTACATGGGCGCGAACATCCCTGGTAAGCCGCGCGCGCTCCTGGCCTATCTGGGCGGCTTAACAAACTACAAGCAACAATGCGAGCAGGGCGAGGAGAACGGGTATGGCAACTTTACGGTGAGCCATTGATTAAACCGGGAAACCTCAGTACGGTGATCCGCCTCCAACGCCGAGTTTGAACAGCCAGACTCGGACCCGCCGAATCAAGTATTGAAACTGTGTGGATGCAAAGTGCGCCAAGAAGCCGCGGCGTGACGAGCGCGTGCATACGCAACGAAGGTAACGGAGGACGAAGCGAATGTTAGCAAGCGAGGACAGCAAGAAGTTCAAGAGCCGCGAAGTAGATGCAGTGGTGATCGGCGCGGGTTTCGCCGGCCTCTACGCGGTCTATCGGCTCCGGCAGATGGGGCTGTCCCTGATGGCGTTTGAACAAGGGGGCGGCGTCGGCGGAACTTGGTACTGGAACCGCTACCCAGGGGCCAGTTCTGATTCCGAGAGCTGGGTTTATGCGTTCACGTTCTCCGAGGAACTGGAGCAGGAATGGAACTGGAGCTGTCGCTTCCCCGAGCAGCCCGAAATCCTGCGTTACCTGGAGCACGTGGCAGACCGCTTCGACCTGCGGCGTTCGTTTGACTTCAACTCGCGCGTTACCGGTGCGGCGTATGACGAATCGACCGGCTTATGGACGATCGAGACGGAGCAGGGTGGACAGGTCCGGGCGAAATACCTGATCACTGCGGTCGGCTGCCTCTCGGTCGCGCAGGTTCCGAACGTACCGGGCCTCGATCAATTCAAAGGGGCTTGGTATCACACCGGCCAGTGGCCGCACGAGAGCGTTGATTTCACCGGCATGCGGGTCGGCGTGATCGGAACCGGGTCGTCCGGCATCCAGTCGATCCCCATCATCGCCAAGCAGGCCAAGCATCTGACGGTGTTCCAGCGGACGCCGAGTTTCAGCGTTCCCGCACGTAATGCGCCGCTAGCGCCGGAGCGCGTGAACCAGCTCAAGCGCGACATCAAGCAGATCCGCGAGACCTGCCGGTGGTCGACCATCGGACAACCCTACGACTGGCAAGAAGCCGAAGCGCTTAAGGTCGGCCCCGATGAGCGGCGCCAGCAGTTTGAGGCCGGCTGGCAGAAAGGTGGATTTGAGTGGATGTTCGGCAGCTATCGCGACCTGCTGATCGACCAGAAGGCCAATGGGATGGCCGCCGACTTTGTGCGCGAAAAAATCCGCAGCATCGTCAAGGACCCAGAAGTCGCGCGTAAGCTGATCCCGAGCGGGTACCCCATCGGCACCAAGCGCCTCCCGCTCGACTCGGAATATTTCGAGACCTTTAATCGGGACAATGTCGAACTCGTCGATCTCCGCGAGTCTCGCATCGAGGAGATCGTGGCCACCGGGATCCGCGCAGGCGACAAGACATACGAACTAGATGCTATTGTTTTTGCGACGGGCTTCGACGCACTGACGAGGCCGCTGACACGGCTCGGGATCAGCGGACGAGGCGGCCAGAAGCTCGAATCGAAGTGGTCCGCCGGACCTCGCACCTATCTGGGCGTGTGCACCCTCGGATTCCCCAACATGTTCATGATCACAGGCCCGGGAAGCCCGTCCGTGCTCGGCAACATGCCGGTTTCGATCGAGCAGCATGTCGATTGGATCTGCGATTGCATCGCGCACCTACGCAAGAACGGTGCGTCTACGATCGAGGCGACGATGGAGGCCGAGCAAACGTGGAGCGCGCACGTCAAAGAACTGGTCGACGCCACCCTGTTTCCGCAAGCGGACTCATGGTACATGGGCGCCAATATTCCAGGAAAACCGCGCGTGTTCTTACCGTACATCGGCGGGTTCGGAACCTATCGCAAGCTGTGCACGGACATCGCGGCGAAGGGCTATGAGGGGTTCGCCATCACTTAAGGCCTTATCGGGGTCGCATGAGTCGTGGTGGAACGGCGCAGCGCGAGATTAACGTCGGCAACGCCTTTGTGCCGGCATCTCGCCATTGTGCATGGCGAGTTTGCAAGCATTTTTGTTAACGTGTATGCGAGCGGCGGCGGCTCGATTTCGGTCCCTAATCAACAGGAGGCAGCATGGCTGACACAGTCGTAATTGCAGGCGCGAGCGGGGTCGTCGGAGTGGCCGCGGTCGAAGAGTTTCTTGAACACGGTTGGAACGTGGTCGCGATTTCGCGGCGTCCCCCGGAAGTGAAATCGAAGCGCTCGTTTCGCCATCTCGCATTGGATCTTCGTGATGCGACCGCTTGCCGCTCTGCGGTCCGCGAACTTGGTGCGGTCACCCATGTCATTTACGCCGCATTGTTCGAAAAGCCCGGGTTGATCGCGGGTTGGCAGGAAAGCGATCAAATGGAGACCAATCTCAAGATGCTCCAGAATTTGCTTGAGCCGCTAATGGAAACGGCGAGTTTGCAACATGTCAGTCTGTTGCAGGGAACCAAGGCATACGGGATTCATCTTCATCCGATGCCGATCCCCGCGCGCGAACGCGCACCGCGCGATAATCACGCAAATTTCTACTGGCTTCAGGAAGATTACCTGAAAGAAAAATCCACAGAGCGCGGCTTCAAATTCACGATTTTCCGGCCGCAGCTCATCATCGGTGCGTCCTATAACGTCGCGATGAATCTAGCGCCCGTGATCGGCGCCTATGCCGCAATCTGCCAGGAACTGGGCGAAACCTTTGGCTTTCCCGGCGGCGTCTCCTATGTGTGGGAGGCGGTTGACGCCAGATTACTCGCCAAGGTGTTTCGTTGGGCCACGGCAACACCGGCAGCGGCAAGTCAACATTTCAATGTCACCAATGGCGATGTGTTTGAATGGCGCAATCTGTGGCCGGCGCTGGCTAGCACGCTCGGCGTGGACGCCGGGCCAGATAAGCCGCGCCAGATGAGCACGTGGCTGATCGATCACGCACACGTCTGGGACCGCATCGTCGTCAAGCACGGGCTGCGTAAAACAACGATCGCCGAGATCTGCGGCGAATCACATCATTACGCTGATTTTTGTTTCGCCTACGGCGCGACTGAGCCGCCGCCAGCGGTGTTCGTCAGCACGATCAAGCTACGCCAAGCGGGCTTTACCGAAGTGCAGGACACCGAGGAGATGTTTACTTATTGGCTGAAAGATTTGATCGACCGCAAGATCTTGCCACCGGGGGCCAAGCGAGCGCAGTGATGCTGAGTCGGGTCGCTTACAGTTCGCGATTAGCCGCACGTCTCGCAGCCCTGCGCGCCTGCAGGGCGCCTGTCTTAACGAGACCAGCCGGGTAGGCGATCACTCTACGGCGAGTTGATGACAGTTTCTCTTCACAGGCACGGCGGAATTGCCCGGGTTGTGATGGGTCAGCACCACGCTTGAGGGAGCCGGCGTTCGAAACGATTGCCCCAATCGGGTTGAATCCTCGATACTGTCGATATGCGACGCTCCAGCACCGCGATTGTCATGCTACTGCTCATCACGCTGCAGGCCTCGGGCCTTGCGAGCGCCAGGATGGGCGGCTGCCCGCATCATGCCAGTGATCGCCACGGGACCCATTCGAGTGTCCCTGCGCATGCGGCCATGATCGAACACCCACACCACCAACCGCATCAAGACCCACCCGGTCAGCATGCGGCTTGTCAGAACCACTGCACTTGCGCAGGTCTGTGTGCGGGGGGTCTGGCCGCCCTGGCGAATCAATCACAGACGCTCGATTACGTGGTGTCGCGCCAGTGGGCGAGTGCCACGCGGCACCTCATTTCTCGCTCAAAACCCCTAAGTCCCTTCCGACCTCCCATCGCTTCCGCGAGTTGATCGCTGCGGCTTGCGGCGGGCAGAACCCCATGCGTTCTGCGACGTGTAAGCGTCCGTACGCCTGTTTCTGCGCCGCAAGTCCGAGATCGCCGTTTAGACCCAGCCCGTGGTCGATACTGGAGGTGGTTGTGTCCTTATCTATTTCGTTGAAGATTTCTGCCGTGCTGGCCGCTGCGCTGCTCGTCGCCAGTTGTGCCGGCATTCCCGCCGATCGCGGCTTCGCCGACAGTCAAGCGCTCGTCATGGCTCGCAGGGGTCTCGAAGTCGCGGTGCCGTTGCCGGATAACGAGGCTCATGATCAAACCGCTGAGTGGCTTGCCGCGCCGCTCACGGTCGAGTCGGCACAACGTATCGCTTTGACGCGTAATCCGCAGCTGCTCGCGCAATACGCGCGGCTGGGGTTAGCTCAAGCCGAGGTCTATGACGCCGCGCGCATCAGCAATCCGCTGTTCTCGCTCGCTTGGTTGGATGGTAGCGCTGGCGGCACACAGATCGGCTTGGGACTCGCGCAAAACTTTGCCGATGTGCTCTATCTCTCGCCACGCAAGCGCCGGGCGAGCGGAGAATTGGCGCGCACGCAGTACCAGGTTGCGGCCGAGTTGCTCAATCTGGCAGGGCAGGTTGAGGGCGCGTATTACGGGCATGTGGGCGCCATTGCGGTCTTCGAACTGCGCGAAGCGCTCGCCGCCGCGGGCCGGGCGTCTGCCGATCTCGCGCAACGCTTCTTCGACGCGGGCAACCTCAATCGGCTGGAACTCAATCGCGAGAAAGCGGCAGCGACGGAAGCACGCATCGAAGCCGATCGCGCTAGCGCTCGCGTGTTAGAGGCGCGCGCCGTATTCAACAAACTGCTGGGGCTGACCGACGAGGAGGACCGTTGGACCGTTGCGGCGCGACTGCCACTGCCTGTGCCTGCAGAGGACGAGCTCTCCGCATTGCAACGGTTGGCGCAAGACGGCCGCCTCGATCTGCTCGCCGCACGCCAGTCCGTCGTGCGCCTCGAGGATATGCTCGGGGTGACGCGTAGCTATCGCTTGGTCGGCGACCTCCAGCTTGGCGTCGACTACGAACACGAAACCGATGGCAGCAGGCTGCTGGGACCGACGTTGGGATTGACGCTGCCGATATTCAACTGGGGCGGCGGGAGAGTCGCGCGCGCGCAGGCTGCACTGGACCAGATGCGTGCCGAAGCCAGGCGGCTTGAAATCGACGTGAACAACGACGTCCGCCTGGCGCAATCCAAGGTGGCTAACTCGCGCGGCTTGGTCGAGCGTTACCGCACGCAGCTGATCCCACAGCGTGAGGAGGTGGTATTGCGCGCGATGGAGATGCAGAACTTCATGATCATTGGCCAGTTCGAGCTGCTGTTGGCCAAGCGCGAGGAGTACGCCGCCTATCAGGGTTATCTTGAAACGTTGGCCGGCTACTGGAGCACGCGTGCGGAATTGGCGCAGGCAGTTGGCGCGCGGCTGCCGAGTAGCGCGCAGATTGCGGCCGAAGGGGTTGAACCGAAGTCGCTGATCACCCCCAAACAGACTGGGGGAGACCACCAAGGTCACGGCATGGACATGAAAGGCATGGACATGAAAGGCATGGAGCAAAAAACTCCCACGGCCGCGAAAAGCGCATGCGATCGACTCAAGAGTGCCGACATGAACGATCCGCTGATGCAGGCGCTCGCGCAGAAATGTCGTGAACAGACGCAGCCGGACGGCGCGCAAGGGTCGGATCATTCCGGCCACGCACCACCGGCCTCCAACCCATCCACCCCCCGCACGCCGCCAACCGATGGGCAACCCCCGGGCGGCGCACAACATCACTAGGAGATATTCATGAAAAGCAATTTCCCGATCACGCTCTCCCTTGCACTTGCTGCAATGTCTCTGCCGGTATTGGCGCACGATCCCAGCCTGCATCATCAGAAAGACGCCGTCCCACCGGACTGCACAGAGATGAAGGATATGGGCGAAATGGATATGAGTGATCCGCTCATGAAAGCCCTGCACGACAGATGCAAGGATTCAATGGTCCATGACCCCCTGCAGCGGGATATGAAAGACATGCCAGGCATGGAAAAGAAGGCTGAGCAGCCCAGCAATAGCGGAGGCAAGTAGCATGGTCACGCGACGCAATCTGTTGTCGGCGCTTGGCGTCGGCTCGTTGGCCACCGTGGCCGGCATAGCGGCCCGTGATGGCATGGCACAGGCCGTCGAGCACGCCCCATCGACCGCTGACCGACCAGCCGAACCGGCTCAGTCACACAGAGGGCAGCCATACACACCGGTGCGGACGCTGAACGGTTGGACGTTACCGCATGTCGTGAAGGACGGCGTGAAGGAATTTCACCTCGTCGCGGAAGCCGTAGAGCACGAATTTGCACCGGGGAGTCGCGCGAAGTGCTGGGGCTACAACGGCACCACGCCGGGGCCGACGATCGAGGCGGTCGAGGGTGATCGCGTGCGCCTCTTAGTAACCAATCGGCTGGGCGAGCCGACCTCCGTGCACTGGCATGGTTTGTATCTGCCGAGCGGCATGGATGGGGTAGGCGGCCTTAACCAACCGCACATCCAGCCCGGTGAAACTTACGCCTACGAATTCACGCTCAAGCAGCACGGCACCCACATGTATCACCCGCATGCCGATGAGATGGTGCAGCTGGCGGTCGGCATGATGGGCATGTTCATCATCCATCCGAAAGCGGGCGAGTCGGACCGGATCGATCGCGATTACGCGTTCATGTTGCACAACTGGGCGCTGCATCCAGGAACTTACCGGCCCGATCCCAGCATCATGCAGGAATTCGATTTGTGGACTTTCAATAGCAAGACTTGGCCGGCGATCGAGCCGCTGGTCGCGCGCACCGGTGAGCGCGTGCGGATCCGCATCGGCAATTTATCCATGTGGAACCACCCGATCCACCTGCACGGCGTGCAATTCTGGATCACCGGCGGCGACGGTGGCCGCTGGCCGCGTTCGGCCTGGCGAACGGAAGTCACGGAAATCATCGGCGTCGGGCAGATGCGCGATTTTGAATTCGTCGCGATCCCAGGAGATTGGGCGTTGCACTGTCACATGTCGCATCACACGATGGGGCCGATGGGGCACGGTATTGCGAATGCCCTTGGGGTGGATCAATCCGGTGTCGAAGCCGAGATTCGCAAACTGTTGCCGGGCTATATGGCGATGGGCAAGGACGGCATGTCTGAGCACGGGGGGCATGTGGCGATGGGGCTGAAGGGTCCGGAGAACACGCTGCCGATGATGACCGGTGAAGGACCTTTTGGCCCCGTGGAGATGGGTGGCATGTTTACGGTGGTCAAGGTGCGCGACGATCTCGCACCGGGTGACTACCGCGATCCCGGCTGGTATTCCCACCCCCAAGGGACCATAGCGCGGAGAATCAGCCAAGATCCGAATTTTGGAACGCCGGCGCGCCTGGCGCCGCCAGCTGTCCGTAACGCGCCGCCGGTTTCTCGTAACGCGCCCGCGCCAACGCCAAGTGAGATGCCGGACATGCCCGGCATGAAGCACGGAGGCTGAGTGATGAGACAGGAAAGTTTCATGAAGACGTTTAAAATTTTTTTGGTCCTCGGCGCCGCCGGCCTCATCGGCGGCCTGCTTTTCATTTACTCTGGTGTCTTCAATGTCGCCGCAGACGATCCGCATACGAAGCCCTTCTACTGGCTAATGGAAACGGTACGCGAACGTTCGATCGCGGTGCGTGCGCGTGACCTCGCAGTCCCACCACTAAAGGATCCGGCGATGATCATCGCGGGCGGCGCCGACTTTAACGAGATGTGCACCGGTTGCCACCTTAAGCCCGGCGTCGAAGACTCGGAGCTGGCGTCCGCGATGTATCCGCGCCCGCCGAGCCTCGCCAAGTCCACCCGCGACAATCCCGCCGAGATCTTTTGGATCATCAAACACGGCCTCAAGATGAGCGGTATGCCAGCGTGGGGTGCGACTCACGATGACGACCGGATCTGGGCAATGGTCGCGTTCCTGCTGCAGCTGCCGCGGCTCACGCCGGCGCAGTACCAGATCTTGACGGCGCGCGGCGAGGGCGATACCGGTGGTCATATGCATGGCGGCACCGACGCGCACTAACCTACGCCGGCGACGCCCTCACGGCTTCTACCGGGACCGCACAAAGTGCATCGGTTGGCTTCGCGTGGCTGTTAGGCCAGTGGAGCGCCAGTGATCAGGGCTTCGATGCGAGTCGTGAGCTGGAGTGCGCTCGCGTTGATCGTCACGGCGGATGTAGGGGCATTGTTTGGCGGTGTTGCGTAACTGCGCTCGTGAGGAAGCGCCGATCGGATGTTGCATTGATTTTGATGGAAACGTCACCAATCGATTGCCGCAGCCGAACACTGCTTGCCGTAGGAGACCCGAGATGGCGTTCTACAGCACCCACATAAAGGCCACGAGGTCCTTCTTTTCCTGCCCGCTTAGCTTCAATTCCAACACAAGATTAAAGAACTCTACCGTGTCCTCCAAGGTCAACAGGCGGTCATCGTGCAGATACGGCGGCGAGTCTTTGATGCCGCGCAGCGGGAAAGTCTTGATTGGCCCATCGGCCGACGCCTTACGGCCGTTAATCGTAACTTCCTTGAAGAATCGCTCTACTTTTAGGTTATGCATGAGGTTGTCGGTGTAGAACGGCGCGGTGTGGCAGGTCGCGCACTGGCCCTTCCCGAAGAAGATTTCCTGGCCGCGCGTTTCGCTCTCGCTGGCTTGGGCGGGATCGAGCTTGCCGAAGACATTAAGCTTCGGCGCGGGCGGAAAATCTAACAGCGCCTGAAACTCAGCCATGAAATGCACTTGGCTACCGCGTTCGAGGACATTGGTACCTTTACGCGCTGCATCGGCCGGGATGCCGTCGAAGTAGGCCGCACGCTGTTCAAACTCGGTGAAATCTTCCACAGTTTTCAGGGCACGCTGGGACCCGAATAACCGTTGAATGTTTACCCCTCGCAGCGACGGCGTATCAATGCGATGTCGATGCTCATTGGGACGAATGTCGCCGACCGTATGGGTGGCAGCGTTGGTATGGCCGTTGGCGTGACAGTCGAGGCAGGCAACGCCCTGGTGGGCCTTCAGGCTGCGGCGGTCCTCGGTAGCGTTAAACTGCTGCTGGGGAAACGGTGTGACTAGCAACCGCAATCCTTCGAGTTGCTTGGGATTGAGGATGTCTTTGAACAATTCATTGAAGTTACTGAGCGTCACCAGTTTACCTTGCGAGACATCGCCCAGATCTGGCCGGGTCGTCAGATAGATCGGTGCCGGGAACTCGGGTAGAAAATAATCCGGCAAGTCGAAGTCGAGATCGAAGCGCGTCAGATCCCGATCGGTCTGCTTCTTCGTTTCCTCAATGAGGAATTTGGGAAAGATCATGCCGCCCGCTTCATGATGGGGATGCGGCAACGGGAGAAAACCCGCTGGCCAGAGCTGCTTCTGTTTGAGTTCTTCTGGTGACATGGCGGCAAGCTGGTCCCAAGTCATGTCCCCGGACAGCTTCACGCGAACCCCCTGCTGCACGGGCTTTCCGCGGGACATCGTGACGCCCGGAGCTGGCTGGTCAGCGAGATCGTAGCGCTCATTGAGCAAGGCCTGCTGTCGTTGCGCAAACTCAGGCTTCTCCGCTTGTAAGCGTTTTGTTAGCGTGGAGAAGTCTTCATCGGCAGCGTAAGCCGTCAGCGCGAGGGAGGTTATTAAGGTGGCAGAAAATGCAGTCTCGACCCACCGAATTTGAGACCGAATGGACATGGCTCCATCTCCAAATTAGTCGTGCTGGTAATATCGTTAGGTCCAAAAATATAATCTGTGCGTTAGCGCGCATAGCGGTCGGGTCGAGAGCACTCCATGCATTCGGTGTCATTCCGGGATCAACGAATTACCCTAGTAGACTGGTAGAACAGTGTGCGCGGCTAGCGACCAAGGTCACATCGGGATTCACCCACTCCGGCTGCGCGACGGCATTAAGATAGGGGTGAACTTTGCCGTACTCCTCGACCACGGGAAAGATCAACGCCTGCGTTTCCTGTGCTGATACATGAGTTGTGGCTATGCCCACCGCCACGAGTGGCGCGAGTACGGAAAAACGGGGTCCGCAGACTCACGTGTTCACCTCCCAAGCATTGAGGGCTCGAGCCAAGACGTGGCCCTGTTGTTTTCAACCCGAGTTCCTTATGCGCAGGAAAGCGGATGCCGCTGCCCGTGCCCCAGTCGGTGCTCGCAAGCGGACAGCAACAATGCCCAGCGCTTGCGCAAAGTAACGTAGTAACCACGAGATTCGATTGATTCGTCTCGGCGCGGCCGGAGGAGGTATGACGCGACAGTCCCGCTGTGGGTTCAGGAAACCTCGGAGATCCGCGGCCGGCTGTAGCGAGGGAGGTGCAGTGTTTTGCATCGGCAGATTATCCGTTCGTTGACGGTACCCGATGGGTCCTGCAAGATTAAGTTGAAATATCTACTTATCGTCCTCTCGCTTATCACCTGCTGCGAGGCCGGCCCATGCACGAAATTGAGGATAGGCGTCTCGCGGCTCCGCTGGACCGAACGACCGAGTGGTTCGTGCCCAGGTTTGGGCCGCCAAGGTTTCGCGCCATTGTCGGACTTCTTTTTCTCCCATATACGGGGATGGTTTTGGCTTACACGGTGATCGGCGCCATGCTTGCGCCGCAGGTTCAATGGGACCGGGTGGGCGCGATGCTGATCATCTACTTTCTTGCGCTCGGTATCGGCGCGCATGCGTTCGATGCGCTCGGTAGTCGTACCGTTAAGCCCTGGGGAAATTTTTTCTCGGCGAGACAATTGTGGGGCTTAGGCGTGGTTTCGCTAGTCGTCGCTTATCTGATCGGCGCGTACTACATGATCAATTTCACTCCACTTTTGTGGCCAATCGCCATCGCCGAGGGCTTCTTCCTGCTGGCTTACAACCTGGAGTGGTTTGGCGGACGCTTTCACACGGATGAATGGTTTGCGTTTTCCTGGGGCGCGCTGCCGGTAATCGCCGGTTATGTCATGCAGACGAATGCCGTTGCGCTTCCTGTCGCCATTCTCGCCATCGCCGCGGCTCTATTCAGTCTGGTGGAAATCAGCGCGTCGCGACCGTATAAGGAACTGAAACGCTTGGGTGCAAGCGACGCTCGGCCTTCGCTGGCATGCCTCGAGCGCATTCTTAAATGCATTAGTGGTGGCATGCTGCTGCTTGCGGTAAGCCTGGCGTTGAAGCGATGGAACGGGTAGGCCAGGAATTCACGCATTACTGGGGGGAGCTGCGCGCTCAGCTGACCACGCGAATGTCGGCGTGCACGCGGGTGTTCTTTGGTGATCTCTCGGCACCAGACGTGCATACGATAGAGGGCGTCA
The DNA here is from genome assembly GCA_043734785.1 of Pseudomonadota bacterium. GTDB lineage: Bacteria > Pseudomonadota > Gammaproteobacteria > CAIKBL01. The sequence goes on along the minus strand of JAYTEX010000166.1, from coordinate 4,887 downwards.
TCCGCGACGGCAAAAAAATCCGTGGATGCACGGTTCTGGCGGTGTGTGATGCGCTCGGCGGCTCGATCGAGCGCGCGCTGCCGAGCGCCGTTGCTATTGAATGCGTTCATGCTGCGTCACTGGTGCATGACGACATTGTCGACGGCGATCGAACGCGCCGTCAGCGACCTGCCGCATGGATCGTGCACGGGAGGCGACGTGCGGTGCTGCTGGGCGATGTGATCTTTGCGACCGCACTGCAACGCAGCGCTGAAATCGGCAGAGAAGAGGTGCTTACCCTTTCTCGCGCCATTGCGATGGTGGCTGCAGGCGCCTACAAAGAAACGCTCGACGCGCGCGAATCTGCAACAGTATTGGCCGACGGCAAGCACGCGTGCTCGGTGTATGAGCAGATCATTTATTTGAAAACAGGTGCTTTATTTGCCGCGGCCGCGGAGTTAGGAGCAATCGCCGCCAAAGCTGCACAGCCACTTCGGAACGCTGCATTTCAGTTCGGTGCACGGATGGGAGAGGCCTACCAGATTGCAGACGACCTGCAGGACGTGTTGGATCGTTCTGGCGCGGCCGCGAGGTCGGCCCAGGAACTTGCGATCATGGCCACTTTGCATAGCCACTTCGATTTGCCGCCAAATGCAGATGCGGCATTAGTCGCCGCAATGAAAACGGAAATCCGCAGGCGTATCGCGCTTGCCCTGCAGGCGCTTGTTTCCTTTCCAGAAGGATCACGTGTGGCCTTATTGCGTGCTCTACCCACGGCGATTGTTGAGCCGATGATTGCGGCCGCCTAGCCGCTCCACGCGAGCCGCTGCTGATCAGTTATTCCTTAACGGCGGTGACGATGGCGGAGCCATATAAAGTGAGGTAATGAAGCTCTACCTGGGTGAAGCGATTCCTGGTGAGCTCATCTTGCAGAATTGTCAGCCAACGCGTCTCTTCAATTAGGCGAGGCAAACCGTCATAAATCTCTTTCCATTCCACAAACACGCGCGCGACGGTGTTACGCATCACCATGAAGTAAAAGCGCCAGATCGCCACCAGCCATGGCTTCGGTGGCAGCGTAAAGTCGTGCATCATTAATAGGCCTCCGGTGCGCAGCATTTCGCTGCAGCGCCTCACTAACAGTGGCAAGTCCGCATACTTCGCAAGGTACGACGACGTCACGCAATCGAACTTCAGGGGACTCGAGAACTCTTCGGCTCGGGACAACACCAGCTCGACATTGCCGATCGCATCCCGCGCTACTTTTTCATGAGCGATCCGCAGATACTCGTCTCGCAACTCGACACCGATAATGCAGCGATTCGGGAACCGCCGGGCGATCGAAAGGGTAGAAATCCCGGTGCCACACGCGAGATCCAGGACTGCTCCACCGCCCTCGGGAATGCGCTCGAGCATTCGCTTCTTCCAGAGTCCGTCGATTCCAAAGGTGGCCCAGTGCACCATGGCGTCGTAGCTGGGGCCGGTGCCATCGAAGAAGCGCTCCACTAACGCAACGCGCGAGTCTTGTGGAGTCGAGGTATTTGAAAGCATAAAAATATCTCCGGCGCCGTCTGGGCAACGTGTGCGATGATGGTCTGAATTGTTCGAGAAGCCAAATGCGCGCGAACCCGCCACCATCATGCCTACGGGATGCGCCGCAAACGAGGAGAGTCTGCGCGGACCACAAGAGCAATGGTGATCGAACCTAACCCGAGTCTGCAAACGATCCAGAAATTTGGGATCGTTTTGTTTTTCCGACGACCAGGCCGCAGGCAGCCGCCGAAGCGCCGGGGCGATTACATGGGTCCTGGATGTTTCTGCATGCGGTCTACCATTGCGCCTTGGGTTGGATTTCGCTGAAATGGGGGAGATCACCACAGAGCCGGTGCCGGATGGCTGCGGCAACAGTTGCCAGGCGACGAATTCGATCGAGGCGCTCAACCACACTTGCTACTGCCTCAGCCTGGACGAGGAAGCATTGCGGGGCGGTCTCGAAGCGGAGTTGGGCACGCGCGGCCTGTCCCGTGCGATGCTCGAGACGCATCCGCATCTGTTCGCGTCCGTACCGATGTTTGTCTCACGCGCACACGTCGATCGGATGGCGCGGGTGATCGGTGCGGTGGACGCCGTCATCGCTACGCCGAATTTCCGGCGCGCGGCGCTGGCTTGGGCGCCCGACATTGCACGTTACGATCCGGGCTCGCCCGGTGGGCTTCTGGGCTACGACTTTCACCTGGCCGTCACGGGGCCGCAACTGATCGAGATCAATACGAATCCGGGTGGCGCGTTGCTCAACACGGTGGCGGGGCGTGCGCACAGGTCCTGTTGCACAGACGCGGCCGGGCTTGCAATGGCGCCGATGGAAGCGGATGCCATCGAGGAAGCGTTATTCGAGAGTTTCATGACGGAGTGGCGTCTGCAGCGCAAGGACGCGCCGCTAAGATCGGTCGCGATCGTCGATGACGCGCCGACGCAGCAGTACCTCTACCCGGAGTTTCTCCTGTATCGGCAACTCTTCAGCCGTCACGGCATCGCGGTGACGATCTGCGATCCATGCGAGCTCAGCCGACGAGATTCGCGCTTGTGGCATGCCAGCCAGCCCATCGACTTTGTCTACAACCGCTTGACCGATTTCGCACTGGAGCAGCCTGCTCAGATGGGGCTCAAGCTCGCCTACCTCGCCCACGAAGTGGTGATGAGCCCGCACCCGCGCGCCCATGCGCTCTATGCAGACAAGCGCAACCTTACCCTGCTCTGCGACGAGGCATTTTTGCGGGAGACGGGCGTCGCTGGCGACGATATTGCCACGTTGCTGGCCACGATCCCGCGCACCGAGATCATGACGGACGGGAACCGCGACGCCTTATGGGCGCAGCGTCGTGCGCTCTTCTTTAAACCTGCCGCCGGTTACGGCAGCAAGGCTACCTATCGCGGCGACAAGCTCACCAAACGGGTGTGGGAGGAAATGGCAAAGGGCACCTACGTCGCCCAGGCGCTGGTCGCGCCGAGCGAGCGGCACGTGACAGACACCCAGACCACCACGGCACTGAAAGCCGATATTCGCAACTACGCTTACGCCGGGGTGGTCAAGCTGGTGGTGGCGCGGTTGTATCAGGGACAGACCACCAACTTTCGCACCCCTGGAGGAGGCTTCGCACCGGTATTTACGGAAACCCCATGATTTGGGGCTGGCTCGTTCTCGGCCACAAAGGTGTGCGCATCGTCGATGCCATGGGCCCTCGTGATTGCGCGAACTGCGCAAGCTCGTGAATCTCGAATTTTTGTGGCGCATTTTTTGTGAACAAGCAAAACCGACGAGCATTCGCCATCTTGATCGGCTGCTAGAGCCGAAGTCAGTCGTTGTCAGTCGAAGTCAGTCGAAGTCATCGGATCATGTGGGCGGTGTGCGCTTGAACCTGCGCGACGAGAACGAGTTGCGCCTTTTTAACGCCCGCAGAGAACTGCCGCACAGTGAGCTGGCGTGCATGGCGCAGATTGTCTACGCGCGAGAGATGGCGTTCATTGCCGTGCGGACCCTGCCCGACGGCACGGCGCAGACGCTCGGCGTCGTGCGCGCCATCATCGATCCTGACAATGTCGACGCAGAGTTCGCGATCCTCGTGCGTTCTGATCTGAAGGGCCAAGGGCTCGCACGACTGTGGCTGCGCAAGATGATCGATTTTCTCGCACGCCGCGGCACACAGCGCATGGTTGGGTACGTCCTGCGGGAGAACGAAGCGATGCGCGAACTGGCTCAGTCGCAGGGCTTCGTCGTAGACGCAGTGGCATCGGACGCGGACGCGCTGTTTCTCGCGCTGACACTGCAGGCTCGCTAAGCTAGGCTAGGAGGTGCCGTAACCGACATTTGGGCGCCACGACCAATCCCTTAGAGAATGTGCGACCAGGAACGATATCGCGAAGGTGGATGATTTTTTGGCAACTTAAATACCTCAAGACGGAGAATTGACATGAAGCAATCTGCAAAAATAATGATCCTGAGTAGCGTTTTGGCCATTGGCGTAGCGCTATCGCCCATGTCCTATAGTCATGAGGATGGACCCAGCGTACTCGCAAACGCTGTGGCTAACGCAAAGACGAAAGTCGATCATGAATCGCTTGCCAGTAATTTTGAAAATGAAGCCGCCGCACGAAAAAGGAGCGTTATGGAACATCGTAAAATGTCGCAAGCCTACCGTGCGCTTGGACCGACCAAAGGATCCTCGGCAGGCTTCGTGAGTCATTGCGATAAGTTGATCGAGAATGAGGAAGAGGCCGCGAAGGACCTTCTTGAACTTGCGAAAATGCACCGGCAATTAGCGGCAGAGGCGGCGAAGTAAAGGTTCCTACTTGCTGCCCTTTGCCGTGCAGTCCTCAGGCCTTGAGCGCGTCATGAGACCTAGGGACTGCGACGAGGTCAATGTTTCAAAACCACAGGCGCACCCCAAACACCACCGCTAGGTCGTCAGCACGTTCTCCACCACGTCGCGCGATATCGGCGGTTTCGCCAAACCTGCTCAGCCAATGGACGCCCACATACGGTGCAAACTCGCGCCTGAATTCATAGCGCAAGCGAACGCCTAGCCCAAGACTGTTGACACCGTCCCCCACGTTGAATTTCTCAGCCGCTTGCACGGCGGCGTCGAAGTCCAGGCGCGGCTGGAGAATGAGTCGCTGGGTGAGCAGCACCTCATAAGTGGCCGTGAGCCGCGCGGAAACATCGCCGTCATCGCTGATGAACAAGGCGGGTTCAACCTCGAACCGGTAGGGCGCCAGTCCTTGCAGGCCAATCACCGCGAAGCCGCGCGAGCGGTCAAAGCCGATGCCTGAGAACTGGTCATAGCGCAAGCCCACCTGGAAATCCCAAAAGGGCGCGAGCAACCGGCTGTAAAGCGCCTGAATTTCCGCCTC
>JAYTEX010000165.1:0-3185 GCA_043734785.1 Pseudomonadota bacterium | reverse complement strand
CAAATCTGTGAGCTTGCGTTCAGCCCGTGTCCGCGCACGGGCCTGAAAGATAAATCCGAGGTAAGCGGGGATTAGGACGATCACGCTAAACAGACCCACGATGACGACAATAGACTGCTCGTGCTTGTTCAAATATCGTTCATGCGCCTGGCGTGACACGAGCAGACGCTGCTCCTCCTGCACCATCTCTGCGATCAAGTCACCAATCCTCTTATCCGCTTGGTGTACGACTTCGGATACCGCATAGCTGCGTGCGATCTCGAAGCCCTTGGTCCGACGCAGGCGCGCGGTTTCTTGCATGATCGCAACGCGGGCTGCGATCAGTTCTTCAAGTTGAGGTATCCGGCGTTGCTGAATCGGGTTGTCTGACGTTAGCTTCTTGACACGCGCGACAGTGTTATCAACCGTTTCGAGCGATTGGTCGCGCTCGGACAAAAAAGCGCCGCTGCCGGACAACAGATAGCCACGCTGGGCGGACACCGCGCGGTTAATCCCCGCTTTGATCTCACTTGTCGTTTCCAGCACTTCATACGTGCGGGCGACCCAATTTGATGATTCAGACGCTATGGTGGCGGCATCATAGAGCGTCCATGCCATCACGGTGATCAGTATGGCGCCGAACCAGAGGCCCGCGTGGGGAAGGAGTGTCGTTACGGGCAATTTCAAAGGCTGGGGGAGATCGCGAGCGCTACTAGCGCCAGATGCTGGAGCGGCAGCGATGCTTGTTCGCCAAGGTTGTTGTTTTTTTGCGGTGAGATACCGGAGTCCTTCACCGAAAAGCGCACTCAAATTGCGGACCCTTTCATAGACATTTATGTTATGCGGTCCGGCATCCGCTACAAGGGCCATGTGGCCCTAGTGGAGAGGTAGATTGGCCCTGGCGCAGAAAGGCTCCCCGGGTTTCGATGTGGCTGGTCAAGCGACACTTTGGCATGCCGATCGTGCAAATACAGTATTCTTGCCGCGTCGTAACCTGCTCGCACAAACATGCAGAACACGAAAAAGACGCGTCCCCAATCCATTAAAGACCCGTCCGGGCGTCGCAATGCGTCGCCCCGATTGCTACCCAAGGCCGCCACGGGCAACCGGCGGGCGAATGCGGAGCGTCGGGAGGTGGAGCGTCAATTCGAGACACTGGCGACCCATGCTCCGGTCGGTATCTTCATAAATGATGTCGGCGGAAACTGCGTCTACGTGAACCCGCGTTGTTGCGAGATCCTCGGCCTCTGCGCAGAAGACGCCTGGGGACAGGGTCTTGTAAATGCAATTCATCCGGACGACCGTGATCGCGAGTTACGCGCGCGCGAACAGGCGATGGCGGCCAACACCGTTCGCGAAGCCGAGTACCAATTTCGCCGGCCGGATGGGCATAGCGTTTGGGTCAAAACAAGATCTGGTCCGTTGGGTCGAGAGGGTGGGAAATCGGTGGCGCGCATCGGCACGATCACTGATATCACCGAGCTGAAGCGGACAGAAAAGTCGTTGCGCGAAAGCAAGCAACGCCTCCAGACGCTTCTCGACGAGCGCGAGCGTCTCACGCAGGATCTCCATGACGGTTGCATTCAGTCCATCTACGCAATAGGGCTTAATCTGCAGTCGTGTCGGCTATTGCTCGATGACCATCCGGAAGCCGGCGGCATTATCGGCGCTTGCGCGGCCAGCCTGAATCTGGTCATTCAGGAATTGCGGTCCTTCATCAACGGGCACGGCACCGGCATGGTGGCGGGACGCGACCTGCAGCGCGAGATCGAACAGGCCGTCCAGGCGGGAGGCAACCAGGGCCCTGCGTTCGCCATAGACATCGACGCGGCGGTTGCCGACGCTTTAGCCCGTGATGTGGCGTCGCACTTGTTGCAAATCGCGCGCGAAGCCATCAGTAACGCTACGCGGCATGCCCATGCCCGATCCGGTCGCGTTTCGTTGCGGGCGCTCGATGGATTCATTCGTTTGGAGATTAGTGACGATGGCATCGGCTTCAATCCGCAAGTTCTGGGGAAGAGCGGGCTGGGTCTGCATCATATCGATGTGCGCGCGCGCAACCTTGGCGGCCGGTCAAAAATCGTGTCGACGCCGAACAATGGCACCTGCATCGTGGTGCAAATACCCGTGACTCGCTGACCATGCGGCAACCATCTGCTCCCAAAATACGGCTGATGCTGGTAGACGATCACGAGGTGGTGCGGCTCGGCTTGCGCACGCTGCTCAGCCAAGCGCGGAATATCGAAATCGTTGCCGAGGCAGGGACCGTGGCGCAAGCAGTATTGCAGGCCGCCAAGGTGAACCCGGACGTGGTGCTGATGGACATGCGACTTTCGGACGGAACGGGCCTGGATGCGTGCCGGGAAATCCGCTCGGCCAATCCGTCTGCGCGGGTGCTATTCCTCACCTCGTATTCGGACGAGGAAGCTGTCGTGGGGACAATCCTCGCGGGCGCGGCCGGCTATTTGCTCAAGGAAATCGGCCAGCAGGCGCTGCTTGATGCAATCGAACGCGTCGCAGCCGGCGAATCCATCCTCGACGCCAAGGTCACTGAAATGGTTGTCAATCAGGTCGGTCTTTTGGCAAATGCGGCGAACCATGAACGGGGCGACGGTCACGACGACCTGTCGGGGCAGGAAAACCGCATCCTGGCGTTGGTCGTAGAGGGAAAGACCAACAAGGAAATTGCTGTTGACCTTGACCTGAGCGCCAAGACCGTCAAGAACTACTTGAGCAACGCGTTCCACAAACTGCGGGTAAACCGCCGTGCTCACGCTGCGGCTGCCTATTCGCGCCTTCGCGGAAAATCCGGATCAGAATAGCGGGCTGTCGAAAACCTATTCCTGGTTTTGACGCCGTTTTATCTACAGCCGGGGACGCGTGCAGGCCATGACCTTCGTCTGCTAGGATTCTTCTGTGTTGCCCCGATGAGCGGTGGACTCGATTGACTTCAATTCCTCGGGTGTGTTGATGTTGCTGAACGCTTGTGCCTGATCATCGAACGCCACTTCGGTCACGTTCAGCGTCGAATACCATGCATCGACCTTCCGGCCACCGGTACATCGCGCAGCGAGCCTTCGCCGGTGTCGAGCCCCGACAGCGACGCTTTTCGCAAACTGCATCGTGCCGTAAAAGCAATATTTCCGGAGGCCATTGTGGCGCCATCCCTCGTACTCGGCGCAACCGACACCCGCCATTTCATCGCT
>JAYTEX010000164.1:0-9052 GCA_043734785.1 Pseudomonadota bacterium | reverse complement strand
TCGCCGAGTTCCGTCGTCATGTTCTGCTCGTAGCGGTAGCCGTCACGTAAACTCATTTCCTCGATCGTATTCAACGTTCGCTTAGCGAGTCGGATGGCGGCTGGACTTTTCAAAGCAATCTGGCGGGCAACTTCCATCACGCGGTCCATCAGTTCGGCCCGCGGCACTGAGGCCTCTACGACACCGAGCCGAAAGAGTTCCGGGCCTGCTACGCGGTAGCCGGTCAACATCATGCGGCGCAAGGTCGAGTGTGAGAAGAGACGCTGCGTGTGCTTGCCACCGCCGAGCAGCCCGACATCGATCTCGGGCAAGCCGAGCGAGGCTTCATCGGCGGCGAACAGAATATCGCACGAGGCAGCCACGGCGAGCCCGGCCCCGAGCGCCGGCCCATTGATCGCAGCGATCACCGGTTTCGTGCACTCGCGAATGGCGTGGTAGCTCTCGCGCGCACGGCGATTGTGCTGCCAGCGCTCACCGGCCTTGCTGCGGTCCGGTCGTGCCTTGAGATCCGCGCCGGCCGAGAACACCTTGCCGGCGCCTGTCAGCACGACGACGCGCACCTCGCGCCGATCGCTCAGCAGGTCAAAGACATAGGCCATCTCGATATTGAACTCGGCGTTCTGCGCATTCACCGGGGGATGATCCATCGTCACGACTGCGATGCCGTCCGCGATTGAGACCTTGATCAGTTTGGTTTCCATGTTCCTTACGATCTCCTACCGCATGCCGACCACGGCTGCGATGACGCGTTGGGGCGCCACGATATTCGGGCTGTGTGCGCAATCCCAGCGCTCGTTGCGCCAGCCTGGGTCTTGTTCCAGGCGCGTGATGAGCGGCTCGCCGAGAGCTATCTGGAAGCGCTCGCATCTATTGTACGTGCGGCGCGTGATGCCCTCCCAGGTACCCGTCAGTTCGAGCGGATCGGCGAGATCGTCATCAGTGTGATCATTGCGCTTGAATGGGTCCATGGCCTGAGTGTGAATAGGGCACTGGGTGTTTGCAAGCGCCATCCCGGAGCCAAGCAGCCGGAACAATGTTGAGGAATCACCGCACCGTCGTGCGTTTCATGAATGAAGACCACGCAGCGCTTTCACGCGGCATCCGCGCTTAAGGGAGCGCGGGTAAAGTTCGCTGCATCACCTCAGCGAAGCTCGCCAGTACGCGCAAGGTCAGACCCCAGATCACGTGCTCGCCGAACTGAATGCCGGGGAATGTCGAGGTCGTTACACCGAACGGATACTCGAGCTCGGTCACTGCATTGGCATCGAACAGATGTGCCACCGGGACCCAGAACACGCTCGCGACTTCGAGCGGCAGGCGCGCAGTCGCCATCGCGCGTTCCTCAGCACCGACGTAATAGACGAAGGGCCACAGGGTCAGGCTATCCCGTCGCGCGTTGCGCTCAATTGGGCGCATCGGCAGGGCGCCGAGGCGATGATGGTGCGTGAGAAGCATGCCGATCTCCTCCCAAGTCTCGCGCTCTGCGACCGCGAATGCGTCCAGATCGGCAGCGCTCGCCCGCCCCCCAGGGAATGCCACCTGACCCGACCACGGATCACCGATACGCTCGGCGCGCCGGATAAAACACACCTCGATGCCCTGCGCGCCATCGGCCAGGATCATGGCTACCGCAGCCTGGCTTGGCCGCGGCTCGAAGGCGTCGCGGTCGTGGCGGACGTCTCCAAGCGCGCCGCGAATTTCATCGATAGAGAGCATCGTTCGTGAGTTTCCGGTTTGGGGGTGTTCCGCTCAGCGCTAAGATTACACTCGTCATCAGAATACAGAACCGGGCTGCAGAAACGCTTGCTCATCCGGCGTCGACGCGCGCCCACGATCGCTTCGCGAAGGCTACCCCCGCAACCGCCCCAACTGCTCAGACAGCCGTGCGATCTGATCACCATTATCGGCGACGCGCTTGCGCTCCTTCGCGACCACCTCGGCCGGCGCCTTGGCGATGAATGAAGCGTTGGCGAGTTTGCCTTGCACCCGTTCCAGGTCTTGCGTCAGGCGCGCGAGCTCTTTAGTGATCCGCTCACGCTCCACTGCCGGATTAATGAGATCGAGCAACGGCACCAGAATCGTCGTCTCGCCCGCCAAGGCCGTGGTCGCGTCGGGATCGGTCATGCTGTCCACGCGCGTAATGTGCTCTACGCGCGCGAGTTGTTTAATGTAGGGCTCGAGTGCCTGCAGGTGATGGCGTTCGGCTGGACTGCCGCCGTGCACCTTGATGGAAATTCGCTTGCTCGGTTCGAGATTGTTCTCGGCGCGGATTCGGCGTACCCCGAGGATGACGGTCTTCAGCCATCCGATAGTCTCGGCCGCGGCTTCGTCCTCGGGCAGATCAGACACCTTCGGATAGGCCTGCAGCATGATGGTTTGGTCCATTCGGCCCTGCAGCGGTGCGACCTTGCACCAGAGTTCATCGGTGATGAAAGGCATCAGCGGGTGCATCATCCGCAAGGTGCATTCGAGCACCTCGACCAGCGTGTGGCGCGTGGCGGCTTTCACTTCATCGGGGATCTGGTCGTCGTTCAGCGTGACTTTCGCGAGCTCGATATACCAGTCGCAATACTCGTCCCACACGAACTCGTAGATGGCCTGCGCGGCGAGGTCGAAGCGATAGGTTTCAAAACCCGTCTGGACATTGGCGAGTGCGTGGCGAAGACGCTGGCGGATCCACCGCTCCGGGATGCCGAAGCTCGCGGCCTGCGGCGTGCCCGCCAGTTTGGTATCACCCAGAATCATCAACACAAAACGCGAAGCGTTCCAGATCTTGTTGCAGAAATTGCGATACCCGTCGATCCGCCCCAGATCAAAGCGCACATCCCGACCCTGCGTCGCCATGGAGGCAAATGTGAAACGCAATGCATCGGTGCCATAACTCGGCACTCCCGCGGCAAACTGGCGCCGCGTGGCGGCTTCGATTTTGGGCGCGTCCTCGGGGCGCATGAGTCCGGTCGTGCGCTTGCTGACGAGCGGCTCCAAGTCGATGCCGTCGATCAGATCGATCGGGTCGAGGATGTTGCCCTTCGATTTCGACATTTTTTGGCCTTCCGCGTCGCGCACCAAACCATGGATGTAGACCTCGCGGAACGGCACCTCGCCCATGAATTTCAAGCCCATCATGATCATGCGTGCAACCCAGAAGAAGATGATGTCGAATCCCGTGACCAACACGGACGTGGGGTAAAAAGTGCTGAGTTCAGGCGTTTTTGCCGGCCAGCCAAGGGTCGAAAACGGCCATAATGCGGAGGAAAACCAGGTATCCAGGACGTCCGGATCCTGGCGCAACACGACTTCCGCGCCAAGGTTCCCTTTGGTGCGTGCCTCGGCTTCTGTGCGGCCGACGAAAATATTGCCCTCGAGGTCATACCAGGCCGGGATGCGATGCCCCCACCACAGTTGGCGCGAAATACACCAGTCATCGATATTGCGCATCCATTCGAAGTAGGTCTTGCTCCAGTTTTCAGGGACAAACTTGAGCCGGCCGTCTGCCACACACGCTATCGCGGGCTCTGCCAGTGGCGCGATGCGAACAAACCATTGATCAGTTAGGAAGGGTTCGATCACGGCCTGCGAACGATCGCCGCGCGGCACCGTCATCTGGTGCGCTTGCGCGCGCACTAACAGGCCGAGCGCGTCGAGATCGGCGACTACGCGCCGCCGTGCCTCAAAACGATCGAGGCCACGGTAGGCTGCTGGCGCGTTATCGTTGATCGCCGCCTGTTCGGTGAAGATGTTGATCATGGGCAGCGCGTGTCGTTCGCCGACCGCATAGTCGTTGAAATCGTGCGCCGGCGTGATTTTCACGCAGCCGGAGCCGAATTCAGGATCGACATAGGTATCGGCAATGATCGGAATGCTGCGTCCACACAGTGGAAGTTGCACGAATTTGCCGATGATGCGGCGATAACGGTCATCCTCCGGATGCACCGCGACTGCGACGTCGCCGAGCAGCGTCTCTGGACGCGTGGTCGCCACGACGACGTGGCCGGCGCCATCCTCCATTGGATACCGAATGTGCCAGATCTGGCCTTGCTCCTCCTGGGACACGACTTCGAGATCGGAGATCGCGGTATTCAACACCGGATCCCAGTTCACAAGTCGCTTGCCGCGGTAGATGAGCCCTTCCTCATGCAGGCGCACGAAGGCCTCAATCACGGCCTGGGATAATCCTTCGTCCATCGTGAAGCGTTCGCGGCTCCAATCCATCGAAGCGCCCATCCGTCGCAACTGCTGCGAGATGGTGCCGCCCGATTCCGCTTTCCAGTCCCACACGGCGGCCGTGAATTTTTCGCGGCCGAGATCGTGACGCGTCAGTCCCTTCAATCCAAGCTGGCGTTCCACCACCATCTGCGTCGCGATACCGGCATGATCCGTGCCGCACTGCCAGAGCGTGCGGCGACCCCGCATGCGGTGGTAGCGGATCAAGGCGTCCATCAGGGTGTCCTGGAAGGCATGGCCCATGTGCAGGCTGCCGGTGACATTGGGCGGCGGTAGCATGATGCAGTAGGGATCGCTGCCGGTGGTCGGTTGGAAGTGGCCTGCGTCTTCCCACGCGCGATAACGCGATTTTTCGATCGCGTGCGGATCGTAAGTTTTGGCGATCGGCGACTCGGTGGTCCGGGCGGGTGGCGTCGATTGTGCGTTCATCGGAGCATCTTCTTGGATTGTCGTGTCAGGTGGGGCAGCGCGCACGGTCGGGGCAGTCGCTGCCGGCATGGTCGCATTCGGGTGCGTTTGCGCCGGTGAAGGCGCGGGATCTGCCGATTCGTCGCGCATTGTGGCTTGGCGAACGTCCCGGTCGCGATTTGGATTGCTAAAAATCGATGGGTCGACATGGTCGACGCGCTCACTCAGTACCGGCGGCACGACGCCCGGCGGTAATCTGCGCCCATCGAGCACCGCGTGCAGTTCGTCGCGTGCGTGTTCGATCAGGGTTTCAAGTTCACCGATTGCCGCGCCCAGATCGTTGGTGGGGAGGTCGTCCGAGGGAATCACACAGTCATCCGTGATGCATCGCGAGCAGATACCCCCGGTCCTTGTAAAAACGGTAGCGCTCACGGGCCAGTTGGCGAGTGTGGTCATCATGGCCGGTAGTTTCGATGACCCGTTCGAACTGGCTGAAAAAACCGGGCACTTCGGGATGGAGATTCACCAGCGTATCCATACCCTCGGGTGCGACGGGCGCACTCCCCAGCAAGACCCCCGGCAAAACGTTGGCCTGCGTGGCGTCCGGGGTGCCGGCCAGCGCATGCGGCACGAAGCTGGTGTCGTGAAAAGTCCAGAGTAGCTCATCGAAGCTGGTCGCCATGTCGTCATCCAGACAATGCACGTAAACCTGGCGCCCCGCCTGCCAGGCGCGCTCGACCAACTCGCACACGCAGACGTCATGCTGGCGTCGCGCCTGCGCCGGCAGCACGTGAAAATCGATGCTCGTCATTCAGGCAACCGTGGTTCGCAGCGATTCAGGAGGTACTCCATGAGCAACGGCACGGGGCGTCCGGTCGCGCCCTTGGCCTTGCCACTGGTCCACGCAGTACCGGCGATATCGAGATGCGCCCAGTGATAATCCTTGGTGAAGCGCGCGAGGAAACAAGCAGCGGTGATCGTGCCTGCTTCTCGGCCGCCGACATTCGCCATGTCGGCGAACGGGCTTTCAATCTGTTTCTGATATTCGTCCCATAGTGGCAGACGCCAGGCGCGATCACCTGCCTGCTGTCCGGCGGCGAGCAGCGCCGTGGCCAGCGGGTCGTGATTGCTGAGGAGTCCGCAGGCATGGCTGCCGAGGGCGACCACGCAGGCGCCGGTCAGGGTCGCGATATCGACGACCACGTCCGGCTCGAAGCGCGCACTGTAAGTGAGCGCATCACACAGAATAAGACGGCCTTCGGCATCGGTGTTCAAAATCTCGATGGTCTGCCCTGACATGCTGGTGATGACATCACCCGGCTTGCTCGCATTGCCGTCCGGCATGTTCTCGGTGGCCGGCACCACGCCGACCACGTTGATCGGCAACGCGAGTTGGGCGACTGCCTGCATGACGCCGAGCACGCAGGCCGCGCCGGCCATATCGAATTTCATCTCATCCATGGCAGCTGCCGGCTTGATCGAGATGCCGCCTGAATCGAAGGTGACGCCTTTGCCCACCAGCACGACCGGGCGGGCATTACGTTCGCCGCCGCGGTATTCTACCGTGATGAGCTTGGGCGGCTGCCGGCTGCCGCGCGCTACCGACAGCAGCGAACCCATGCCCAGTTTCTGCATGTCGCTTTCATTCAAGACCGTCACCTTCAGCGAGGGGTGAATCTTGGCGAGTCCGAGGGCCGCTTCGGCGAGGTGCGTCGGCGTGCAGTGATTGCCGGGCAGGTTGGCGAGATCCTTGGTCAGGGTCATGCCGCTTGCGATGCCGCTCCCCAGCACAATCCCCGCTTCTACGGCCGCAGCCTCGGCGTTGTCGCTGAGCAGAAGCAACCGGGTTAGTGACGATTTTCGCGAGGGTTTGCTCTTCAGCTTGTCGAAACGATAATTGGCTGCATTGAAGGCGACCGCCGCCTGGCGTGCCTTCCAGCGCACGTCGCGTTCCTTGACGGACACTTCAAGCAATGCGCTGGCCGCGGTTTTGAGGCCGGCTTCGCAGACGGTCTTGGCGGCATTGTTCAAGATGCCGAGATACTCCTGTCCCGTGACGCCGTCCTGTTTGCCACAGCCCACCAACAGAACACGCTCGGCCGTGATTCCGCTGACGTCAGGCAGCATTAGCGCTTCCCCCTGATTACCGCTAATATCGCCCCGCTTGATCACTCGACTGAGCGTGCCGCGGCTGGCTTTGTCGAGGGACTGCGCGGTCGGGCTCAGGCGCTTGCCGGCAAACACCGCGACCGCGATGCAAGCCGTTTTCAGAGTGCGTGCGCTACCGAGTTTGATCGATACTTCCATTTTGACGTTTCTCCGCTGCTGTCCAGTCCCACGATTGCCATCCGCTCGCTGTGCGAGAGGCATCCGCCGCAGTGTATGCGTTCGTTGATTGAACCGTAAAGCACGCCTCGTCCGATGAAGATCCTCGATCGCTACATTGGCTGGAACATCATTTCCGCGACCGTGACGGTGCTGTTGGTGCTAGTCGCGATTTTCACCTTCTTTTCTTTCATTGACGAATTGGAAGATCTCGGTCGCGGGCAGTATGGGCTGGCGCGTGCGATGGTGTTCGTGCTGTTCAGCGTGCCGAGCCTGACCTACGAGCTCTTCCCAATGGCAGCGCTCATCGGTTCTTTGATTGGCTTCGGTACGATGATGCGCAATGGTGAACTCGCCGTGATTCGCTGCGTTGGGGTATCGAAAGGGCGCGTGGTATATGCCGTGGTGAAGGCGGGCATGATCCTGCTCGGCGTCGCGATGTTGAACGGGGAATTCATCGCCCCGCCCGCCGAACGCTTTGCGCGCGATTACCGCAATATCGCGATCAACGATCGAATTACGTTCAAGTCCGAAAACGGCTTCTGGGCACGCGATGGGAACAGCTACATCAACATCCGGGAGATTCTGCCGGGCGATCAGTTGCGTGATGTCTATATCTATGAGTTCGACGCGATGAACAAGCTGCGGCTCAGCACCTATGCCGAATTTGCGCGCTACGCCGGGCACGAGTGGATACTGGAGAACATCTCGCAGACCGTATTAGATGACGACGGGTTGCATAGACGGACCTTGCCGGAAGCCGCGTGGGACTCAATCCTGAAACCCGACCTGCTGCAGATGGTCACCATCAATCCCGATAGTCTTTCGATCTGGAATCTGTACAAGTACAGCCGATTTCTGCTCAACAATGGGCAGAATGCTCAGCGCTACCTCCACGTCATGTGGCTGAAACTGACCTATCCGCTGGCGAGTGTCGTGATGGTGGTGCTCGCGGTGCCGATGGTGCTGCGCGCCAACCGGAATGTATCCGTGGGTCAGCGGGTGCTGGTGGGTGCTTTGATCGGACTTGGCTTTCATCTTCTCAATCAGGCGGCTGGCCATCTTGGCGTGGTCTATGAGATTCCGCCGCTGTTGAGCGCCACAGGGCCGGCCCTCCTGATGACCGCAGTCGCAGTGTATTTGTTAGCGCGTACGCCTTAAGCACGCGGGTCAATCGCGCACCAAACGGGTCGCCGAAACCAAATCGTGCCAGGTGCGCTGCTCGCGATCCCACAAGGCCCGCCAGTAGCCCATGCCGGCGGGCACCCATGCCAGCAAGGCGACTACAAAACGGAGCGCGGTCTGCGACCAACTGACGGCGTTGCCGGTGGTCGCATCCACCAGGCGGAGTTTCCAGCTGCGCATGCCGAGCGTGCGACCACGCCGCCAACTGTAGGCAAAATAGGCGTAGCTCGCGAGCCCGAGGTAGGCCGTAAACCACCAGGATTCGGCCGCGATCGCCTGCCCGTGATGGAGCGCGACGGCGAGCGCACCAGCGACGAAACATACGGCAAACACTGCGAAACAGTCATAGAGGATTGCCGCCAGCCGTCGCCATAACGGGACGGGGCGCGGCGCGCGCGCCGGAATTTGTGCCGGAATTTGTGCAATAGTCATGAGTTAAGCTTACCGCGCGAGTGATGGAAACTAGTCAACGGTGAATCTGTCACAATGCCATCCTGTCCGGCAAGGTGCCAGATTCGTGCTCACCATTGAACATCAATTGAAACGCTGCGCGCGCGCGATGGGATGGGCCGGTCTGCTGGTCGTCTGTGCGATGTCGGCGTTGGCGCATCCCTTGGGTAATCCGCCGGGAGCAATGCCGGGAGAAATGATTGACGTGCAAAGCACCCGCATGCACCTGTGCTGCAAAGGCCACGGGGCCCCGGCCGTGCGCCTGGATGCGCCGGTATTGGATGCCATCAACGACACACGCCCCCGGCAGCACGCAGATGTGCCGCTTGTGCCTGCTGCGCGGCGCTTCGATGGCGTGATCGCGAATGCGGTGTGGTGGCGCGATTCTTTGGGCGTGCGCGGCGCGGGCAAGCTGGCGCCGGCAAGCATCGCGTTGCAGTGACCGCCGGACCGCACAGAC
>JAYTEX010000163.1:0-27182 GCA_043734785.1 Pseudomonadota bacterium | reverse complement strand
CCATCGACGCAGAACACACGCTCGACCAGGGAGGCCGGATCGTTGCGGTCGACAAAGTGGCAGTAGTCCTGCAGGGTTTCGGTGATCCGTTGGCGTTCTACGAGCTCCCACAAGACCTGATCACTGGGCTGCGCGCGCCTCGTGGAATGATCGCCGCTCACGGCCGAGCGCTCCAGTGGGGGGCGGCTTCTAGTTTGTTCAGCCGGAGATTGTCGCGGTGGATCCGCGCACCCGCGATTTTGTCTTGGCCGGCTTCAGTGTGCACAGTCACCATGGTGTTCTCCGGATGGTTGGCGAGGCACGAGAATAACGCAAATCAGGCCGCGACGAGCACCCTGTGCACTGGCCGTAACCCGCCCGTAATCCGCTAGAGCGGCTCGCGCTCAGCCACCACTCGCACAGGCACGCAACAGCATTGGGACTTTCGCGCGCGACACGCGTTGCACACGTGTCAGCAGTTGATGATTGATGAATCGCAGGTCATAGGTCTCTAAAATATCTGTCTGAATCCGACACCACAGGTCGCCCGCCATCTCGGCATCGACCATCGCCCTGTGGGCGCGGCCAGCTTGGGGAAGGCGCAATAGCTGAACTAACGTCGAGAGTCGGTAATTCGGTGATTCGGGATAAATCCGCCGCGCCAACAGCAGCGTGCACGCAAACGCACTCGCTGACTTTAGCGAGACACGTGCGAGCTCCGTCGCCCAGAATTTTTGGTCGAACGAGGCGTTGTGCGCCACCAGCGGGGTGTTACCGACAAATCGCGCCGCGTCGCGCATGACCTTCGCGGCCGATGGGGCCGTCGCAATCATGCCATTCGTGATCCCCGTGAGGTGCGTGATGTCAGCCGGAATGCGCCGCCCAGCGTTCATCAAACTTTGGAAGCGATCCACCACTTGCCCCTCGCGCACCAGCGTGATCGCGATCTCCGTTGCCCGATCGCCCCATTGCGGCGAGAGGCCCGTCGTCTCGAAATCCAATACTGCGACTGTTTCCATAGATTCTCCGTTTAGCCATCCAGCCTGCCATAACCCACTTCCGGATTTGCACAGCAGGCGGGCATTTCCCCACGCCGCACGCATTCGATATTCGCAGCCACGGCCCTCCCTATCCCGGTTAAACTGCGTTCCGTCGCGCCGCCGATATGGGGGGTCGCGATCACGTTTTCCTTCAGCAGCGGATCGTCCGGATCGAAAGGCTCATTCCAGAAGACATCAAGGCCGGCGCCAGCCACCCTGCCCTCCCTCAGCGCGGTCAGCAGGGCCTGGTAATCGATCACGGGACCACGGGCGACATTAACGATGTAGGAACCAGGCTTCATCCGCGTGAGTACGGCGGCATCAACCAACCCGATATTCTCCGGCGACGCCGGCGCGGCAACAACGAGATACTCGGCTTGCGCCACTACCTCGCCGATAGCCTCGGCGGCGACATGCAGGTCGACGTGTACTGACGGGTCACGTACGCGGGTTCCCGCCGGGCCATGACGCGAAACCGCAATGATGCGGGTGCCGAACCCCGCGAGGCGGCGCGCGATTTCCTCACCGATCCCACCATAGCCCAGGATGACGACGGTGCTGCGCCAGAGACAGCCACCGAGTGGCGCTCCAACGCGCTTCTCGCGAAACCGTCGGAACGCCGTCGGCATATCGCGCGACAGCATCAGCATGTGCGCGATGGCAAGTTCGGCCACAGACTCTGCGTTGCCGGTCCCCACGCTGGGCACATTGGCGACCAGTACGCCGGCGTGGGTGGCGGCGGGAATATCTACGCTGTCGAGACCTACGCCATATTGCTGGATAAGCTTCAGGCGTGGCGGTCCGAATACCTCCGCAGGGATCCGCGCAACCACCGGAATAAAGACGTCGGTGTCTTTCGCGAGGGTGGCCACTTCACTGGCATCGCATTCGAAAATTTCATCCTCCGGCAGTAATTCGTTCAGTATTTGGAAAAGCCGGGTAAAGCCCCGCGAACAGAGACCTATACGCATATGTTTTGTCATCCGACATCAATCAACCAGGGTGGATCCCGCGGTGGGGAAGTATCCAGCGTAAGATGGCGCGCAGCCTTTGCACTGGCCCACGATTGCCAATGGCGAGGGCGCTTGGGGTCTTGACGCACCGTGAACAGTCTAAGTCACACACATCATCAGAATGATTCATACGCCAGAACAATTGCAAGTCCGGGCGATCGCGCAGAGTTTTGTCGCCCGCGAAATCGCGCCTCACGCCGCACGCTGGGATCGTGAATACTGCGTGCCGATTCACGTGTTACGCGCGCTGGGACCATTGGGCTTCATGGGCTTATGCATTGATCCCGCATGGGGCGGTGCCGGTCTTGACCAGGTGGCCTATGTGCTGGCCGTGGAAGAAATCGCGGCCGGCGACTGCGGCTTGTGCAATTTGATGTGCGTAAACAATTCACCGAACTGCACGGCTCTGCAGGATTACGGGACGCCGGATCAAAAGGAACGCTTCCTGCGCCCGCTCGCGACGGGTGCTCAGAGCAGCGCGTTTCTGCTGACGGAGCCACACGCGGGTTCGGATGCGGCGGCGATCCAGACGCGTGCCGTACGCGATGGCGATGGTTATGTGCTCAATGGCGTCAAGCAGTTCGTGACCGGGGGGCGCAGCGCCGAGGTCGCTTTGATCGTCGCCGTGACTGATCCGGATGCAGGGAAGCGCGGCCTCTCGTGCTTCCTAACGCCGACCAAGGCTACCGGTTATCGGGTCGCTCACGAGGAACGAAAACTCGGGCATCACGCAGCGGATACCTGCCAGATCGTGCTGGAAAATCTATTTATTCCAGCCAGCAACCTGCTAGGACCGCTCAACGGTGGCTATAAGATTGCGCTCGCTTACCTGGAGCACGGTCGAATCGGGGTGGCCGCGCAGGCGGTCGGCGTCGCCCGTGCGGCGTTGTCTGCCGCCCGTCGGTATGCCGAGGAGCGGCACGCCTTTGGCAAGCCCCTGCGTGAACAGCAGGCGGTCGCGTTCAAACTGGCGGATATGGCGACCGCCATCGAAAGCGCGCACCACATGACCCTACATGCCGCGACCTTAAAAGATGCGGGACTGCGTTGTGTGCGGGAGGCCTCAATGGCAAAGCTGTTTGCCTCGACCATCGCCGAGCGGGTGTGCTCGGATGCGCTCCAGATCCATGGGGGTGATGGATGCTTAAACGATTTTCCGATCGAGAAACTTTATCGTGACGCGCGCGTGCTCTCCCTATACGAAGGCACCAATGAGATTCAACGCCTGGTGATCGCGCGAGAATTGACGAGGAACGATTAGGTCGCCGGCTCAACTCGCTCCCATACGCGCTGTGCGAGCTCGCCGAGGAAGTTCAGCGCCTTCAAGCGCTATCCGCATAACCTGCGCAGAAAGCCCGCAACACCATATACAACGCCGTTGCGGACACGTAAGCTCGTTGTCAGCCCCTATTGCATCGGGAGGACGTACGATGGCCCTACTAGATCGCTCCGAATGGTACAACCTCGCGCGCGCGACAAACTGGACGCCGCGCTATGTCACGGAGGAGGATCTCTTTCCCACCGAAATGAGCGATCGCTTTGGGCTTAGTCTTGAGCAATGGGAAGCCTACGACGAGCCGTTCAAGATCTCCTACCGCGAATATGTGGACGTCCAGTCAAAGAAGGACGCAGATGCCTATTCCGTGCGCGCCGCGCTCGCGCGTTCGAATTTCTACGATCAGGCGGACCCTGGCTGGCAGAGCATTTTGAAGCTTCACTTCGGCGCGCTCTGTCTCGCTGAATACTCTGCAGTGCCGGGCGAAGCCAAGATGGTTCGTTTCGGCAAGGCGCCCGGAATGCGTAACATGGCGACGTTCGGCACCTTGGACGAGATCCGCCACACCCAGATTCAACTCTATTTTGCGCATGAGTTCGTGGGCAAGTCGCGCCAGTTCGACCTCGCGCAGAAGATGTTCCATACCAACAGCTGGGCCGCGATCGCCTCGCGCGCGGCGCTGGACGATACAATTCTGTCCCGCGATGCGGCGAGCATGTCGATCATGCTTACCTTCGCACTCGAGCAGGGATTCACTAATCTCCAGTTCCTCGGGCTCGCGGCGGACGCTGCCAAAGCCGGTGACTATAGTTTCTCCAATCTCATTTCCAGTGTGCAAACGGACGAGGCACGTCACGCGCAGATCGGCGGTGCAGCGCTCAAAGTGCTGATTGCGAACGGCAAGAAAAAAGAAGCACAGCAGGCAGTCGACATCTCTTTCTGGCGGCAGTGGCGGATCTTCTTCACACTCACCGGCCCCGCCATCGACTACATCACCCCGCTCGCGCATCGCGACAAATCGTTCAAGGAATTTATCGAAGAATTCATTATTGTGCAGTTCGAACGCGCGTTGCTCGATCTCGGCCTCGAGCGCCCGTGGTATTGGGAGTTCTTTTTGAAGAGCGTCGAGTTCTATCATCACAGCGGGCATCTCGAGATCTGGTTCGTGCGACAAACGGTATGGTGGGATCCTGCGGCTGGCGTAGCACCGCCCGAACGGGCCTGGTTGGAAAGCAAGTATCCAGGCTGGTCGGAGAAATGGGGACGCTTGTGGGATGTGGTGGCTGATAATGCGCGTCACCAACGCATCGATAAGCTTTATCCTAAGACGCTGCCGATGCTGTGCAATATTTGCGGACTCTCGGTCGGCAGCACCCCTCACGCGGGACATTCGAATCGCGGCTACTGGACCGATCTGGAAGGCCGTCGTTACTACTTCTGCTCCGAGCCCTGCCAGTGGATCTTCAACCTCGAACCGTCGCGCTACCAGGATCACAAGAGCGTGATTGATCGCCTGCTCACCGGCGACATTCAACCCCCGGATATCGAAGGAACCCTCCGTTACTTCGATCTGATGCCAGGCGAACGCGGTGAAGACGCGCATGACTACGCCTGGGCTTGGGCCCAGACGGATCAGCCTGACGAGGCAGCTGCGTGAGTGCACTACCCGTGGTGTGTAATTTCGAGGACGGCTGCATCCTGACCCTGATCTCGGTGGATACCAGCTTCACGATGGATCAGGTCGCCAGTGAGGCGGCCGAACATTTTGCCGGCCGCATGCTGCCGCGCTACCCCGGGCGCGTAATGCGGGTGCGGCTGCAGGATGTCCCCGCACCCATTGCGCGTGAGGAGACTGTGGCGCGGGCCGGTTGGGTCAGGCTCGATACGATAGAGATCTACTACGAATGAGCAAAGACCTCCTGCGCAACAACAAGGTCGGGCCCGTCATCAAAACCGGCGAAATCGCCGATGCGGCGATCGAAGCACTGGTGGAAGACAATCCAGGCAAGCACTTCGACATCGAGGACAACTGCGCCTACGTCCGGATCCAGACTGACGGCGAATGCATCCTGCGGCGCACGACCATGGCGAAATTTCTTGGTCGACCGTTCAACATGCAGGAGCTTGGGGTGGTGCTGGCCTCCTTCGCGGGACAAGTCGAATCGGAAAGCACGCACTTTCGCTTTTATCTGACCAAATCCCTGTAACAAGTCGGCGGGAGACTCACGCATGACTCACGAAGATCAACCCGCAGTGCTAAGGCCCCTCAAAACCTGGAGCCATCTCGCTGGTGGGCGGCGACGCCCGAGTGAATACGAGATTGTCTCGGTCAAGACGCTGTTCAACACTGCCAACCCGGAACGACCACTCGAACTCGATACCAACGTCTACATGAATCGCTGGCTACGGCAGTACCGAAACGGGAGTCCGCTCAAGCACACCGATTGGCACGGGTTCCGCGATCCCGACGAACTGACTTATCGTGCGTATACCTCGCTCCAGAACGACGCCGAAATCTATGTCGATGGCCTACTCAACGAGCACGATGAGTTGGGTCACGATCTAACCTTGAGCGAAGCATGGCTCACACGGCTCGCGCTGCTCTATACCCCCCTGCGCTACTTGCTCCACACCTTGCAGATGTGCTCGGCCTACCTGGTGGTGGTCGCACCCGCGAGCACGATCGATAACTGCGCGGCGATGCAGATGGCCGATCAATATCGTTGGCTGTCGCGCATTGCCTATCGCACGGCAGAACTCCGCAAGCACCACCCATCGATTGGTTTCGGTGACCACGAACGCGAGCGGTGGGAGAACCATCCGGCCTGGCAAGGCGCGCGCGAGCTGATGGAAAAGCTCCTGACCACCTACGACTGGGGCGAAGCGTTTGTAGCGCTCAATCTGGTTGCAAAGCCGGCACTCGAGGAAGGCCTGCTGCGGCCGCTCGCGCGCGCGAGCAGGGCAAGCGGCGACTCTTTGCTCGGCTTTCTCATTGACGCCCAGCTGTGCGACGCTGAACGAAGCCGGCACTGGACTCGCGCATTGACCGCCTACGCGCTCAAGCATGATCCCGCGAATCACGCCGCGATTGCCGATTGGATTGCACAATGGGATCCGCTTGCCGATGCCGCAGTAGGCGCCTATTGCGCTGAGCTGCCTGGCGTTCCGGATAACGTGACCGCCGCTAAAACAGCGGTACAGGCATTCCAGCAAGCGTGCCTAACGATCTGATCCATAGAATAACCGTGGCGGCCATGGGGACAGTCTCGTGCTCCGCCCTTAACGAACAATGAGAGGGAGACAAATCATGTGGAATCTCGAGAGGATCGGACTAGCTTTCTGTGTCAGCGTTATGGTGATGCCTTCTGCGCTCGCGCAGGACAAACTGAAAGACCTCGTGGATCGGTTACTTGCGCCGCCCGTCATTCAAGCCGAAGCCGGTTTTACGGCGAAGGTCCTGATCCCGCCTGGCCAGCTCTACGATCCCCTGATCATGTTGCCGAGGGGACCGGTGACCTGGTTAAACGACGATGGCGGAGAAGAAAAGGACAAGGGCAGTCGCCTGCTCGCGATCAGTGCGGCGGGTAAAATTTCTGTCCTTGCCGATATCGGGAAATTATTGCCGACCGTTGGCTACGATATCGCGCCACAGGGCTTCGGTGAGTTCGGCGGGCAGATTTTCACCTTGGCGCAACCCAAGGTCGCGATGGAAGGCGCGCTTGCCAACCATGTCATTCAACGGGTCGACCCGACCCAGAATTATGCGACCAGTATCTTTTGTACGTTACCGAGTGCGGGTAGCAAGAAAATTTCAGGCTTTGGTTTGGATGCCCGCTTCGGGCCACCCGGCACTCCCTTTGCCGGCAAGCTCTACGCGGTCACCATCTACAACGATGCGATCTACCAGGTGACGCCGGACGGTAAATGCACACCCTTCGTAGTATTCGACGGTCAGCGATACAGTGCGCCGGCGATGATTACCTTCGCGCCCGATGGGAAAAGCATGCTGGTGTCGGTCAGTCGCGGCGCCTACGACATCACCAGCACGGCCGCGCCCACCGGTGCTATCGTGCGGGTCTCACCCGCCGGAAAAATCGCCGACAAACCCGTATTTTCAGGCGCTGGGCGGCCGATGGGAATGGACTACGCGCCCGCGGGTTTTGGCGCATTTGGCGGGCAGTTGTTTTTCGCCGATATCGGGCGTTTTCAAATTCCGGTGCCCATGACACAGGCCATCGATGCTGATGGCAAACTCTACCGGCTCACCCCTGAGGGCACGCCGGAACTCGTTGCCGCCGGCTTCCAGAATCCCATAGGGGTGCGGTTCGTTGACGGCAAACTCTGGGCCACCGATATTAATGGCGACTTCATTGCGGGCAAACGCGAGTTGCCGGATGGGTTTTTGGTGGAAATTCTAGCGCCCTAGAGATTTTTGGAACGCATTCTTCGCGTGCAATCGCGCGAAGAAATTGCCTAAGTCCCTGCACGTTATCCTGTTGTGAAAAACGGTTACGTGCACCGGGCTACTCTGCGCGCTTGGCCTTACGCGCAGCCGCTACTGCCTGCTTCCACGCTGGCAGCGTGTGGTGTGCGACATGCTTTTTCGCTAGGCGCTGGTGACCCACGCCGAAATAGCGTTCGCGCAAGGTGTCTCCTTCGTAATGGGTGCGCATGCGACCGCGCCGCTGCAGCTCCGGCACCACCAACTCGCCGAATTCGGCGAAGCCACGCGGCTGGGTGACCGGCACCAGATTAAAGCCATCGCAACCCCCTTCGTCAACCCAGCGTTCGAGTTCGTCGGCAACCGTTTGCGGACTGCCGACGATTTTGGGCATCACGCTGCCGATTGATAGATATTCGCCGATCTCTTCCAAGGTCCAATGACGATGCGGATCGACGGTCCCGAAATAATGGATCAGGCCCTGGATGGCATCGGTCTTCATGTCCATGAGGTTCTTACCCGACTCGAGCTGCGCGATATCGACGCCGATCCAGCCGCAAAACAGGGCCAGTGCCCCCTCAGGACTGCGGTAGCTGCGGCAGGTCTCGAGTTTCAGTCGCGCCTCTTCGTCGGTCGGGGCGACGATGACCGTTACGCCGGGAAAGTATTTGACCTCGTCGCGTCGTCGCCCAACGGCCTTCAGCGCCTGGGACAACTGTTCGACGCCGGCGCGGCACGCAGCGATGTTCGGGTGAATGGCAAAGATGGCCTCCGCATGGCGCGCTGCGAACTGTACACCGCGCCCGGATTGCCCGGCCTGGAATAACACAGGGGTGCGCTGAGGCGACGGCTCACACATGTGGGGGCCGGGGACCTTGAAGTACTCGCCCTGGTAATTGATCTCGTGGACCTTGGCCGGATCGATCAGCATGTCGCGCTCAACATCGCGCACCATCGCGTCCTCTTCCCATGAGTGCTCCCATAACTGATAACAAACTTCCATGTATTCCTCGGCGCGATCGTAGCGCTGGTCATGCGCCATCATTTGGTCCATGCCGAAATTGGCGTTCGCATCCGCCAGGTACGAGGTAACGATATTCCAGGCGATCCGCCCGCTAGTGAGATGGTCCAGGGTCGAGAACAGCTTGGCTGTGTGATAGGGCGGATAATAGGTCGTGCTATAAGTGCTGGCGAAGCCCAGATGCTTAGTCGCGGCCGCCATCGCCGGAATGATCAAGGTTGGATCGTTACTCGGGAACTGGGTGCCATGACGCACTGCCGTTTCGCGCGAGCCACGGTAGACGTCATAGGTGCCATGCACATCGGCCAGAAACAAGGCGTCGAAGAAGCCTGCTTCCAGAATTCGCGCGAGTTCGATCCAATAATGCACGTTCTTGTAGCCGTCCAGCGGCCGGTCGAGCGGGTGTTTCCACTGCCCGATCGAATGATGACCAATGCAGCACTGGGTAAAAGCGTTCATGTGGATTTGTTTTTGCACGGGTCATCCTTTTATGATCAGAAGCTACATTTCGCCTATCCCACATTAGAACACGCGCAGTCGAAATGCTTGGCCGGCCTCACGACCAATGCCATAAATTGCATCTCGCGACCTCCCTTCGTTACCATGCATCACATCTAACGTTTCAACCGGAAAATGGGGAGGTTACATGGATTCCGAGGCACTAAAAGCACTCCAGGCGCCGCTCAAGGCGCAATACCGCAGCGATCCTGACCGCGCACTGATAACGCTCTACGCGGAAGCGAACGGTGTCGAGGGCATCGCGTGCAAGCTCGCGACCAGTAAAGGCTTGATCGAAGCTGGGCTGCACCCCGCCACCGGCGGTAGCGGGTCGCAAGCCTGTTCCGGCGATATGCTGTTGGAGGCACTTGCCGCGTGTGCCGGCGTGACCTTGAAGGCGGTCGCAACCGCGTTCGGCGTCACGTTGACGAAATCGCAGGTGCGGATCGAAGGTGATCTCGACTTCCGCGGCACGCTGGGCGTGGCCAAGGACGCGCCGGTCGGCTTCCGCGACATTCGCCTGACCTTCGACATCGCCGCCGCTGCGCCGCCGGAAACGCTGGCCAAAATTATCGCCACCACCGAACGTTATTGCGTGGTACTGCAGACCCTTCAGCAGCGGCCTAACATCGTGGTCAACACCTTAATTTCCTGACATGAAATCTTAAACTAAGCATCGCGTCGCACTGGGCGACCGACAGTTACCACTGTCGGTCCGCTGGGTAAGTTTGATGCCAGCCTCTCGAACATGCAGCAGCTGTATGCCTATCTGGTGGAGATCTCCCACCAGCAGACCGTCGCGAGCAACACCTTTGCCGGGCACGCACTTGCGTGCGAGTCAGACTCTTCAGAATTTGATCCCTCCGCCATTCGCCCCTTCCCAATACGACAGAGGCTTGAAGTCTGCCTAAACTTAATCTAGAGTCTTTATGAAGTAAGTCCTGTAACTACATATTTTAAATAGCAATGCCAATGCTCGACTTTACAGGTGACCACGCAATCGTAGCGCACGCTACAACATTGCCCAATGTAGTCCAACGCCACTTTTCGAATGTATCGACGCACGCGCTTGGCAATTTTTTAAGTCATCCCGGGGACTTCCCAATTGAAGTGCGCACCGCCATTTCCTGGAAGTCTTGGTTTGGTTTCGCTCGCGTTGCAGTGGACACGCAAGTGGGTCTCCGCTTCTTTTCTGGAATCCCCTATAAGCTCGGATCAAATATCCGCATTACGATTCCATTGCGGCACAAGAACAACCGCTTTGAGGGTCGTGTGATCCACGTTAACTCGCTTCGAGTCGGCTACGAAGTCAACGCGATCATGCTGTCGTGTGAAGACGGCGAACGCTTACGGATCGTCGAACGAATCTGCGCGCTTGAATGTGAGCTGCAGAGATCGCTGCCGGCTTTTAATTCTTGACTGAAGATCCGTTTCTCCATTACGTTACTTCCTGATCGTTTTTAACCGCTTATCGCCCTTAAACAACAACGGTATAGATCGTTGAGTCCATTACGAAAAATCTTATTCCTGACCACACTGATAGTCGCGTGCATCGGCCCTTTTCTAGATGGCACCGCCGACCCCTATTCCTGGAAGATCTTCCCGACCGTCATCACCCCTACGCTGATGCTCATTCTGGCGTTTGTACTGCCACTCGATATGACCATGGCCATGGTCTTCATGACAGATACCGTTGGGGAGCAACGACGTCAGCTAAGGTCGGTCCTAAAGCTTGAGGCAGGGCTGACTGCGGTCCTTCTTATCGCGTGGGTCCCTTTTTTTCTGCGCCTATTTGAGG
Organism: Pseudomonadota bacterium; assembly: GCA_043734785.1. Classification (GTDB taxonomy): domain Bacteria; phylum Pseudomonadota; class Gammaproteobacteria; genus CAIKBL01. Next base: position 16,116 of record JAYTEX010000163.1, on the reverse strand, counting down.
TGAAAATACCTGGCATAAGCGACTAGATGATCCAGTTCAGCGTTCTCGGCGAGTCAGAATTGATGCTCGCTCCGTCATACGTGGGATCATGTGGTGAGCGATCAGCTGGACCCTGGATAGAGGCGCGGCCAGTAGCCGCTGAGATTACTCTTGCGATTAATATGGAACTGCGGTCAATGAGCGAAGGAGGCTTTGCGTAGGCTAGGTCGCAGATTCCGGGCGATAAACGCTGTTCTGATTCTCAACTCTTGATCGGTCTTGAGGTCTTTCAGGAAGTGAATTTCGTTCCCCAGTTTCGTCGCCACGGGTTCGCCATCAACATAGGCAACGAGGGCGTTGCTGTTTGAGGGAATCCTGACGCCGGGGCAGAGGATTCCCACCATGTTTAATGGATCAGCCGCGCTAACCACTTCCGCCTGCCCGTTACCCGCAGCACTACGAACGCGCCGCAGGCATGCGATAGCTTCCGGTAGCGCAAATTGCTCGCCCGAGAAGCCCGCCACAAACCGTCCTCCTCTTACCTCACCGCGTGCCTCCATCCGTCGCAGGCAGTGCAACAGATCGCGCCAAACGGATACGCAGCTTTCTCGTTCCAGAACACGTCTAAAGACCACCCCGTAGCGTCCCAATAAGGCGCGCGCGATAGGTTCTACTTTATCGATACCGGGGGTGTCTGATGCAGTGGATGATTCGCCCGCCTCGGCTAAATACCACCGCCCTGCATCTTCTATCCCAACCGCGCTGACGCGCCGGCGACGTGTTCCATTGAAAGGCTTCCGCTTCGCGCTTGGCGTCAACAAAACCCTCAACCCTAGAGCGCTATCTGAAGTGGCGAGACCATTGGTCACCAATTCGCTTAGTCCCGCCTCACACTGGGTTCGAAGAAGCTTGGTGCCCTCGACAATATCTTCGAAAAAGGACGCCCCGTGAGCGCCGAGATAACCCCGGATCAGTCCCGCTAGCCCACTCAGTTCAGCCTTATTGATCGATAAATCGTTCGACAATCCCTGCCAGGCTGCGATCTCCGTTCTCGCACCGAAAGTGATCGGGGAAGTCCGGGAAAGACTCGCACCGGGGCCACAGCCGTGGCGGGGTCTGAGTCGAAACCAACTGATCTTCCCACTGGTCGTTAACCTATCGAGATAGCCGCCGGTGTAATCGCGCACGCGTAACGGGAGGAGCGCCGCTTCCCACACGCCCGCAGGCGCCTCGTAGCCAGACATCAACTCCAGGACTTTTTGCGTCGCAAGGAGCCCTTCCACCCGGCTGTTGCTCCCCGCAAACTGCCACTCGAACAGGAATCTGGTGAAGTCAGCAGCACACACCGGTTCTATTTCTGCCCGCAGTCGGTTCAGGGTGTATCGATGAATTCGCGCCAATAATCCACGGTCACACCATTGCATTGATTCCGCAGTGGGAGAAAACCTTCCACGCAGGACAACCCCGCGCGACTCTAATTGCAACAGGCTGGTTTCAATCTCCGACACCGCCAAACCGATGTGTTCAGCCATTGCGGATGCCGTGACTGGTCCGCAAACTTCAAGCCAACCCCGTACCACCGCGAGACGCGCATCCTCTCTAGATTTAGGTCCGGAGGTAAATCCGACCGAATGCGCGGTTATCTGCGTAGCGGGCCAAAGCGCTTGAATATCCCCCGTATTCTCGGTGGCGAGCCATAGCGTTGCGGGGATGCCCGGCCGTTGTGCGATCACGGCCCGCCCTTCTGCTAGAAGTTCTTCAAACCATTGCCTCAGGCGAGAACAAGACTGGCCATCGGCTGCACCAGTCGCTTGGTCCAGTGTCTGTGGCTCCACCACCACTAGCAGGCTCAACGCTTCATGTAACTCGTCCTTATTGCGGGGATCGGGCCACACTTCCGAGATCACGCGCGCAATGGCGGCCGGATCTAGCGCGCCAAGATCGCGTGCGGTTTCCGGATCCAGCCAGCGCCGGCTTTGCACTGCCTGCGTACGTCGCTCTTCCAGCGGCGCATCGTCGAGGAACGCGTAGGGATTGGCGTTCAGAACTGCTTGTGCAAACGGAGATGGGGCTGTCAAATCTTTGGAAACCAGCCTCTTTTCACCCCGTTCGATCGATCCCAAGAGCAATTCAAGCCCGCGACAGTCCATCACTTCGCTCAGGCAATCATGGAGTGTCTGTAGCACCAAAGGATGGTCTGGGATTTCACGCGCACCGCGAAGATTTTCTGCACAGGCCAGTTGATCGGGAAATATCAACGACACCAAATCTTCGGCGTTCATCCGGAGTAGCCTGGGCGGCGTGCGCTTGCCGTTACGATTGCGTTGGAGTGCGAGTGCACAACATGCCACCCAGCGCCATCGAATGGTAAACATAGGGGCATCCAGCACTGCCTGAATCAACACCTCCCTGATCGAACTGGACTTTAGAAATTTCCAAACATCCTCGAGTGGGAAACTGTGCACCGCGCCAAGCGAAATGACGATGGCGTCTTCAACGGCGGCGGCCTGCAATTCGAAGTTGAACTGTCGACAAAATCGCTTGCGTAGCGCCAAACCCCAGGCTCGGTTGAGCCTCGATCCAAATGGAGAATGGATGACCAGCTGCATGCCGCCCGATTCATCAAAGAATCTTTCGAGAACCAACGTATCCTGCGTCGGCATTACCCCCAAGGCGAGGCGCCCGCTCGCCAAATACTCGTAAATTTGTGCTGCTGCCGAGTGACCGATCCCGTGTGTTCGTTGCAGCCAGCATAATAATTGCGTTCGCCCGTGGGCGGGTCCGGCAGCAATCATGATTTCGTCAAACTCCGCTCGTAGTCGCGCAACCGCCTCTGAAAGCTCGACACTCCGCGCTGGGGCTTCACCGAGCCAGAACGGCATATTCGGCGGTTGACCTTGTGCGTCGGCGACGCGCACGGCGGACTGACCAACCTTCAATACGCGCCAAGAACTGTTGCCCAGCTGAAAGATGCTGCCTGGCAAACTCTCGATCGCAAAATCTTCGTTGACCGTGCCGACAAACTGACCTGACGGTTCGACGATTACATCGTAATCCGCCGAATCAGGGATCGCGCCCCCACAGGTGACTGCGACCAAACGTGCACCCATTCGCGGTCTGATTCGACGATTGACTAGGTCCAGATGAACATAGGCGCTGCGTTTGCCACGCGCAAAGTTGAACCCTTCGGCGAGCATCGTAAGGATCTTTTCAAACCCCGCCACCTCGAGCTCCCGATAACAGTAAGCACCCCGGCATAACTCAAATAATTCATCGATGCCGAATTCCTCACAAGACACCTCCGCTACGATTTGCTGCGCCAATACATCTAACGCGGGACCCGCGACATCGATTCGATCCAACTCGCCTCGTCGAGTCATATCAAGGAGCGCCGCACATTCCACCAACTCATCGCGCGTCTGGGGAAACAGTCTCCCCTTGGCCAGCGCGCCGATACGATGTCCGGACCGACCCACGCGCTGCAGAAACACGGCAAGTGATCGGGTCGAGCCTATCTGACACACCAAATCGACGTCGCCGATATCGATACCCAGCTCCAGCGATGCCGTCGCAACGAGTGCCTTCAACTCGCCGGCTTTCAAGCGTTGTTCCGCTTGCAGGCGTAACTCACGCGCCATGCTGCCGTGGTGCGAGGACACCACCTCGGATCCCACCCGATCACTTAACGCTTTTGCGACTCGCTCCGCCATGCGGCGCGTGTTGACGAACACCAGCGTTGTGCGGTGTTGCCCGATGAGTTCAGCAATTCGGTCATAAATCTCAGTGGCCGATTCTCCTGACAAGACAGCTTCTAGCGGGGCGCTCGGCAGCTCAATGCCGAGATCGCGATCGCGAGCATGCCCTTCATCGATAATCGCCAACGTCTCCGCAGGGCAGGTGGCGTCGCGCGTGCCGACGAGAAATTTAGCGATTTCCTCCAGTGGCTTCTGGGTCGCTGAAAGGCCTATCCGGCGGGGGCGAGAAATCGTCAGTCTTGAAAGTCGCTCGAGACTTAACGCCAGGTGAGCGCCGCGCTTGGTGCCGGCCAATGCATGGATCTCATCCACAATCACCGTACGCGTGGATCTCAACATGGCTCGTCCGCTGTCGCTGGTCAGCAGGATGTATAGCGACTCAGGCGTCGTCACAAGAATTTGTGGCGGGCGTCGACGCATTAACGCACGGCTTGACTGGGGCGTGTCTCCGGTGCGCACCGCCGTGCGCACCGCGACATCCGGATACCCGGCGATGACAAGTTGCTCACGAATTCCCGTGAGCGGCGCGTCTAGATTGCGCGCAATATCATTACTCAGCGCCTTCAGTGGCGACACATACACGACTTGTACGCCGGGCGGCAGCGCGCCGTCCAACCCTTGTCGGATGAGTTCATCGATGACCGTGAGAAAGGCCGCGAGCGTCTTCCCCGCACCGGTTGGCGCGGCCACTAGCAAATGCTTTGAATCGACCAGCGCGTCCCAAACCCTTGTTTGGACAGGGGTAGGTGCTAAAAACGCGTTACGCAGCCAAGCTTCGACCGCTGGTTGAAAGGTGTGCTGAGGCATGCTGGGAGCGTAGCGCGAAGTCATCCCTGCGACCAGCATCCAGCCGAGATGGCAATCGCAGAACACCCGCTTGGCCGTATCGCGGCGTTGCAACTCGTCTTCAAGGCACTCTATTGTGCCTGGTGGCACCTAGCCCTTCACCCGATGGGTCACACGGTCTATGCCGTTCAACTACCGAATCTAGGTTAAAGTATCAGTGCCGTGACAAGTTGCTTCGAAAAATCTCTCCGCTTGTTGATCTCTTCAATCGAGAACCCGATGGCGTGCCTGGTTGCTGCCATTCTTCTGTGCAGTCCTGCCTACGCACAGGATGAAGCAAACTATGGAAGCTGGACTGCTAAGTGCGAGCCGCCGCACGACAACAAGGAAGGCGGTTGCTTTATTTTCCAGAACTTGGTGCTGCGCGAAGGTGGCCAACGCGTCTTACAGGTCGCCATAGGCTATGTGCCGAATACGACCGAACCCATTGCCTTGCTTAGCCTGCCGTTGGGGATCTCATTGCCGCCCGGCGTCAGCATCGAACTCCCGCAGAGCACGCCTATCCGATTTCCGGTCGAGCGCTGTGAACCAAATGGCTGCCGGGCCGGATTGAAATTAAAGCCAGAGTTTCTAGTCGCATTGAAGCGCGCGGATAAGCTGACTGTTCGTTTTCATGATGCCCAGCGACAGCCGATCGAGGTACCTCTTTCATTGTCTGGCTTTACTGCCGGGCTCGAGGCCTTGAGCAAAGGGTCGATTACGGCGAACTAACGGGCGGCTGATTCGGCGCTTAGGCACTGCTTTAAACGGACCATGTCCAGTTTGACCAGCGCCGTGGGATTCAACCCACGACTCGCACCGGCGTTGATTTCCAGCACGTATCGAATCGGCATCGGCGGCGTAATGTGCCTCAGCGATCTTGGCTCGGTGGCCTGCTCCAGGTAGACCAAAGTTCCATCGCTCCTGAAAAACACCATGTCGAGAGAAATCAACGTGTCCTTCATCCACATGGAGATCCGCTGCTCCTGACCAAAATCAAACAGCATTCCATGGCGCTCGGCCAGCGAGCTCCGCCCCATCAAACCAACCGCGTGTTCTGCGGCGGTCAAGGCTAGCGCCACTGTGAATCGGGTGCTCACATTGCGTCCCGTTGAGAGCACGATTTCACAGGTACCGAAGGCGCTGACAGGCGTACAAAAAGACGCCAGCACGACGAAAAGCACGCAAAGATTTTTACCCATGGAACGCAAGATTTCGAATAGCCCTGAGAGTTGCGAGCCTACTACGTTAGCGGTCGTTGCCGCTAGCCGGGAATACCCGCGCGCATTAAGCTTCCCCTTGAACACGCCGGAATTAAGCCGCCCTTCCCAACTCAAAGCTCACTCGATTCGGAGACCTACCGATGACTACGCGGAATGCCGTTATCGCTTATGAATTTTAGCGCGCCAATGATCCCCACCGCATAACACGCGCTAATCGCGATAAACAAGCACTCGGAATTAATCCATGGCAATTGGTTGCAACGCAGCAGGGCTGTGTTATCGAAAATTCACGATACAGCAATAAAAACTTCTTACAGTCGATGCGCCGTCAACCGGAAACGGCAAGAACAGCCGCGATTATCAGGAACTCATGAATGAGCCGACTCTATGTGATCGCCCTCATTATTGCAGCGGCTAACCCCAATTGGGTCGCGTTAGCCGCAACGCAGCCTCAAATTGATACCGCGCGATCACATGCATTGGCCTGGTTGATCTCGCATCAGCAAGGCGACGGCCACTGGCAAAGCGCACCGCGGCTTGACGTTCAAACAACGGCAACGACGCTTCTTGGAATTGAGGCCGCCGGGGTTACGGTTGGTTACGCCCGCCACGCCGGACTTTCCTGGCTTGGCAATGCGCATGCGGGAAGCGTCGATGCATTGGCTCGCCAGGCAGCGGTGCTAGGCCGCTTCGGTCGCGAAAGTGATGCTCTCTTTGCCAAGCTGACGGAAGCGCGGTTCGAACCGCGCAAGGGATGGGGGGCATATGCGGGGTATGGCGTGAGCCAACCCGATACGCCTGTCGCGTTCGAAGCGTACCGGCTCGCCAATGCGACTTACGCTGACGCGGGTTTTACCGTCGGCGTCATCGCCAATTTGGTGAGCTCGGGCGGCACCCGCAACGCAGATGGCGGTTGGCCTTACGAAGCCCCCGAAAGTTCGGGGATGACAGGATTGAAACCGGCTCCCAGCCGTGTGATCCCGACAACATTATCCATCATTTCACTTGCGCGGTGGCTCCCAGGCGCTCTCCCCGGATTCAACACCAACACACAAATTTCAGCGGGGATTAATTGGCTGTTGACGCTGACCGAAGCGGACAACGGCTATACAGATGATCCCGCCGCCACTGCGGGCAGCCCGTATGAGACGGCTTTATTTGTTCTCGCCGTTCGCACCGCTGCGGCAGGAGGGAATTCAACGGCACTCGGCGCGCCAACTGTCACGAAGTTAAACAGTGCGATCGATCGCTTGATTGCCACCCAAGGTGTCGACGGTGCCTGGAGCGGCGACGCTTACGCGACGGCCTTAGCGCTTCAGAGCGTCCCCGGCGTCGCATTACCGGATACCGATGTTGACGGCGTGCCGGATGAAAGCGAGACGTTTCTCGGCACCAACCCCAATCTTGCCGACACCAAGTACCTAGCGAGAAGCAGTAGCGGTGCCGTTATCTCAATTCACGACGCTGAGCTTCTTACGAGCAGTTCGATCGGGAGCGCATTCTCGCAGCAGCTCCCCAGCCAGGGCGGCACCCCTGTCGCGTATGCGCTGGTCACTGGATTGCTCCCGGCGGGACTCTTTCTTAACAGCGCAACTGGACTTGTCACGGGGCAGGGCACCACCTCCGGCACTTTTAACTTCATCTACGCGGTAACCAAGTCCGACGGGACGATTGAGACGCACGCGGCGTCGATGGTAATCGCCGAATCGCCGATCCAAGTGCCTGCGGTACCACTGTGGGGGTTGGGTCTTCTCGCGAGTCTGTTGCTCATGTGTGGGCTTTCCGCGCAGCGTCGTAAAAGCTCACGCTCATGTTAATTGTTCTCAGCTCCACCAAACGTAGCACTGGCAGAACATCAACGCTGAAAATGCGCGCGCCGCGTCTAAGAAACATGCTGCCCTGGATTTTGACGATTGCAGTATCGGTCGTCAGCGCGACGCCCTCGGCGCAGAAGGATGTCGCGCCTCTCCCATCCGCGGTGGTGGACAAAATGGTCCGGTTAGGAACCGGTGCCCCGGATCAATCCCGCGCGCCGAGCCTAACCGATGAAATGTCGAGAACGTTGACATTCTTTGAGTCTCAACTTGAAGGTCAGAAGAATCGTAAAGATAAGCAGGCCAAATCAGATCTTGAAGCCATGTCTGCCGCTGGCGCCGCCAATGAAATACGTACCCTTCGCCAGCGCTTAATCGATGAGCTTGGCGTCGAAAGTCCAACCGCGCGGATTCGTACCCCGCGAACGATGGATACCACGCGCGGCCGACGCGACGATGCCTATGCGAAGCTCGATGCGCTGATCCGCGATCTAGACGCAATATCCGGTTCCGACCCCGCGGCACGGACAGTAGCACTCGCGCGCGTGCGCAGTGCGATGCAACGCGCCCGTGCGTTCGACGACGAATCGCTTCAGATTACTCAGCCGCGAGGGACTGCATTCGCTTTGCCGCCAAAGGCACTAGAGTTTCCCGCAGCGTCTGAGCTACCCGCTCATTATCTCGCCGATCAATCCGAGCGCGCGCAGCACCTGTATGCGTTCGCGGGCGAATTCATGCTGTTAGCGGCGGCACCGTCGACACCAACGGAGGCCCAATCGTGCAGTTATACGGCCGCTGACCTCGCTGCCGACGGCAATGACATCGAGCTCACGCAAGCAATCCAGGACAAAGCGAAGGCGCTCGATTATTCGCCGGCCGCCATCTTCGAATTTGTCGCCAATGACATCGGCTTTGAACCGTATTACGGCGCGTTGAAAGGTGCGGCGAATACATTATTGACCCAGACCGGCAGCGCGACCGATAAATCCTCACTCCTAATCGCACTCCTTCGCGCGTCAAATATCCCGTCGCGCTACGTCCGTGGACGGGTCAACATCGTCGACACCACGCCACTTGGTGCCGATAGCCGTGTGAATAAATGGTTGCGCGTCAAGAATTATCCCGCCGCCTCTGCGCGTCTCGCCCAAGGCCGCAATCCGGAAGCTGCGACCATTCTCAACGGCGCTTCACAGGCCATCGGCGCTAAATGGTCTCATGTCTGGGTCGAAGCCTGCGTGCCTTACGCGCATTATCGCGGCGCGAAACTCGATAACGCCGGACATCGCTGGATCCCGCTCGATCCGAGTTTTGAGACACGTCGCTACCGCGCTGAAATAGAAATCAGTGCCGCATTCAGTTTCGATACCTTCCTCGCTCAGCGCTCGGTCGATCTACCGCACGAGCGCTTCGAAACCCAGGCGGCGCCGTTACTGGCGGCGAGCAATCTTGCCGTCAACGAGGCCGGCTACACCAGTACCAAAGCGAAGACGACAATCGACATTCTGCCAGCGTCGCTGCCGTATACCGTTGAAGCCTTTACCGCGTGGCCCGGGACCAGCAGCGCTGAAATCTCCGCATTACCGACCCAGCATCGCTACGTCCTCGATCTGGAGGTCGAGACTAACGCCGGAACGGATTTGCTGACACCGCTCGCCTTGCGGTTGCGTGATGCGACGTTCAATCGCCTCACCCTCGGCTTTGAAGGGGTCAACGCGGCGGCGCAAACCGCACTGCTGAATTGGCGTAACGATCCGAACCCGGACGCGGCTGTACCGTGCGGCACGCAAGTGGTGGCCGTGGTCCGCAGCGAAGGCACCGCCATCGGCACGAGCAGCACGGCGCAAGACATTTGCGTGACCGATGCGACGCCCAATCGACTCAAGCTGCAGGTGCGCCTACCGGAACTGGGCGCAGGCGCCGCGCAAGTTGTGGCCGGATGCGGCCCGTCGCTCAATGCCTTTTGCACCTTTGACGGAATTCGAGCGGCCGACCTATATGCGGCTGGCATCTATGGCTGGCAGACGACCACCAACCTGCTGACCGCTCGCGCGAAGTCGTTAGTGAATAGCGTGAACAGCACGTCTACGCTGAGCGCCAGTATTGAATCCACGATGGGAGAATATCTCCATCTCGTTGGCCTGAAGTATCTCCGTTATTTGGCGGATTCCTCGCGTCGCATCGGACGTCTTGCGGGTGAGACCGGCGATCTGGGAATCAGTTTTGGGTTAACGAGCACCACCAGCAAAGCGGAGCGCGTGCTGGACCAGCCGCTCGGGATCCAACGACGCGGGATGCTCGTGGACTTTCCCGGCATTCGAAATCGCAGCGTTAATCTTTCCACTGGTAACTCGGATTTCGAGCGCTTCAAACTGATGGGCTATGCCGGCTCCGCGCTTGAGTCTTATGTGTGGGCCGAGAACGCACGGCTCGATGCCGTCTCCACCGTGCGCGGTCTGCAGTTCGGCAATGAAAATATCAACACGCAAATGTTGACGTTGACGTCCGGTACCGGAACGAGCGGATTGATTAACACCACGACAGATCCGATTTACGGCTATACCGCCAGCTTCATCACAAGCCTGCAGACCGATTACCTGACGCTGGGCTACGAGGTCAAAATTCCCAAACGCCAAATCCAGTACAACGACTGGAAAGGGTCTGTGTTCGCCGCGACGCGAAACCAGGGCAGCTTTTGGAACGCGGCCTTCATCATCGGCGGCGGCTATTCGGGCGGCTATACCACGGGCTCTCCAGCGTCATTTCTTTACAACCCGGTCTCGGGCTTAGGCTATCGCACCTCCGGCAATCCGTCGGCGAGCGGAACGAACCTCTACACCCCAAGCTTCATCAGCAATGGCGCGATCGGTAACGGCAGTTCACCGCTGAACAGCTACGGCGGCGATCCGGTGAATCTGGCGACGGGCAATCTCTACCACGCCGAGCGCGATCTGGTGATCCCGGCGCGTGATTTGCCGTTCGTCTTGGAGCGCACGTACAACAGTCTTGAGATCGGGGCGACGCCGGGCCGCTTGGGCTACGGCTGGCGGCACAGTTTCGAGCATGAACTGCGTTTTCTGGATGAGCGCGCCGATGGTGCGACCAACGCGGCTGATACCGACACCCTCACCTCGACGATCGAATGGCTCGACGGCACCGGCGCGCGCCGACGCATGTTGGTCACCGGTACCGCCGGTGGCGTCGCCGTCGGGGCCACGATGACGCGACCCGAGGGTTTCTTCTTCACGACGGTGAAGACCGCGACCGGTTACGACATCACGGAAAAGAACGGTCTCAAGTACACCTTCGAGAATGTGCCCGGCACCGTTGGCCAGGTAGCGAAGCTGACCAAGATCACGAGCCGTAACGGCAACACACTGACATTGGCCTATTCGGGCGGCAAGCTCACCACCGTCACCGACGACAACGCTCGTGCGCTGATCTTCTCTTATACCGGTGAGCGCTTGACCGCCGTGCAGGATTTCACCAACCGCCGCCATGAGTACACCTATATCGCCGACGAGCTGCGGACCTATAGAAACCCGTTGGCCGTCGCCGGTAGCCAGGCGCCGGTGACTTACGAGTACTTCACGAGCATCGACGGCCCACGCATTGCGCATGCGATGAAACGCTACACCCTGCCGAAGGGCAACGGCATGGCCTTCGAGTATTACGTGAACGGTCGGGTCTTGCGCCACACCAATACTCGAGGCGAGCAGTATACGTATCGCTATGACGACTTCCGGCGTGAAACGGTGATCACCGATGCGCGCGGGTTTGAACGTGCCATGCTGTTCGACAATTACGGCAATCCGGTCAAGGTGACCGAGGAAGATGGCGGGATTTGGACGTACGCCTACGCCAGTGCCAGCGATCCGCATTTGCGCACGCAAGCCACCAATCCCTACGGACATATTACGCAATACGCCTACGACCTAAGCGGTAACCTGCAGCAGGTCACCAACCCTTCGGGAGCCACGATTGTTTACGGCCACTACGCGGCCAATACGTTCGGGCGACCCGGCAAGGTCAAAGATGCGCGCGGGAACTATCGGCTGTTCAAGTACACCGCCACCGGCAACCTGACGGATGAGTTCGCGCTGAAAGAAGGTGTCGGTGCGGCGCTTGATCCCGCGACCTATACGGCCAATGCCGCTGATTTACTCGCCTACACGCGGCATACCTTTGACGCCGGTAATCGCACCTCAACCAAACAGGTGCGCGATGTGGCGAATAATCGCGGTCTGTCGCTCACCTGGGGCTACACCGCACAAAAGCTCTATCCCACTCAAATTACGCGCGACGGCGACAAAGATGGCGACGGACTGGTCAGTGACGATGCCGATGATGTCGCGCCGCTCAACTACGACACGCTAGGTCGATTGACCGCGGGGGTCGATGCTCACTTCGAGGCCGTCGCGTTCAGTTATGACACGGTCGATAGGATCACACGTGGGACCGATGCGGTGGGCCAGGCGCGGGATTATCGCTTTGATGCGAACGGCAATGCGATTAGCGACAATCTTCTGGTGATCGGCACGGGTGCGCCCAAACTGCTGGACAGCACCAGCCATGAGTTCGATGCCAATGATCGCCGCGTGACCACGTTGGATGCTGGCGGCGGGGTCACCCGCTTCACTTATGATCCACAAGGCAACCTGACCAACGTGCTCGATCCGGATGGTTTCACGTTAGGCTTCGAATACGATGCCAAGGGTCGTGTCACGACCGCCTTTGATGAAGAAGGCCGCCAAGCCACGCGCACGCTCGATAGCTTAGGCCGTGAGCTCCGGCGCCTAGATCCGAACGGCAACACCACCACCTACATCTACTACGGCGCGGCCCAGGATGGCCGCTTGCAGAAAACCTGCGATGGCGAGAATCGTTGCACGACCTTTGAATACGATGCCAACGGCAATGTCACGCGGCTCATTGATAACCTCACTCAAGACACCGTCACGCAATACGATGCGCTGAACCGTCCGGTGCGCATCGCGCAAGCGACCTATCCCGACACCGTGCTCGGCGCGATTCGCCCCATCACCTGTTACAGCTACGATCTGCTGGGCAACCTGAAAGAGGTGAAAGCCGGGCACAGTGCGAGTGCAAGTAACACATGTACCGTCGACGCCGCGACCCTCAGCCTGCAAGCCAGTCACAGCTACGATGATAGAGGTAATCGCCTGTCATCCACCGACGCGCTGAATCGCACCACCACCGCCCAATACGACATCCACGACAATCCGACCCAGGTGCTGAGCGCCCGGGGCAACCGGGTGGAGCAGGATTATGGCTATGGCGGATTGGTCGCGGCTCGGCGCGGCTACGCACCCGGCAATATCTTGGAGTCGACTGAAGCCTACCTGCGTAATGCCCTCGGGCAGGTCACGTCGGTCACCGGCCCCAACGTCAACTACAGCTACGGCTATGACACGGCGCATCGTTTAGACGCGCTCACCGACAGTCGTGCCAATCAAACCCTGCGTTACCACTGGAGCAGTGGCGGCCTCTTAGACCGCATGACCGGCCCGCAGAATGAGACCACGGATTATTTGTATGACCCAGTCGGCCGCTTGCGCCATGTGTTCGCGCCGAACAACACGCTGGTCGAGTATCAATACGATGCGGCGGGCAGAGTCATTGAACAGACCCTGCCCGGGGGCGTGACCACCCGCACCAGTTACTTCAAGGACAATGCGCTCAAGACCGCGAAGACGACGAAGAGTGCGACGACGCTGCTCGATGTCACCTTTACCCAGGATGGTCTTGGCCGCCGGGCGACGTTGACCGAGAGTCTCTCGGGTCTCCCGAGTAGAACGCAAACCTACGGTTACGACTCGCTCTCGCGCCTGACCACTGTGCAGGAAGGCGCAACCACCCAGACGCTGACCTACGATCCGTTCGGTAACCGCCGTACCTACTACGACGGCGCGACCACGCGCTTCTACGCTCACGATGCGGCGCATCAAATGGACACGGTACGCACCGGCAGCGCGGCGGGTCCTATCGAGTTTGATTTTAGCTACGACGCCAACGGCAACACCACGACCCGCGACGCCACTGGCACCGCCAATGACTGGACTTACAGCTACAACGCCAAAGACCAGTTCACCCAGGCCAGCAAGCCAGGCACCGCCGAAACCTACCAATACGATGACCATGGTCGGCGCATAACCAAGACCACCAACAGCGCACGCACCGATTATCTCTACGATGGCCTGAACATCTATCTCGAAGTTAATGGCGATTGGAGCAGCCCAACGGCGCGGCTAACGCATGCGGGGCTGGACCAACCGCTGCTGCGTGCGACCACGAGCCAGACCCAAGCCTATACGCAGGATGGCTTTAACAGTGCCGTCTTGACGACAGATGCAGCAACCGGTGCCGTAATTGCCACCCAACGCTTTGATCCATTCGGCAATAGAACGGCAGGTGCCGGCACCGTCCCGCTCTATGGCTACACCGGCAGAGAGCCCGATACGACCGGTCTCACGTTCATGCGCGCCCGTTACTATGATGCGAGCATTGGCCGTTTCACGCAGGCCGATCCGCTAGGCTTCATTGAAGGGGTTAACCAGTATGCCTATGCCGTAAACAACCCGATTAATCGCTCCGATCCACTCGGCACCGTCAGTCAGGCCTTTACGGGCATGCAGAGTAGTTATGGGGGACCAGCGGTCGGAGCGCTCACCAGCGGCCAGCAGAGTCTCTTCTCGCTGACGCCAAGTGCGGCGCAGGGATACGCGGGCAGTGCACGTGATCCGCTGGCCGCCGCACTGGACCGGCAAGCCGCGACCCCCGAGATCCAACCGCTAACTCACGAAGCGGCCCTAGACTTCGCACTGAGCTTTGGCCCAATGGGGGCCGCAGCTGGTGCGACGAAATTATTAGGACCGCTTGCGAAGGGAGTAGCGGGAAGGTTCGCTAATCTCGATGCAATGGCTGTGAAATTTGACAACCTAACCCCCCACCACATGCCCCAAGCAGCTGCTGGGTTCACGAGTCGCGCAGATGGCGGCGCATTAGTGCTACCTCAAGTCGAACATGTATTAACGCGGACATATGGTTTCAATGGGGCGGTGACGGCAGCGCAAGAAGCCGGCGCGGCATTCCGGGACGTGTTGGCGCGCGACATTCGCGACATAAGGAATATCGCTGGATCTCAGTACAACGAAGGTCTTCGTACTCTTGTTGACTATTACCGCACAAATTTCCCCGGATTGATGCTTAAGAAATAATTCGAAGGAGAGAATCGATGCAACCTATCGTCGGTGAATTAGTAAAGCTAGGGGTGCTGCCGGATTCTCTGAGCCCGGACGTCGCTAAACTGCAAAAAATCCAGGCGCTGCTCGCGAAGGTAGAACAGCCAGTCTCGGACGATGACGCTCGAGCGCTAGTCAAGCTGTTCGGGTCTGACGAGTGTTTCGGTCTCGCATGGACCTTGCTTCACTTAATCGAAACGGCGCCGGGTTGGCCACTTTATGAGACTCTTGGCGAATCAGAAAACGAATGGGTGGATCGCCTGAAACAACGCGAAAATCGGACAAAAACTACAAATAGCTGATGGAATGAATCTCTATGCTTATGTGGGGAATGATCCGCTCAACCTGACTGATCCGAGTGGGTTGTTGGCGCGGGAGAGGAACGCAATTTGGGACACCCACGATTTATAGAATGAAGACAACCATCAATCGTTAGAAAGGGGGGGAATGGGGACATCCCTAAGGGGGTCAATGATGGCGACCTCGACACGAGTAAAACCACCGAATTCCTTGGTTCTTGTCGAAGATTCAAGTGGTGGTGAACTACCGACTTCCATGAATCAGTCGCTCATTGCCGCAACGGCTTCCTGCGTAGCTGTCGGCTGTAGATCTGAAGATGACGGGGAGACCGAAATCGTGCTTGGACATTGCAGCGGTGTCGACACCGGCGGGAGGGGAATGGGGACATCCCTAAATTTAGGGAGGGGAATGGAGGGAGGGGAATGGGGACATCCCTAAATTTATCCAACAACCGAAACGTTCAAGTACGCGATTTGTTTTGATGCGCGCATCGGGTTATCGTTCGGTCATGCCAAGGACGGCACGGATCATCGCCGCGGATATCCCCTACCACGTTTTGAACCGGAGCGGATCACGGGGTCAGTGACGATGAAATTATTCCGAAGTCGGAGAGCTGCGCTTAACGCTTAAAAATCGTTGCGTGGGACTATTAGCGGCCACCGGCACCAATGAACGTATCGATAGAAGTACCGCGAAAGTTCGCGCCACGATTTAATGCGTTGACGGTTGGTTTGTGATTTCAAGTTCATGTAAGCGCTTTATCCGTTTATCACGAGTCGGCGTGCGTCACAGACGCGCTGTCGCCACCCCTCGCGCGTTACGTTGGCGGCGCGCGACGCGGACTCTCGATGGCTTGGACAGAGGGAATGGGGACATCCCTAAATTTATCCAACAACCGAAACGTTCAAGTACGCGATTTGTTTTGACCCGCGCATCGGGTTATCGTTCGGTCATGCCAAGG
>JAYTEX010000162.1:0-6891 GCA_043734785.1 Pseudomonadota bacterium | reverse complement strand
TGAGCGCGTTCAGCTCTCGGTTCATAAGCGGGCCCGCGCAGGCCACTTTCGCGAACTTGGCCACGCCGTGCGTGGAGGCTTGCGCGCGGTGGGCGCTCGCAAATGCATCGTTGACATAGATGTCGCACAGCGCTGCCATCTTGCGCGCAAGCGTTTCATCGTCCTTCTCTTCGCCAACCTGGAAGCGCACATTCTCGACCAGCACGCATTCGCCGGGCGCGCAATCCACGCCGTTGATCCAGTCGGCCACTAAGCGCACCGGCTGATCCAGCATCACGCTCAGCGCCGCCGCCACTGGCGCCAGCGAACTGGCGGGGTCGAATACGCCTTCTTCAGGCCGCCCGAGGTGCGACATCACGATCACGCGCGCCTTGGCGGCCAGGGCTTTCTGCAAGGTCGGCAAGCCCTGGCGCAGGCGCGTGTCATCGCTGATGACGCCGTGCTTCAATGGCACATTGAAGTCCTCGCGGATCAGCACCCTTTTATCGGTGAGGTCCAACGCCTCCATGCTCAACATGACGTCAAGCTCGCGCGTTCATCAATGCCACCGTCGTATCGAGCATGCGATTGGAAAACCCCCACTCGTTGTCGTACCAAGCCATGACCTTGACCAGGGTCCCGATCACCTTCGTTTCGGATGCCTCAAAGATCGATGAATACGGGTTGTGGTTGAAATCGATCGAGACCAGCGGCAATTCGTTCACCATCAGAACCCCTTTGAGGTCACTGGCCGCCGCGTTCTTCATGATGGCCGTGATTTCCTGCTTATCGGTCGCGCGTTTGGCCTGAAAGGTCAGATCGACCAGCGAGACGTTTAGCGTTGGCACGCGCACTGCCAGACCGTCGAGTTTGCCGCTCAAGTCCGGCAGCACTAGACCCACCGCCGCCGCCGCGCCGGTCTTGGTAGGAATCATCGATTGGGTTGCCGAACGCGCGCGGCGCAGATCCGTATGAAACACGTCGGTCAGCACCTGATCGTTGGTATAGGAATGGATCGTGGTCATGAGCCCGGACACGACACCGATCTTCTCGTGTAGCGGCTTGATCAGCGGCGCCAGACAGTTGGTGGTGCAGGACGCGTTAGAGATGATGGTGTGCCGCGCGGTGAGCGATTGGTGGTTCACGCCATACACGATGGTCGCGTCCACTTCGCCGCTGGCCGGAGCCGAAATGATCACCTTCTTGGCGCCGCCCTGAAGATGCAGCGCGGCCTTCTCGCGCGTGGTGAACAAGCCAGTGCACTCCATCACGACATCCACCTTCAGCTCGCCCCACGGCAACTTGGCGGGATCACGTTCGGCCATCACTTTGATGCGCTCGCCATTGACGACCATGCTGTCGCCATCGACCGTGACGGTGCCGGGAAAGCGGCCATGGGCCGAATCGTACTGGGTGAGATGCGCGTTGGTCGCCGCGTCGCCTAAATCGTTCAACGCCACGATCTGGATTTCCTGGGTCCGCGCGGTTTCAAAGAGCGCACGCAGCACGTTGCGGCCAATGCGGCCATAACCATTGATACCAACCCGAATCGTCATGGATGCTCTCTCCTAATCCTTAAAGTTTCCGTCAGCTATGTGCAGTTGACTTCATGCCAAGACGGACTCACCGCCCGAGATATGACGCAAGTCGCGTCTTTAGTTGATCGACCGTGAAACCGAAATACTTGAACAGATCTGCGGCGGGCGCGGAAGCACCAAAACAGTCGAGCCCGATGACCAGGCCATCCAGGCCAACGAAGCGGTACCAATAATCGGTGATGCCGGCCTCGACGGCGATCCGGCGGCGACAGTCATCCGGCAACACGCTCGCCCGATAGGCGGCATCCTGTAATAGAAACAGGCGCGGGCAGGGCATTGACACCACCCGCACGCCGGCGCCCTCCGCATTCAGCACCCGCACGGCCGCCATCGCGAGATCGAGTTCCGAGCCGGTCGCGATCAGGATGGCTTGCAGCGGTGTCGCCGGTTCCAGCAACACATAGCCACCGCGCGCAATCGCAGCACACTGGGCGGGGGTGCGCGGCTGCGGCGGCAAGCCCTGGCGCGTCAGTAACAAGCACGTTGGCCCCCGTGAATTCTCGACTGCGGCAACCCAAGCGGCTGCGGTTTCCACCGCATCCCCCGGTCGCCACACGTTGCAGTTCGGGATGGCGCGCAAGGTCGCGGCATGTTCGATCGGCTGGTGCGTGGGCCCATCTTCGCCGAGCCCGATTGAATCATGGGTCAACACGTAAATAGCGCGTATCCCCATCAAAGCGGCCATCCGGATAGCGTTCCGCGCGTAATCGGAGAACACGAGGAAGGTGCCGCCGTAAGGAATGAATCCGCCGTGCAGTGCGAGGCCATTCATGATGGCGGTCATCGCGAACTCCCGCACACCATAATTCAGATAATTACCGTGCGGTGTGCGGCGTGTGTGGGTGACACAGCCCTGCCAGTGGGTAAGATTGGATTCGCTCAAATCGGCCGAGCCACCGATCAATTCTGGCAATATCGGGCCGATTTTCTCGAGCACGAGCTGCGAGGACTTGCGTGTCGCATTGGCCGCCGCGACGGCTTGAAATTCTTCTAGCATGGCCTCTTTAATCGCCGACCATGCGGCGGGTAGAGTGCCTTCAGTGCGCCGCGCGAATTCTGCGGCGAGCGTCGGATGGGCTGCCTGATATCGCTGGTAGAGTGCCTGCCATTCGGCCTCGAGCACGGCACCTGCGGCGCGTCGATCCCAGGCCGCGCGGATGGCGGGCGGGATCTCGAAGGCGGGATAGGGCCAGCCCAGTTGTGCGCGGGCCGCCGCGACTTCCGCGACGCCGAGCGGCGCCCCATGCGCGCTGGCCTTGCCCTGCTTGTTCGGCGCACCAAAGCCGATCACGGTGCGACAACAAAGGAGACTAGGCCGCTCGGTCTCGGCGCGCGCCGCCGCCAAAGCAGCCGCAACGGCCGTGGCATCATGGCCATCGATCTGCTCGATCACCTGCCAGCCATAGGCCCGGAACCGCGCCGGCGTGTCATCGGTGAACCAGCCCGCGACATTGCCGTCGATAGAAATTTGGTTGTCGTCATACAAAGCAATCAGCTTGCCGAGGCTTAAGGTGCCGGCAAGCGAGCAGGCTTCGTGCGACAGGCCCTCCATCAGACAGCCATCGCCGAGAGCAACATAGGTGTGGTGATCAACGAGCGGAAAACCTTCACGGTTAAACTGGGCAGCGAGCGCACGTTCGGCGATCGCCATGCCGACGGCATTGGCGATTCCCTGTCCCAGCGGGCCGGTGGTTGTCTCGACCCCGGGTGTATGGCCGTACTCGGGATGCCCGGCGGTCTTGGAATGCAGTTGGCGGAAGCGCTGCAATTCGCAGACCGGCAGGGCGTAACCGGTCAGGTGCAACAACGAGTACAGCAACATCGACCCGTGTCCATTCGACAACACGAAGCGATCTCGATTGGGCCAGGCAGGATTCCCGGGATGATGGCGCAGAACGTCGCGCCACAGGACTTCCATGATGTCTGCCATACCCATCGGTGCGCCCGGATGTCCGGAATTGGCGGTCTGCACGGCATCCATGCTGAGGGCTCGAATGGCGTTAGCGAGTTCGCGTCGGGACGGGGCTTGCGCGGCCGAGTGGGTCATGCGGGGTATCGCTTCATGCTGCGGGCTTGGTAGGTCGGTTGTGGCGAAAGATGCCCCGCCGCGCCAGTGACTGCGCCGGGGCATGCATTCTAGCGGCTTCGGGCGATCTCGCAAAAGCGCGCGGCGGCCAGTACCGACGCGTAACTGCCTCAGGCGTGTTGCAGGGTCAGTTCGGAGCCCTGGTCAACATGACGTGCGCACGTATGAGCGAAGGCAATGAAATCGGCTTCGGCCAGCGGATGACAGTGTAAGTAGCCTTGAAAAATGCAACAGCCGCGCGCCACGAGATGTTGCCATTGCGCCAAGGTTTCCACGCCTTCGGCGACCACCGTCAACCCCAGGTTTTCACCCAGTGTGAGCAAGGTGGCGATAATGGCACTCTTGGTACGGTCATGTTCCACATCGATGATGAAGGAGCGGTCAATTTTGAGTTGTTGTATCGGCAGCTGGGCTAGGTAGCACAAGGAAGAATAGCCCACGCCGAAATCGTCGATGGCAAACGACACCCCGGCTGCCTGCAGTTGGTTCATCTTGGCGATGGTACTCTCGACGTGCTCGGCGGCCGCGCTTTCGGTCAACTCGAGTGCCAGCGAGCCGCGCGGTACCGCCGCCACACCCAAGGCCTCGATCACGTCCCGCACGAAGCGTGGCGAACTGAACTGGCGTTGACTCACATTCACCGCCAGGTGATGGCCCGTCGCGATCCCGGCCGCGTGCCAGCGTGCCAGCGCTGCCAGCGCTTCCTTGATCGCCCACAGACCGAGCTCCTCGATGAGCCCGGCTTCTTCCGCAATCGGGATGAATCGCGCCGGCGACACATTGCCCAGCACCGGATGGTGCCAGCGCATCAGCGCTTCGGCTCCGACCAAATTGCCCTTGGCATCGACCTGCGGCTGATAGTGCAGGCTCAATTCACCGCGATCGATCGCATTGCGTAGCAGGGTTTCGAGGTGCAAACGATCTTTGGCTTCTGCCAGCAGTGCGGGATCGAAGAAACAGACCGTGTTGCGGCCTTCGGTCTTGCCGCGGTACATCGCGACGTCGGCCATCTTGAGCAACTCGTCAGAGCTGTCATGATGTTCAGGAAACACCGCGATACCGGTGGTGCAAGTGACATAGAGTTCGTGGTCATCGATCACGAAAGGTCGCGACAGGTCACGGCGGATTTTGTGCGCGACCGCACGCGCCTGCTGCGCGCAATGCTGGGGGTCCACCGAGAGATTGCCCAGTATGATCACGAACTCGTCGCCGCCGATACGCGCCACCACGTCCTCTTTGCGCAGCGGGCCTTTGATGCGGGCGCCGACGTCTGCCAGTAGGCGATCACCCATTGGGTGCCCGAACGTGTCGTTGATTTTCTTGAAATGATCGAGGTCGAGATACAGTAGCGCGCCCGCCGATTCGTGCCGGCGCGCGAGCGCGAGCACCGCCTCGAGACGATCCTTGAAATAACGCCGATTCGGCAGATGCGTCAACGGATCGAAGTAGACAAGTTGCTCGATCTCATCCTCGGCTCGTTTGCGCGCCGTGATATCGTGCGTCGTGCCGAGGATGCCCATGATGCGGCCATCGGGACCACGGAACGGCACTTTGAGCTTTTCGAACCAGACATCTTCAGCCGGACTGTCGTTCACACAATCCTGTGTCGTGACATAAGCGTCGCGCCCACTCACCTGTGTCGTGATATGAGCCTGGCGCCCACTCAGGATGTCGCCATCCTCATAGAGGAACCGCAAGGCCAGTGCCCGCCACGGCAGCTCGCGATCCGTGAGGCCCTCGATTTCGCTCGGGTCGCGCAGGCCCGCCAGTTTGGCATAGGGCTTGTTGCAGCCGAGGTAACGCGAATCCTGATCCTTCCAGTACACCGCCTGTGGAATGGTATCGATCACCGTACCCAGGAAACGTCGCGCCTGCTCGAGCGCGATTTCAGCGGTCTTCATCGACGTTACATCGGTATGCGTCCCCGTCATGCGGAGTGCCTTACCCTGGGTGTCGAACTCGACCGTCTTGCCGCGCAACAGTACCCAGCGCGCCGTGTCATCCGCCAGGCGCACGCACACTTCTTGCTCAAAGATTGCGTGCCTGCCGCGCAGATAGGCCACTAACGTCTGCTTCAATAGCCGCCGACCCGCGGGTTCCACCTGGGCCCACAGGACGGCCCCCGACGACGGCAAAAGACGATCCACTTCGCTGCCATGCCCGGTTTCCAGACTGGTCAGCTGGTCGCCCGCGAGGTCCCACTCCCATAGCCCCTGCTGACCGCTGGCAAGCGCGATATCCAGGCGTTGACGTTGTTTGATGAGTTCACGCTCGCGTTGTTCGCGCGCGAACTCGGCGTTGGCATTGATGGCAATGAGTTCGAGTACCGAGCTCAGGGTCTCTGTTTCAGGGAGCGCCTGATCGTGCAACAGCACCAGCAGGCCGATCGCGCGCCCCTCGTTGTCTTGCAGACCCCGCCCGGCGTAGGCCTGAACGTCGAGCACTTTTAGCATTTCATCGTCTGGATAAGCGCTTTGCGCGCCGCTCTGCACCAGGCATGCGCCATTAAGTTTCGCGTATTCGCAGGGTGTCCCTCGCAATGAATAGATCAGGCCTTGGTCTGCGAATTCAGGTGGGTGGCTTGCGATGATCACTGCCTGCGTCCCATCGTCAGTCAGTTTGGCCACGAATGCCCAGCGCGCGCCACTCAGTTCAGCCGCGGCCTTGGCCAGGGCTATTAACAAGCGAGGACCCGTGCCCGTGGTGAAAGCAGTCGCAAGCGTGCTCAGTTCGTGCAGTTTCTGATGCCGCTCGGTGATATCCTGGAAAGTGCCCAACACACCCATCACCGCACCCTGGGCATTCAACAAAGGTACCTTGGTCGTTTCCAGCCAGTGCTGCACGCCATGTGCATCGACCAGCGGTCGTTCCACCTGGATCCGCGCGCTCCCACCGTCACACATCACGGCGCGATCATCAGCGCGATAGAGTTCGGCATTCGCCGCCCACGGCAGGTCTTCGTCTAGCAGGCCCGTAATGGCTGCGGTGGTGGGGAGTCCGGCGTCGTTCGCGTAGGCGCGGTTACAGCCGAGATAGCGGCTCTGGGTATCTTTCCAGAACACGCGCACCGGAATGGTATCCAGCACCAGGCGCAGGAGGCTTTGGGAGGCGCGGAGCGCCTCTTCAGTCGCCTTGAAACGATTCAAATCGTCATCCATAGTTAAGAGCGTAGCAGGGTATTCAGTCCCCGCCGCAAGTTTCGTTCACAAGTTCCATCACCGACCGAAC
>JAYTEX010000161.1:0-7183 GCA_043734785.1 Pseudomonadota bacterium | reverse complement strand
AAGCAAGCCAGTTTGCGGATGCCGCCACTCGCGCGATCGAACTGAAGACCCCAGTGGGAATCTTCAATTTCACCGGGCAAACCTTTCTGCTGCACTGGGCGGTGCCTAATTTCTACTTCCACTACACCACGGCCTACAACCTGCTCCGCCACAACGGCGTGGCGGTAGGCAAGTTCGATTTTCTTGGCAAGATATAAGTCGAACAGACCCCGCACGGATTCCGGCGTGGCGCTGCGCGGGTGCTGAAATCACGGGCTTTAGGGCCGGTGGAATACCGATAATCTGCCGGTCTATTCCACTTGCCCCTCGACCACGACCACGGGCCCTCCACGTCCGAGCCCCAGGATCTCAGCCGCATGCTGCTCGGCGCAGGCGATTTCTAGTACCTCGAACGAATTGATCAGCGCGAGCAAAGAACCGGGCGCGACATCGCCATAGGTCCGGTAGACCCCGATCTCGTGCCCGGCAGCGCGCACGAGCGGGCGCCGGAAGCGCGTTAGCTCGGCGCGCTCGATATTGGTGATCAGATTGCCAAAGTGATCGGTGGTGATGACGACCCCGTGCAATTCGTGGTGTCGCCAGTCCGGGGGTTCGATCAGGGACGGAACGTAGTCTTCGGTAATCGTGCCGAGGGTCCGTGGCGCGATGCGTCCTGCCGCAAGCTCGGCCGCGAGCGGGGCGAATAGATCACGGCCGTGGAAGGTGGCGCTCAAGCGATCGATTCCGATCGCGGCGAGGCGCGCCTGATCGACGGCAATCGCGAGCCCGCGCGTGCGCTCGACCACACCCGCCAGCAGGCCGTTGTCCGGCGCGACGAAGACATGCCCATCGCCCTGCACCAATAGGACCTCGCGTGAGGTACCCACCCCCGGATCGACTACCGCCAGATGAACCGTCCCGCGCGGGAAGTACTGATAGGAACGCTCCAGCCAGAAGCCCGCTTCGGCCGGCCAGTGCACATGCGTCTCGTTGGTCAGGTCGATCAATTTCACGTTCGGAAAGCGTGACATCATCACGCCCTTCATGGTGCCGACAAAGGGTCCGCGATGGCCGAAGTCGGTGGTGATCGTGATGACGCCGCAGGGGTGAAAATCGTTCATCGCCGGTGGACCTCTGTGGTTAGGTTACGCGGGCGATTCCGCCGCGCCCGCAGCATGGGTCGGCGCGATCGACGCGCGACTGGGGCTGGAGGATAGACACCCGAATGTACCTGGGCGCCAAGCGCCCGAAAAGCGCGGCGAACGCACTCAGATACTATCTGGACTCACCTCGGGCGACCAACGCTTCGCGGGCACGGCTGCCGCCGCCTGCTGGAGCTTCCAGATCGCCCGTTGCTGCAAGGCCACCTTGCGCTTGAGTTCAAGGACCTGGCGATGCTTGTTTTCGAGTTCTGTGAGGTAACTCACCTCCACTTCCTGCACCGCCGCGCGGACCCGCGTATCAACTTCCATGATCAAGCGCGCGATGGTTTTGCGCAAGCGACGATGGTAGCGCTGACGTTCCGCCGCCCGCACATCCTCCAGTCCAATCTGATAGGTGTCATCTGATACGGGGAAAGCGACATCCGTCGGCGGCGCACGCGGCTCCAGATCTTCATCAGGCTTCAGGACTTCGTGCGTCACATCGTTGAGCTCGGACTCGAGTTCCGTCGCAAAGGGGATCCGACTGGTCGCTTCCAGTTTGCCGATCGATTCATCGAGATAGCACGCGTCGAGTCCCGCGGCGCTCAGCATGAAATTGCCGAGCGCGCTACATCCTGGTTCACCACTGCACACGATATAGCGCTGTCTGGAATCGAGACTCGTGCAACGCAAACGAAGGATCGCTTCCGGCAGGTTAATCGCCTCCGGCATGGAACCATGCTGGAACTCAACCGGCTCGCGCATATCCAGCCAGATCGCGCCTTCTGCCACCAGGGCATCCGCGCGCGCGCGGTGCACCGGGCGGACATAGGACGGCGCGATCAAGCGCCGAAAATCTTCTTCATCGATGCGCAGCAGAAGGCCGTCAGTACGCATTCTGACTGTTGCGCCGCGCGGCGCACCCGCGAGCAGCGCTTCTTCGCCAAAAAATTCGCCCGGACCCTTCATGGCAACGCGAAACTGCGCACCGCCGTGGCGCTCCATGTCCACATCTGCCACCCCGGTCTTGACAATGTAGCAGACGTGCGCCTCGCCGCCCTGCTGGAGGATCACCTCACCCGCGCGCACCGGCACTTCCTCGACCCGTTGCAACAGACGTTGGATATCGTGCGGAGCAAGTCGTGACAGCACCCCGATACTGAGCGCGAGCTCCAGCCCGTCCGCGTTGTCATCCGAGCCGAGTTCGAACACATCAGGCAGCGCGATCGCGGCCATCTGTGTAAGGTTGATATAGCGCCCGAGAATGCCGACCGGAATACGAAAAATCGTGGCCTCGGATTTCGCGCGCGCACGCGCGCAGCCCTGTCCCGGCGCGTGAAAGCATTCCAGCATGCCTGAACCCGCAGCTTCCAGTTCGCGCACAACGCTATCGTTGCCGGTCACGGCAAGCGTGCCTTCGAACAGATAGTACGCCCAGTCCTGGTCTCGCTTTTCCGTGCAGAATACCGCGCCCGCGCGTTGGCGCTGCGCCTCACCCGCAGCCATCACCAGCGCGCGATGGGCTGCCGAAAGATCACGCACCAGCGGCAAGCGCAGCCCAATCGCGCCACGATCGAGCACCTGTGCTGGGGATGCCGCTGCGCGGCTGCGAGAGTCATCAATTTGCATAGGAATTAAGCCGCATAAGATTCGTAAGCCCCCTCGGAGGCAGGCTTACTGACAGTCTAGCGAAGCGGTTGTCGTTTAAGGGGCTATCGATGCGATTGTTTTCAATGGACAACCCACGCGCGGAAATCGTGCTCGAGAAAGATCCCCTAGCAGGTGCCCTTCGAGCCCGGATCGCCACCATAGGTTTCCGCATGAAAGGGCTTGATCTTGCTTGCACGTTCGTTTAATTCTAGCCGGCTACTCCTGCGGGATAACGACCGCGCGACCGCAGGGCGGGCGCCGGCGACCCCGCCTAATCCATGAGCGGACTTCCATATGGCATCTTTTCTCTGCGGCCTTGATATCGGCGGCACCTTCACCGACTGCGTGCTGATTGATGAAACCGGGCGACTCACCATTGCCAAGGCACCCTCCACGCCCAAGAATTTCGCGGACGGCGTGCTGGAAGCCCTACAGCGTGCGGGCCAGCGCGTGGGCCTTGAGCTGGCGCCACTGCTCGCCTCGATCACGATGCTCAATCATGGCACCACCGCCGGCACCAACGCGATCATCCAACGGCGCGGTGCCAAAGTCGGCCTCTTGACCACCATGGGGCATAACGACGTTATTCACATCATGCGCGGCTCGCGGGGTTTGTCGGGCCAGGACATCAAGCTCATCGTACACATTCCGGAAAGCAGCAAGCCGGATCCCATCATCCCCAAGCGGCTCATTCGGGGGATTTCCGAACGGGTCGACTGCTTTGGCAAGGTGGTCGTCGAACTCAACGAGAGCGAGGCGCGGGCAGCGATCAAAAGTCTGGTCGAGGCCGGGGTCGAGGCGCTTGCAATCTGCTTCTTATGGTCGTTTCTCGAACCCAAGCATGAGCGTCGCGTGAAGGAACTCGCGGCCGAGATGGCACCCGATCTCTATGTGACCTGCTCCTATGAGCTGGCGCCAAAATGGGGTGAATATGAACGCACCACGGCGGTCGCGCTCAACGCGTACATTGGGCCATTGACGGTGGGGTATCTGAGTCGACTGGACCGCCAACTTAAGGCTCTGGGCTACCAGCCACCGCTGCAGATCACGCAGTGTGCGGGCGGCACCATCTCGGTCCGTAAGGCGAGTGGCGCGCCCTTGCTGACGCTGGATTCTGGCCCGGTCTCGGGCGTGACGGGGTCGCTCTATCTGGGTGCAATGATGCACGAGCCCAACATCATCACCACCGATATGGGCGGTACCTCGTTCGATGTCGGCGTCATCCACGATGGCAAGGCTGTGGTCTCCTACAAGAGCTTGGTCCACCAGTACGAATATTTTCTGCCCAAGGTCGACGTGCAGACCATGGGGACCGGCGGCGGTAGCAAGGTATGGATCGACAAGACCACCAAGACCCTCAGAGTCGGCCCCCAGAGCGCTGGCGCCGATCCGGGGCCGATCTGCTACGGGCGTGGCGGTACGACCCCGACCACGACCGATGCCGACGTCGTGCTCGGATATCTCGACCCGGACAATTTCGCCGGCGGGACCATGCAACTCGATCGGGCCGGGGCGGCGGCCGGGCTACAGGCACTCGCCGATGAACTGGGCATGAGCCTCTATGAACTGGCGAGCGGCGTGGCCCAGATCGCAGAATTCCAAATGGCCGATCTGGTGCGCAAAGCCACGATTCAAAAAGGGCTCGATCCGCGGGATTTCGTGCTGTTTGCGTTTGGCGGCGCGGGGCCGGTGCACATGGCGGTCAGCGCGCGCGAGGCCGGCATCAGGCGCGTGATCGTGCCGCAGGGCGATACTGCTTCTACCTGGTGCGCGTTCGGAGCGGCGTCTGCCGATACGCTGCATGTCAATGAACAAGTCCGGATCATGTCCTCTCCGTTCGAGGTGACGCAGATTAACCATCTGCTGGCGGATCTCGCCGAGAAAGGCCGCGCGGAACTCGCGGAAGACGGCATTCCACGCGAGCGGCAACGCTTCCGCTATTCTCTCGACATGCGCCATCGCGGCCAGATCAATGAGGTGGAAGTCGAACTGGAGCGCGGGCAACTGACGGACGGCGATCTCGCTGATCTCCGCGCACGCTTTGTGCGGCGCTACGAGCAGCTCTACGGTCGCGGCGCGTCGTTGCCCGGCGCGCGGCTGGAATGCGTCACTTTCCGGGTGCGCGCCAGTGCCGAATCGCGCAAGCCGCGCATTCAGTCCACCGCGACACTGACCGATATCATCGCCCCGGGCGCCAACACCGGCGAACGTGAAATCTACTGGGCAGAATGGAAACGGCCCGCGTCCACCCCCATCTATGACGGCTATCGACTCAAGCCAGGCAATCATCTAGTTGGGCCGTGCGTGATTGAAACGACTACGACGTCCGTCGTCGTGCATCCGGGACAAGAGGTCAGCATGGATGCGCTGAACAATTTTGTGATCGAAACCGGCGTCGGCGCTTAAGCGCGACGACCCAGGAGAATCTCTGTGCCACGGATTAGCGAAATCACTGATGTCGAGTTTGATGGGATCAATCATCCCTATGTGCCGCCGAAGCAGTTGCGCATCTCACCTAAACTCAAACTCCATCGCACTTGGGACACCGACATTGATCCCGTCACCTATGAAGTCATCCGCCACAATCTCTGGCAGATCAACGAGGAGCATGGCGCGACCATCCAGCGCCTATCCGGCTCGCCGGTCGCGATGTATGCCCTCGATCTGAATCCCTCGCTGCTGACCGAGGATGCCGAGTTCGTATATTTCGGTCCCTACATGCAGTACATGTCTGGCGTCACGGACCCCCAGGTCAAATGGACGCTCGAGTATCGCAGCGACAATCCCGGCATCCACGATGGCGATATGTTTCTCGCTAACGATCCCTGGGTCGGCGCTGCCCATCAGCAGGATGTCATGCTGCTCTGTCCAGTGTTCTG
The DNA here is from genome assembly GCA_043734785.1 of Pseudomonadota bacterium. Classification (GTDB taxonomy): domain Bacteria; phylum Pseudomonadota; class Gammaproteobacteria; genus CAIKBL01. The sequence goes on along the minus strand of JAYTEX010000161.1, from coordinate 1,533 downwards.
GGAAGGCGAACTCTTCTGCTGGGTCACCAACTGCCTGCACCAATACGACATTGGTGGCATTACGCCCGGTAGCTTCTGCCCGTCAGCCGAATCCGTCTATGACGAAGGCATCATGCTGCCACCGATCAAAATCATCGAGGGAGGCGAGATCCGGCGCGATATCGAAGCGGTCTATCTGCGCGCATCGCGCAAGCCGGAACTCGTGGCGCTCGATTTCCGCGCGCAGATGGCCGGCAATTCGACCGCCCGCGATCGCGTGTGGGAACTCATTCGTCGCTACGGGCCGAAGACCGTCAAAGGCGTGATGAAGCAGATCATCGATAACTCTGAAAAAGCCTACCTCGCCAAGATGGATCGGATCCCTGACGGCTACTGGCAGGACCGCACGTATATCGAAGCCTGCCGGCCCGGCGATCGACGCACGCATCGGGTGCAACTCCAACTGCGGAAGGTAGGCCACAAGCTGATTTTCACCAATGATGGCTCAGCCGACCAGGAAGGCGCCATGAACGCGACCTACTCCGGCTGGCGGGGCGCGATTATGGTCGCCGTGACCGAGCTTCTATGCTGGGACCAGTACTTCGCAGTGGGGGGCGCCTTGCGTCACATCGAATTCGATCCCACCCCGGGCACGCTGAATTGCGCAGACTTCCCGGCCTCAGTTTCCACGGCGCCGATTCAGTCGATGGAGATCTCACTGTATCCCGCCTATAACGTGCTCTCGAAGATGATTTATCCCGATGCTGAAATGCGCAAAGACATCATGTGCATCGGGGGTACCAGTCAATGGCCTGCCACGTTGTTCCGTGGCATCGATCAATGGGGCGAGCGTTATGGCTATCTGTTGATCGATCCCATCGGCGGCGCCATTGGTGCTTTCTCCCATGCTGATGGCATCAACACCGGCGGGCAGTCGCGCACCCCCATCTGTCAGTTGCCAAACATTGAGCATACCGAACAAAGCTTTCCGATTCTGTTTCTGTATCGCAAAGAATTACCGGATTCTGGTGGCGCTGGAAAGTATCGCGGCGGCCTGTCGGCTGAGAGCTGCTTTATTCCCCACAACACGGCTTTCATCACACAGGATACTTTGTCCTCCGGAAACGCGACGCCGACGTCATCTGGCATGATGGGTGGCTATCCCTCGACCACCAACGCGTACACCTTCATTCGCGATAGCAATATCGGCGAGCTGAACCGCGGCTCGCACATGATCGAGGACACTTCCGAAGTCACCGGCACACGCGAGTTGCTGCAACTCCGTCAGGAAAATTTCATCCAGCATCCGAACGATGTGTACGCGGTGCGCTGGACAGGGGGCGGCGGCTTCGGCGATCCGTTTGAACGCGCCCCGGCCGACATCGAAAGCGATCTCGAGGATTACGCGATCACGCCAGAAGCCGCACGTTCCCTCTATGGCGCAATCCTGCGCGATGATCGGCTGGTCGATGTCGAAGCCACCAACGCCTACCGCGCCGACGTGCGCGCGGCACGCGTGCGGAAACATCAAAAGCCGGCGCACCAACGGGCCGG
>JAYTEX010000160.1:0-9363 GCA_043734785.1 Pseudomonadota bacterium | reverse complement strand
CATCGCTATTTGAAGCTCCGGTAGGCCCGACCCGCACACAGGCGCTGCGAGTACCCTTCCCAGGCACCCGCGCCGAGGGCGATGAGACGCGCCCCTGAGGTAAGAGTCACTCCAAACGACTTATTCGGCTCTGGGCTAGACGCGGAAAACGTATTCGCGGCCGGGAATACGGTCGACATCTGGTGGATAGGCTCGAAACTTGTCAGCGTGGTAACCGGCGAAATGGTCACCGGCGGAAGCACGGTTATAAGTCGCGAAGTACATTCGTCGCATGTGATCGGTCAGATTCGGTGCGGATGCATGCGGTGTATAGCAATCGAAGAACACCAGATCGCCGGGCTCGGTCGGATACGGTGTGAAAAACATGCTGACCATATCTTCATCGCTCAGTGGTTCCCATTGGCGGTACAAGCCTTGACGTTGATGTCCGGCAACTAATTCAAGGCAGCCATTGGCAATCGTAGCGGAATCGATGCATAGCATGACCGTCACGAAATAATCGGCGTAATCGCCCCACCCAGCCTGTGAATCCTGATGTGGCTTGAAGCCGTCGCTCCCCGGCATCTTGAAATTGATCTTTTCCTTGAACAGCACTGCGGGCTCAGCAAGAAAGCGCTGTGCTGCGTGACCGAGGTTTTCGGCGAGCGCGCGAAATCCGGCATGGAACTGTGAAAATCTCTCGATCCGGGAAATGAGGTTCCGTGTGCCGTCCAATTTGCTGGATTCGTGGTAGATCCAAGGACCGCCGGTTCGCTCGGGCGACGAAGCAAGGCTATCAGTCCACCGCGCAATCGCTTTTATCGCGTCTGAATCAAAGCCATGTCGGACGATCGCGAAGCCGTCGCGCGCAAAGGCCTGAACGGCGTCGTCGGTAATTTCGGGTAGGGGTAGTTGGGATAAATCGGTCATCTCAGTCGTGCGTTGTTGGACGGTGATCCACCTCGCGGTGGTGCCATAGAGGCTCATCAAAAGCGCCTCATCGTCAGGGCGTTACTTTCGATCGCCTCCGCGTAATCATTAATCCAGCAACACGCACACGACACCGGCTATGCCGTGCTGTTGCACTGCGCGTCCATGGTTCCTGGTGAGGCTGACCTTCGTTGAAAGCACTTCGTCAAGCGACGTGAAGTCGCGTCGCCGGCACACCCAAGCGTTTCTTCAAGATGAAGCGTGAGTTGAGAGCGTGACCCGCTCGCAAGACAACAAAAGAATTAACATGTTTCCACGCGCTAAAGTGGGAGCTCGTAGACCACACCCAAATACTGGTCAGACCCCATCTTGACGACGGGTTTCAGGATCAATTTATCCGTGACGAGCGCGCCGACCATTGCGCCCAGAAAATCCGCCGCCAGATCGCCCACCGAGAATCCCGCCTCATTAGTGGCATCACCCATTTCAACCGCTAAGCCAGGCAACGTTCCAAGGAGTGTCCCAACAACGAACCGATGTGCAGGAACGAACTTGTTGGCCAGTCCAGCACCGATGCCGCCAGCGATTACCCCGCCGGCAAAATGGGCACGTTTGTCAGGTGCAAACGCATCGTCCGCGCTCACCGCAGCGCTTAGCAGTATCAGTGACAAAAGCCAGTACCGTTTCATATTACGCACCTCATTAATCACAACATAGTGCAGTGCGAGGAAAATATAAAGATGTTCGCGGCCAAAGACAGACGAGCAGCTTTACAGTGTTGGGCGCTCGTCCAGAAATACAAATGCCCGCCGCAGACCTCTAGCGGGAAATATATCGCGAAGATTCAGCCATTCCTCAGGTTCGCCTCAGAGAAGCTCAAGTTTGCCTGCGTACAGTCGGCGCTGACCGGTAAAGGGCCTCAGGCCCTTCGCTGGAAACCCCGTAACGCTCTGAAGGAGAACTCCAATGACCAGCTTTTCGCGCAACCGACCGTTCTTGACGACTGCGGCGAGTGCCATGCTTGCCAGCGTCGTAACGACCACTTCCGCAGCACCGTTCGTACCGAATTTTGCGGCGGCGACATTCAACGCGGGTGCCGCGATCGATCATCCCTATTTTCCATTGATCAATGCCGCCATTCACCGCTATGAAGGCGTGACGGTGGACGAGGATAACGATCCGATTACCGCGGCCTTTGAATTCCATCCGGTGACCACAGGACCGACCATTCTCGGGGTCCAAACGACCTCCCGCCTGGACCGCTCCTTTGTCGACGGTCTGGTACAAGAAGACACCATTGACTATTTCGCGCAGGATACGGTGGGTAATGTCTGGTACATGGGCGAGGATGTCACCAACTATGTTTACGATGGTAATGACGTGCTCCTCAGTACCAACAGTGCCAGTACCTGGCGCGCGGGGGTGAATGGCGCGCTGCCGGGCTTCCAGATGCCGGCCGATACGTCGCTCGGACTCAACTACTACCAGGAGAAGGCGGATGCCGACCACGCAGTCGATCAGGCCCGGACGCAGGGCCTTCTTGATCAAGTGATCGTCGATTTCGGCACCTTCCATGATGTGCTGCAGGTGTGGGAAGGATCTGAAATCGATCCCGCGTTTGGGTACAAGTACTACGCACGCGGCTTCGGTTTGATATTGGAAGATAAACACCTCGACGCCCAACTGCGTATTCCCGAGTTCTCGCAAGATCTCGTGAGCGTGAGCGCGGTACCAGTGCCCGCCGCCTTGCCGCTGCTTGGCTCGGCGCTGGTCGGTCTAATGAGTATTCGTCGCCGTTCGGTGGCTTAAAAAAGTAAAGCCACGCTGCACGGCTTCAGGTGTGCGGCGTGGCCGCCAGGGCGTTGCGCTCGTCCAGTCACGGGCACCCAATCGGCTCGACACCAGTCCGACCCATGGAACTGCTAACGCCTATGTCGGCACCTATTCTCGAATGCCATCAAGACCGTACCGTCCACCCTGAATCGCGGTAAAAATGCGCTCATTGGATTCAAACCGCCTCATCGATCCGACCTGCCGCCGCGCTGATCGCCGCTTGCTGGAGGTCGCTCAGTGCATAAGCCTGGACCACCATCCAGCCCCCTCGTCTGACTTCCGGGGGTTTGATCTCGGCGATTTTGGCCGAACTCTTGACTACCGCCTCGGTGACCAGCACCGGAGACGGCGTCCACTGGGGTAGAGTTCCAGTCATCGCGGCATTCACGATCCAGCCGCCGCGATAAGTGTGAGTGCCACGAGCCTCCGCCAACGCACTGGCGGTACCTTCTAGCACCGGCGAGGCAGCATCAACATCGCGTCCGTGCTCCACCAGGATGCTGCCCAGCGACAGGACGGCCCCGAGCGGACCCCCAAACAACGCGCCTCCGGCCACTCGTATCGCGGGATCAATGGTGTCGCCAGTGAGCTTGCGGTAGAGGTTGCCGACGACCGGGATGTGTTGCAGTGGGTTCACCAGATCCAGGATATCCCGAAACGATAGTCCATCGTCGCCGAACAACATTGACCCTCGCCGCGGCACGGCGTCGTGCGCTCCCGGCGCGGTGCCCGTGCTCGCGAATGCGTGTGGACTGATTTGCATGACGCCGATGGTCTCCCTGCGATTCCTCAGTTCTCGCAAGTCCCGTGCCAGCGACTGGAACGCCTGAAGATGCGCGACAGACTAGGGCGTGTGGCGCGGTATTGCCGCCTGAACGGCAAATCGGCGGTCAATGGTTGCCGGTCGGCCCCTCTGCGGCTTGGGCCTAATTCACCGGACCGGGACTTAGAAGGGCTATTTCCCGTCCGTTTCGGCCTTGATTCCCTCGGCGGCATTGTCGATCGCATCCATGGCATCTTCGCCAGCATCTTTCAGCTTCTCGTGTTCGCGCAGATCGAGCGCATCTTTGGTGCCCTCGACTGCCTTCTCGACCGGAGTCTCTTCCTTGCCACAGCCGGCCCCTAACAGCGCGATCATCAACACGGTGAGTGCAAATAGTCCGGTAACTTTCATCATGTGCTCCTGATGCGAATGGGCTAAGCGAAATTCTTCGCGAGGAAGCCTAACAGACTGTTGCCTGATCCGACAATTTGCCCCAGCCCAACCCTGCTCGCTACGCGATTTGCACGTCGCTGAAGTGGAGAAGCTCGCTCACCACTAACGCGGCGGATTCCTCGGCACATCCCGGAACGGTCCCGTATCCAAGCGTGGCTCTCGCGGCATATCCAACACTCGTTCGGCAATGATGTTGCGCTGGATCTCGTCGGTGCCACCGGCGATCGATGTCGCCGGTACCGACAGTAGAATCTCGGCGATGAGGCCGTCATGCGGCCCGTCACAACCGGCGAGCATGGCGTCGGCGCCGCTGATCAGCGTGTGCACGTGCGCGGCGGCGCGCGCTATCTCGCTCGCCGCGAGCTTGCCGAGAGATCCTTCAGCGCCTTCCGGTGCGCCCAATTGCGTGGCGTGGCGGGCGCGGTGCGCCATCCATTCCGCTGCGCGTGACAACATGAGCAGCCGGGCCAGTGCCTGGCGCACCGTCAGGTCGGCGATGCGCCCAGTTTCCTGCGCGCGCGGCAGCGCAAGGTCAACGCGCCCGGTGCGCTGCGGGTACCATTTGTAGGGCTCCATCACGGTCGCGATCTCGGCGCGTTCCTCGTCGTAGATGCGGCCCGGCATATCCGAGGCGCGCCCCCAGCGCCGCAATGCATCCGCACCCCGTCGTTCATGGGCAAGGGTAGTCATGGCGATTTTCCAACCGCCGCCGACCTTGCCGATGAGGTTTTCGGGCGCAATACGCGCGTTCGTGAAGAACACCTGGTTGAACGAGGCGTAGCCGTTCATCTGCCGCAAAGGCTGCACCTCAACCGCAGGCTGCGTCATGTCAATGACGAAATAGGACAGGCCCTGGTGCTTCGGCAGATCCCAGTCGGTGCGTGCGAGGAGCAGGCCCCACTGCGCGTGGTGCGCGCTGGTGGTCCAGAGTTTCTGGCCATTCACTACCCAGCCTTCGCCGTCGAAGTCGGCACGGGTGGTGGCACCCGCGAGATCAGAGCCGCTGCCAGGCTCGCTGAAGAGCTGGCACCAGGTGTCCTCACCGGTCAGGATGCGGCGCAGGAAACGCGTCTTATGTTCGTCGCTGCCGTGCTCGAGCAGGGTTGCCGCAGCCAATAAGCGGATCCCGACGCGCGCGACTCCGAGTGCCGCAATCGAGTCGAACTCTTCTTCAATGGCGGGGAGCAGCGCCACCGGCAACCCGCGTCCGTGCCAGGATTCAGGCCAGTGCGGTACGCCCCAGCCCGAGTCTGCGAGCCGATTGCGCCAGTCGACGAGCCGCGCTGCCGGGTTCCAATGGGCTTGGAGCCAGGCCCGGACTTCCGCCCTCACTTCGCGCTCGTCGTGGCTCGTCATATCCCCGCCTCGGTGAGTTGCAGGTAGCGTTCGCGGTGGTAGCAGGCGTCACCCAATAGGACTTCCGAACTCTTCGCACGCTTGAACCAGAGATGGGTATCGTGATCCCAGGTAAAGCCGATTCCGCCGTGAATCTGGATGCATTCGGCCGCGGTGCGCATGTAGGCGTCGGACGCGCAAGCCTTGGCCAGCGATGCCAACGCCGGCACCTCGGGATCGTCTTCGGCGAGGGCGGCGGCCGCGTAACAGGCGGCGGAATTGGCGAGTTCGACCTCGAGCAGCAAGTCGGCGCACCGGTGCTTGATCGCCTGGAACGAGCCGATCGGACGCCCGAATTGCATGCGTAACTTGGCGTACTCGACCGCGCTTTCCAGCAGCGCCCGCGCGCCGCCCACCATCTCGCAGGCGAGCGCCACCGCCGCTTGATCAAGCGTGCGACTGAGTGCCACCGCCCCGCTGCCGAGGTCGCCGAGCAGCCGCGCCGGTACGTTGTTGAACACGAGTTCCGCCTGCTTGCGCGTCGCGTCGAGGGTCTCGAGCCGACGGCGCGTGAGGCCGGCGCACGGCGCGTCTACCGCGAACAGCGAAACGCCGTCTTCGCCAGCGGTGCCGCGCGCACGCGCCGCGACGATCACCAGATCGGCGGTGTGACCGTCGAGGACGAATTTCTTGGTGCCGTCGAGCAGGTAGCCACCATCGACAGAGGTCGCCGTGAGCGCGATGCCGCCGGCATCCCAACGACCGTTCGTCTCCACCCAAGCCAGGGTCGCAATCCGTTCGCCCACCGCAATGGCGGGCAACAGCGCACGCCTCTGGGCGTCGGTGGCACCATTCAAAAGAGCCTGGGTGGCGAGTACCGCGGTGGCGAAGAACGGTGCACACAAGAGCGCGCGCCCCATCTCTTCGAGCACGATCCCGAGTTCGACGAAGCCGAAGCCCTGGCCACCGTACTGCTCCGGGACGTGGACGCCGGTGAGGCCGAGCTCGCGCGTTAGTCGTTGCCAAACGGCGCGATCGTAACCGTCCACCGAGGCCATCTGGCGGCGGACGTCACTGGCTGGCGAGCGATCGCGCATGAAGCGTCGCACGACCACGCGGAACTGTGCCTGTTCGTCAGTGAACCCAAAACGCATAGCCCCTCCGATGAGCGATATCCCCGCCTGCGATCTTTAATACTGCACGCGACGGGTCAAACCGCCGTCGACCACGAAATTCGCACCCGTGATAAAACTTGCGGCGGGACTGGCGATAAAGACCACCGCGTTCGCGACTTCTTGCACAGTGCCCATCCGGCCGAGCGGATTGAGCGCGAGGGCGGTCGCGTAGAACTCGGGCTGCTCGCGCTTGCGTTTGCCCCACACGCCGTCGTCGAAGTAGATAGTGCCAGGGGAGACGGTGTTGGCGCGAATTTTTTTCGGCGCGGCAACGGTCGCGAGATTCGACATGTAATTGATGACTGCGGCTTTGACTGCGCTGTAAGGACGGAGACCTCCGAATGCTTCCAGCGCGGCAATAGAGGAGATCGCAACGATCGAAGCGCTGGTCGATTTCTCGAGGTGCGGCATCGCAGCCTCGACCATGCGCACCGTGCCGAGGACATCGATCTCCATCGCGAGGCGCCAGCTCGCTTCATCCGGCGTAACACTCAACGCGCTGACATTGGCGATGGCAATATCGAGCCCGCCGAATTGATCAGCGACCACATTGATCCAGGCCGTTAACGCGTGGGTATCTGCTACATCCGCTGCGGCTCCTGTCACAAGCGCATCCGCGACCGCAAGTTTTTGAATCTCCGCGACCGCGCGCGCGACTTCATCGCCATTGCGCGCGCAGATACCGACCGAGCACCCTTCCTGCACGAGACGCTCGGCGATAGCACGGCCGATTCCGCGCGTGCCACCGGTCACCACCGCACGCTTACGCGCCAAATTCAAGTCCATGTTTGGGTTCCCTCAGAAGTTGGAAGAGGCGCGGCGATTGCGCGCCTTGCCGCACGCAAGAATATAGCGGGACAGGTGAACCAATACGAGCCTATGGGAATGTCCATGGCCTTGAACTAGCGCTCACAGCCGGCCATTGACTAGGCGTCTGCTTGACCGAATGGGGGTGTGCGCAGATGATGAATCCTTGGTAGGAAGCGCCATTCGGTCGCACCCGAAGCGTCGCCGTTCAACCCCTAACAATGTCCCATCGCGTCATCATGGAGAATATGCAATGCCCAATTCAGCTGTGGAGTACGATTTAGTCATCCGGGGTGGCCGGATTGTCGATGGCACGCGGATGCCGGCATTCAACGGTGATATCGCAGTCAAGGACGGGCTCGTCGCAGAGATCGGCTGTGTGCGCGGCACGGGGCGCCAGGAAATCGACGCCCGTGGTCTCATCGTGGCACCCGGCTTTATCGATGTGCACACGCATTACGATGCGCAGCTGAACTGGGACCCCTATGCTTCCCAGTCTTGCTGGCACGGCATCACCAGTATCGTGATCAGTGCCTGTGGCTTCGGGTTCGCGCCCTGCCGACCCGAAGACCGGGAACGCGCGATGCGACGAATGACGCGCGTCGAGGCCATCCCTTACGCCGCCATGAAAGAGGGGATGCGCTGGGACTGGGTGAGTCAGCGTGATTATCTCGAATCGCTCGAACGCGCAGGCATCGGCGTGAACGTCGCGACTTATATCCCGCAATCGCCGATTCGCGCGTGGGTGCTCGGGGAAGAAGATTCGCGGCGCGAGAAGGTGACCGCAGAAGAACTGGAACAGATGAAAGAACTGGTCCGCGATGGTTACCGTGCCGGCGCACTGGGACTCTCCACCGATCTCAATCTGATCGACCGCGACTACGACGGTTCGATGCTGCCGAGCCTGATCGCGAGCGCCGAAGAAACTGAAGCACTGATCGCTGTGGCACGCGAGTTCAATGTCGGCTCGATCGAAGTGACGCCGCAGTCGCTGCATCTCGGCCCTGAAGAAGCGCTCATGTTGGAGCGTTGGGCGGAGCTGAGCGGTCGACCGGTCTACTACAACGCCATTTTGCAGGTACACCACCTGCCCGGCCAGTGGAAAGAAGCGCTGGTTCGCCTGGAAGACATGAACAAGCGTCATCGCATTTTCGCGCTCGGCAACGCGCATCGCATTGAATCGCTGTTCAACCTCATCGAATACAACTTGTTCGATGACATGCCGGAATGGAACAAGGCGCTGGCCTGCCCGATGGAAGAGCGCCTCGCCAACCTTAAAAATCCCGCAGTGCGGGCGCGCCTCCAACATGATTTGGACCATCACAAGAATCGCTTGTGGGCTGGCAACTGGGAACGAATGAAGATTTTTGATTCCGAGCAGGCGCAGTTCAAAGGCCGCTACGTAGCGGAAATCGCGCGTGATATGGGCATTCCACCACTCCATGCATTCTGCGAAATCGCACTCGGCGAAGGACTGAGGACGATGTTCCTGATTGAAGATCTGAATAACACCGAAGATGACGCAGTCGGGGAGATCATGAGCCACCCGTTCGTCGTGCCCGGTTTGTCGGATGGCGGCGCACACACGCAGTTCTTGTGTCTGGGTAAATATCCCACCGTGATGCTCACCAAGTGGGTGCGCGATGAGGGCGTGCTCTCGCTGGAAGAAGCGCATTGGCGCCTATCCTATATGTCGGCGGCAGCCATCGGGCTCGAAGGCATCGGCACGTTACAAGTGGGCATGCCGGCCGATATCGTGGTCTACGATCTCGAGAAGCTTGAAGTGACGCCCAAGGAGCCGGTGTTCGAAGCGGTGATCGCGGGCGGCAAGCGGCTGATTCAGAAGGCCAAGGGCTATCGGGCCATTATCGTCAATGGAGTCGCCACCTTCGAGAACGACGAATGCACAGGCAAGTTGCCCGGGCGCGTGCTGCGCACCTCAGCCTACGTACCGCCTAGCGCCTAGCCTGTGGCGCATAGGCAATGCGAGAAGGCGTTAAAAGGCGATCGGGAGCACCAGATGCTCCGCGTAGATGAAGTCACGGTGGGCCGCTAGAGCCGGAGTCGCTGCTACGGCGATATCTGCAT
>JAYTEX010000159.1:0-4305 GCA_043734785.1 Pseudomonadota bacterium | reverse complement strand
CCGTCAGTGAATTTCGAGTCGCGCAGCAACCCGGCCGGCGGCTCCAGATGATGATTGACGACCTCAGGGCTGGCGTCCCAGGCCACGGCGTGGCGGATGCCCGAGAAGCGGCCGCCGGCGGCCTCAACGTGGGCCGCGAGCACCGGCTCGACTGCGTGCCCAAGGCGCAGATCCGCGAAGCCAATGATCCCGGTGATGACCGGTCGAGCGACCATTGCCGCCAGCTCGGCTTCCTGCGCCACGACGAACTCAGTTTCGCCGACCGGCGCCATCTCGGGCGAACCGCTTTTGCGGTAACCCGATTCGCACTCGACATACACCGTCTCGACGATGTGGTGACCGTCGCGGATGTCCGCTGCCAGATCTGCGGCAAGGTAGCGATCATCGGCGTAGTCCCACAGGTGGTGGTGCGCATCGCAAATGCGTTGAGCGGGCCACAGAACTTCCTCGACAACCGACGCACGCCACGCCGCGCGCGCCTCACCGAGTGTGTGATTAGTGTCGGACATTGCCTGATCCCTCCCGTGATTCAATACCCGTAAAGTGGCTATCGTTTTTGCGAATTCATTTAGACCAGGCGTGGCGGCTGATTGACGGCATCTGCTCGCGGGTGCTTACGCGCAAGAGTGTTTAGCCAGCCCTCGCGCGGGTGCCACCGGCGGTCGCCGAGATAACGCGCTAGCTCACTCAACATTACGTCGCCTCGTTGCTGCCTGCCCTGCGCTACCGTACTCTGTAAACGACGATCGCGCATTATCAGCGTGTTCGCAATCGGTGCCCGACAACGACTGAGGAGATCGACCTATGACCACCATAGACGAACGGCTCACAGACTCCGCGACGTTCCGAGATGAGGATTTCTACACGCTACTCGCGCAGATGCGGCGCGAACACCCTGTGTACTGGACCACGGGCCTGAATGGCGCTCGCTTCTGGTCGATTTTTACACATGCGGATGTCAAGCGAGTGTTGCATGAAGCCCAGCTATTTAGTTCGGAAGTCGACGGCGTCATGCCGATCATGGATGAGGCACTGAAAGAAGCGAATCGGGACGCGTTCGGACCGGGCGAAATGCTGATCGCGATCGATCCACCGCGTCACGGAAAATTCCGAGATCTCGTCTCCGCACCGTTCATGCCGAAGGCGTTGCAAGACACTACTGAGATCAAGGCTGAATTGATCAGGCAAATCTTCGATGAACTCCCGACTGATGGCGTGATTGATCTGGTGGATGATCTCGCCGCCAAGATTCCGATGACCATCATCGCCAACATTCTCGGACTGCCACAGGAACGCTGTAGCGATTTGCTCGCCTGGGGCAAGATGGCGTTGGCCGCATCCGATCCCGAATACAACGGAGGCGACGCCGCAGGCACCACGGCGGCCGGTATTGCGCAAATTCGAGCGTGCGTGCGAGATCTTGCGATGCCGCGGCGAACATGCCCACACGCGGACGCCTTGAGTGCCTTGGCCACCGGCATGATCGATGGGGCAGCGCTCACCGAATCTGAAATCGTGCAGAACGGCACGCTGATGATCTTGGCCGGCTTTGAAACCACGCGAAATTCTTTTTCAGGTGGTTTACTCGCGCTCCTACAACATCCCGCGCAAATGGAGTTGTTGCGCAATGAGCCGAAGCTCATCCGGCGTGCCGTCGAGGAAATGGTGCGCTGGGCGAATCCTGTCATCACCCTTATGCGCGTCGCCACCGCCGATACGCAAATCGGAGGGCAAGCGGTCAAATCGGGAGACCGCGTGGTGGTGTGGCTCGCGTCGGCCAATCGCGATGAAGCGGCGTTTCCGCATGCGGATAAATTTGATGTCACCCGATCGCCCAATCCGCACATCGGATTCGGCTTCGGACCGCATACCTGTCTCGGCGGACCGTTGGCGAAGCTCGAACTTCGTATCGCGCTCGAAGAGCTGCTTAAGCGCTACGAGGGATTCGAGGTCGTGGGCAAACCAGAACGTACCCAAACGAACTTCGTGGGTGGTCTGAAACGTTTCCCGATCCGCCTGATTGGCAGGAAGTCGCCATCCGCTGCTGCGATGGTCTAAATCGCAGCGAGTGGCACCTACGGTGCCAGAGTTTTATCAAAATAGACCCACGCAGCCTGTCCTCAACTTTAAGCCTACTGCAAACGAATATAGCGGGCGTTTTGACAGCCAAGGTTAGGGTATAGTCTGCCACCCCACACCATCAGCGCAATTGAGCACTCACATGATTTACCCGATAGTTGTTACCCAGTTCAGCAAGATCCTGCGCAATCTGTTGGCCATCCTCGACAAGGCGGCGGTACACGCGCAAGCGAAGAAGTACGACATGGCCGTGCTCTTGCAGGCGCGGTTAGCCCCCGATCAGTTTAATTTACTCCAACAGGTGCAAGTGGCCTGCGACACCGCCAAGCTCGGTGCCGCGAGACTTGCCAACCAAGAACAGAGCGCGCCGAGTCACCCCGATACCGAGCAGACTCTGGCCGAAATCACGGCCCGGATTCAAAGCGTGATGGCGTATCTGGCGACCTTCTCAGCGGCGGACTTTGTGAGCGCCGAAGAACGGCGAATTACCCAGCCGCGCTGGAAAGGAAAGTCGCTGTCCGGCGAAGAGTTTCTGACCCAGCATGCCGCTCCAAATCTTTACTTCCACGTCACGACGGCCTACGCCATCCTGCGTCACAACGGCGTCGATGTCGGTAAGAAGGATTTTCTGGGCGAGCTACCCTACAAGGATTAAAGGGGCGAACTCTGCAACTAAGCGCCTTGGGGATAGCGATGTCAGCATCAACAGAGCATGCCAGCGACTTTGTCGCCAAGGTGATCGACGACGCCACTGGCATGATGACGATCCGCTTGTGCGCCATTGGCGACCGCCTCGACTTGTTCAAGACGATCGCGGCTTACGGGCCGTTGACGAGTGCAGAACTGGCCGCTCACACCAAGCTCAATGAGCGCTATTTGCGAGAGTGGATTTATGGCATCTCGCTTGCGGGATATCTCGACTTCGACAAGAAGACCCGCCAGGTGTCCATGCCGGATGCGCACCGGCCAGCACTCGTGGACGTCGATGGGCCGCTCTATCAAGGCGGGCTATTTCGCATGTTCAATGCGCTCCTTGAACCCTACCAGGATCTGATCCGGTCGTTCCGTGAGGGTGGTGGCATCGACTATACCCGCTACAGCGAAGATTTCTGGCAGGGTCTCGAACACAATTCCTGCGTGCGTTACAAGAACAATTTGGTGAGTAAATGGTTACCCGAGATGCCGGAGGTGATCGCGAAACTGGAAAGCGGCGGCAGTTTCGCCGATTTCGGCTGCGGCGCTGGCCGCGCTACCATTGAGCTGGCGCAGCGTTTCCCGCGGGCGAAGTTTCACGGCTTTGACATCTTCCCGGGCAATATTGCCGTAGCGCGCCAGAGCGCACATGACGCGGGCGTTGCTGAGCGAACCTTCTTCGAGGTAGCCGATCTCGCGCAGGGGGTCGACGGTCAGTTCGATCTGGTGGCAACTTTTGATGTCATCCACGACATGGCCGATCCGCGTGCCGGCCTTCGTGCGGTGCGCCGGGCGTGCAAGGACGACGGCATCTATGTGTTGATGGACATTGACTGCACCGACGATCCGGCCGATAACACCGGGCCGCTCGCGGTATTCAAGTTAGGCGCGAGCTTACATTTCTGCATGACCACCTCGCTCGCGCAGGGTGGCGAGGGGCTTGGTACGGTGGGGCTGCCAGAGTCGCGTGTCCGCGAGTTTTGCAGCGTTGCAGGCTTCTCATCCGTGCGCCGGCTCGCGATCCAGAACCCGTTGAACGCCCTCTACGAAATTCGACCCTAAGGGGCCGTAACAAAACAAATCGATCGAGTCTCGCATACGCCATTACGAGTGAGGCTCGATCGCGTAGTTCCATTCACCGTGAAATCGATGCGGTCGGATCTTGACCGTTTTCATTTCCACGTCAGTTACTTTTCGCTCTTTTTTGTTGCTACTTGAATCGAGTTCACACGGGTCCGCCCTGTAGTACGCATACGGGCGTCTATTGCAATGCCCGCGCGCGGTTGCCCCAGGAGATGTTGCGCACGTTGGTGCGCGAGCCTGCCCTTGGCTTTGATCTGTCCTTGCTACTTCTGCTCTCTTTTGATGCCTGTCATCTACTTCTGCTTGATAAGGCCCCGGCTTTCAATCGATCATCGCAGCTTGTAGTGCAAATGGGCCGCGCTCGCATTTAACAACGGCAGCAGCGCGGGATCTGAAAGCGGGCGATTGAATCTCGGGTGTGGTGGCAAGAGCCCGCGTGTCATCGCGCGA
>JAYTEX010000158.1:0-20591 GCA_043734785.1 Pseudomonadota bacterium | reverse complement strand
ATCCCGGTAAACACCATCGCCATGCCGGCTTCATCCGCCGCCGCGATCACCTCCGCATCGCGCACCGAGCCGCCAGGCTGAATGACCGCCGTGATACCCGCCTTGGCCGCGGAGTCGATCCCATCGCGAAACGGGAAGAACGCGTCCGATGCCATCACGGAGCCCTGCACTATCAGGCCTTCGTCGGCCGCCTTAATGCCGGCAATGCGCGCGCTGTACACCCGGCTCATCTGACCCGCGCCAATGCCGATGGTCTGACAATTCTGCGCATAAACAATCGCATTCGATTTCACGCATTTCACCACGCGCCACGCGAACAGCAGATCGCGGAGTTCATTCGCCGTCGGTGCGCGTTTGGTCATTATCTGGAGATCGTCGAGCGTGATGGCGCACGGAATCGCGTCGCGATCCTGCACGAGCAAACCGCCGGTCACCCGCTTGTAGTCTTGCATCGGTGCGGTTAAATCGAGCGGCCCGACCACTAGCAGCCGCAAGTCTTTTTTGCGTTGGCAGATCTGGCGCGCCTCGTCGGACACGCTCGGCGCCACGATCACTTCCACAAATTGGCGCTCGATGATCTTCAAAGCGGTCACCGCGTCCAGCGGCCGGTTAAACGCAATGATGCCGCCGAAGGCCGAGGTGGGATCCGTTGCATAGGCGAGTTCATAAGCGCTCGCGATATCCGTAGCTTCCGCCACGCCACAGGGATTCGCGTGCTTGACGATACAACAGGCAGGTGCCGCGAAGGCCGCGACGCACATCAAAGCGGCATCGGTATCCGCGATGTTATTGAACGAGAGTGCCTTGCCGTGCAATTGCCGGGCGACTGCGATTGAGCCGGACGGCGCGTTACCTTCCACATAAAAGGCCGCCGTCTGGTGCGGATTCTCGCCATATCGCAGTTCCTGCCGTTTGCGAAAACGCAGTTCAACTTCAGACGGAAAGCGCACCTCGGGATTTTGTTGTGCCTCGAGATAGCGCGCAATGGCAGCATCATAGGCGCTGGTGTGTGCAAACGCCTTGGCGGCAAGGCGATAGCGCGTGGCGGCGGCCAGGGCCCCGGTTTGCGTAAATTCCTCCATCAGCGCCGGGTAATCTGCGGGGTCGACCACCACTGCGACATGCGCGTGATTCTTAGCCGCGCCGCGCAGCATCGCGGGGCCGCCAACGTCGATGTTCTCAATGGCGGTGGCGAGATCGCAGCCGGGTTCCGCGATGGTCTCCTGGAAGGGATAGAGGTTCACTACCAGCAAATCGATGGGGAGAATGCCGTGTGCGGCCATCACCGCATCGTCGATCCCGCGTCGGCCGAGCAGGCCACCATGCACTTTGGGATGCAGGGTTTTTACGCGCCCGTCCATCATTTCCGGAAAGCCTGTGTAATCGGCGATCTCAGTGACGTTGATACCGGCCTGCTTTAACAGCTTGGCCGTGCCGCCGGTCGAGAGGATCTCGACTTGTTGCGCGACCAGTGTGGTGACGAAGGGTAGGAGCCCGTCTTTGTTGGAGACGCTGACGAGCGCACGTCTGAGCTTGACCATTGGCGAGTGATCGGGCCTTATCTTTCAGACAGAATCTAACGGTTATTGATTGAGGCCGTAGCGTTCGAGCTTCTTACGCAAAGTAGCACGATTCAAACCCAAGTACTGAGCAGCTTTGGAGATATTGCCGCGGGTTCGCTTCATCACCACTTCTAGCAGCGGGCGTTCGACTTCACCGAGCACGAAATCATACAAGCCACCAGGCGAGTGGCCGTTGAGCTGAACGAAGTAACGCTCCATCGCTTGTTTCACGTGGAATGACAAGGGTTCAGTGGGTGCTTCACGTTCGGCCACCAAATTTATGATTTGAGCACTGCTCGTGACGGGCTTCGCCAATCCGCTCATGCTGCCTCTCCGTAATACGAGTCGTTGTGTTGGTCAATAAATGCGAGTTGTGCCGGCGCGCGCTCCAACGCATTGAACCTCGCGCGCAACGCAGCCCCTGTGGGGTACCAACGCGTAAAATACCCCCCGGCATGTTTGCGCGCGATACGCAGGCCCAGTGGCTCGCCGTACAAAACGTGTAACCCTTCAATGTGCTCGCGCAAGGTGGCGCGGATGTCTAGATCTGTCGGCGCGGCAAGCAGCGTCCCATCCGTCAGGAACGCCTTGATACGCGCGAAAATCCAAGGATCACCTTGCGCGGCGCGCCCGATCATCAAGCCATCTGCGCGCGTATGCGCGAGCACTGCGCGCGCCTTCTCGGGTGAAGTGATATCGCCATTCGCAATCACGGGAATGCGCACGGCGGCTTTGACTGCCGCGATGGTGTCGTACTCGGCTTCGCCCTGGTATCCACAGGCACGGGTGCGGCCGTGCAGCGTAAGCGCCTGGATGCCGAGATTTTCGGCAAGTTGCGCAATGGGCACGGCATTGCGTTGCGTTGCGTCCCATCCCGTGCGGAATTTCAAGGTCACCGGCACCGCCACTGCGGTGACCACCGCCGCGAGTATCTGCGCGACCAGGAGTTCGTCTTTCAACAAGGCGGAGCCGGCCAATCGATTACACACGCGCTTGGCGGGACAACCCATGTTGATGTCGATGATTTCGGCGCCCGCTGCCACACAGGCACGCGCAGCGGTGGCCATCTCTTGTGGATCGGCGCCCGCAATCTGCGAAATGCGTGGCGTCGAATCGGCACTTAAATCGAGGCGTCGCTGTGTTTCCACGGTGGCGCGCAAGAGGGGGTTCGCCGCAGTCATCTCAGCGGGCGCGTAATCCGCTCCGCGTGCGCGGCAAAGCGCGCGCAACACGCGATCGGAAATACCCGCCATGGGCGCGAGAATCAATGGTTTTTCGAATGTGTATGGGCCGAGCTGCATCTTCTAATCGTTATATATCGCGGCGCCGTGCAGCATTTGCGCCACTGGCGTGCTTTGTTCTTAGATGCTTGGTTTCTCCGATCGGTACTCGCACCCCGTGGTGCGCGGTGTGCGGCAGCGCGCAGCGCACTCGATCGGAGTGGGAGTGGGCGCGTATGCGGGCGATGATAACGAGAATATCCAAACGACGAAAGCGTCGCGTGAAAGATTTTGATGGGGCGTGATCTACAGAAACGTGAACTCGAAATTCTCCGCAATTTCACTCGCGCCGGCAATCTCAAGCACAACGTAAACGCTGCGGCCAACCGGCATTCCACGCACGATGTCAATACTGGCATCGAGATATTCTGTGGGTGCAAATCGTCGCACGCCGACTACGCCGCCGTTGCGATCGTAGATCCCAAGTTGAATGATCGGATAGGCCACCGGCGTGGCACTGCGATTCGCAAGCGTTGCATTCACGAGCAACGTGTGCCTGTACTGCGGATGCTCGCGCACGTCGCGCGCCACGAGTTCGATGCCCTCGACACTCGGCGTGGGCGCCAAAGAACACCCCAAGTTCGCGCAGAGTTTTTCGGCATACGGCACCGCAGCCGGATAGCGCACACGCCACTGCGCGCGGTATTGCCAACCAAGCTGCGCGGTCAATGTGATCAACGCCACGAGCGCAAGCACGCTCCACGCCCAATACATGCCGACACCCCGCCGACGCATAAGCTTGGCCACGTCATCGCGCAAGATCGCTGGCACATCGTTGAGATCGAGCGCAGGTGATAACGCGCCGCTTGGTGATAATTCGATCATGGCCGGCGCGGGCAGTTCGTCGGCCAGGCGGCTCAGGGCATTGAACACCGTGTGGCATTCGCCACAGGTCACAAATCCGTGCGCAGCCCCCAGCTGCGAGGCGTAGAGGCGGAACACCGTCGAGCATTGCGAACACTGCGTCAGCATGTGGGGTGCAGCGGCTCTTTGCGATCGACAATCCGATGATCGAGCGCGCCTCGGCGCACCCCAATCAACAGCGCCCACTCATCTTGGATCTGCGGTGGCGCCATCTTAAACGCGGGCGTATAGGCCTCCAGAACTCTGGTGACCTGATCGAGCATGAGTCCAGACAATCCCAAGCGGCCGCCGGGCGCCAGGCGCGCCGCAAATTCGTCCGCCAGCGCGAGTACCGGTTGCAGCAGCAGGTTGGCGACGATCACGTCGAACTGACCCGCGCGCAAGGCCGCAGGTAACCCGATCGCGAGCGACGAACAAGCATTGCGCGCCGCATTTTCGCGCGCAACCTCGCAGGCCTGCGGGTCGATGTCGATCGCCGCCACCTCGGTGGCGCCGAGCTTGGCCGCAGCAATGGCCAGGATCCCGGAGCCACAGCCATAGTCGAGCACGCTGCACCCCGCGACCTCGGCCGCGCCTGCCAGCCATTCAAGACATAGCGCCGTGGTTGGGTGAGTGCCCGTGCCGAACGCCATGCCGGGATCGAGCGTGATCACGAGTTCGGCCTCAGCGGGTATGGCGTGCCAGCTCGGCACCACCCACAGGCGGCCGAAGCACAGTGGTTGAAAATGATCGCGGAACGCGTACTGCCAGTCGCGCTCGGCAAGTAGCGCATGGCGCGCACCCGCCGTCGAGTAACCAGCACGCGCAATCTGCGCGAGCACGGCTTCAATGTTTTCCTGTGCCGCGAACAGGGCTTCGAGGCGGCAGTTCGTCCACAGCGGGGGCTCGGATCCCTCTAGCGTATAGGGCGTATCGAATATAGGGCGATCATCTTCGGCTTCAATCGTGACAGCGAGCGCGCCGAGTGACTCGAGCAAGGTTTCGAGCGCGGCGATGTCGGTGTCGCGGGCGGGGATGCGCAGCGTGCGCCAAGCCTGATCGGTCATGGAGCTGTGCGCTTGATCCGAATAGGCAACCGGTCGCCAGGATCACCCATCAAGCGATCCGATGCGTGGTGGCACGCGACCGACCTGGCGATCACTCCAGTGCCAGCTTGCGTTCGAGATAGTGGATGTCGGTGCCGCCGGCCACGAACGCGGCGTCGTGCACGAGTTCGCGATGCAGCGCAATGTTCGTATCAATACCATCGACCACCATCTCATTGAGCGCGTTCGACATGCGGATGAGCGCCGTCGCGCGGTTCGGCGCATGGGTGATGAGTTTCGCCACCAGCGAGTCGTAGTAAGGCGGCACTACATAGCCATCATAGAGGTGTGAGTCGATGCGCACTCCGGGACCGCCCGGGGTATGGAAGGTTTTCACTCTTCCTGGCGAGGGCCGAAAGGTTTTTGGATCCTCCGCATTGATTCGACATTCGATCGCGTGTCCGCGCAAGACGACCTCGTCCTGCGTGATCGAAAGCTTCTCGCCAGCGGCGACTAACAGTTGTTCCTTCACAATATCGACGCCGGTCACCATTTCGGTCACCGGGTGTTCGACCTGTACGCGGGTGTTCATCTCGATGAAATAAAATTCGCCGTTCTGGTAGAGAAACTCGAAAGTTCCGGCGCCACGATAGCCGATAGCGAGACAGGCATCCACGCAGCGTTGGCCCATTCGCGCGCGTATTTCCGCAGTGAGGCCGGGCGCGGGTGATTCCTCGATCACCTTTTGGTGTCGCCGCTGCATAGAGCAATCACGCTCGCCCAAGTGAACACAATTACCGTGATGATCGGCCAGCACCTGGAATTCGATATGGCGCGGGTGATCCAGGAATTTCTCCAGGTACACCGAATCGTTCTGGAAGGCGGCGAGCGCTTCGCTCCTGGTCAGTTGAATACCGTTCTTAAGTGCAGCCTCAGCGTGGACTACGCGCATGCCGCGCCCGCCGCCGCCACCCGCGGCTTTGATAATGATCGGATAGCCGATATCGCGCGCGAGGCGGATGTTCTCCGCCATGTCGTCGGTGAGCGGTTTCCCGGAGCCCGGCACGCAAGGCATGCCGGCGGCCTGCATGGTCGTAATCGCCGAAATTTTGTCGCCCATCAAGCGGATGGTTTCGGAGCGCGGCCCGATAAACACGAAACCGCTCTGTTCTACGCGCTCGGCGAAATCCGCATTCTCGGACAAGAAACCATAGCCGGGGTGAATAGCCACCGCATCAGTGACTTCGGCAGCGCTGATCACGGCCGGAATGTTCAGATAAGACAAGGCTGGCTGGGGCGGCCCGATACACACTGACTCATCGGCCAGACGCACGTGTTTCAGGTCGCGGTCGACCGTGGAATGCACGGCCACGGTCTTGATTCCGAGTTCGCGGCAGGCGCGCAGGATACGGAGTGCAATTTCGCCGCGATTGGCGATGACGACTTTGTCGAACATGGGGTGCGATCAGGAAATGATGAACAGTGGCTGTTCGAATTCCACCGGCTGGCCATTCTCAGCCATGATCGAGAGCACTGTGCCGGCCCGATCCGCCTCGATAGGGTTCATGATTTTCATGGCTTCAATGATGCACAGTGGTTCGCCCACTTTGACGGTTTGCCCGATTTTCACGAACGGCGGTGAGTCGGCTGATGGCGAGGCGTAGTAGGTGCCCACCATCGGCGAGGTAATCACTTGGCCATCCGGTTTAGCCACTGCGGGCGGGGCGCTCACGAGCGGGATCGCCGCCGAAACGGGGGCCATCACCTGGGCCGCGAAGGGCTGCATCGCCGGCATCATGCGGCTGATGCGCACCGATTCCTCACCTTCTTTAATCTCAATTTCGGCGATGCCGGATTCTTCCAGCAGTTCGATGAGTTTTTTGACTTTCCGTAGGTCCATTGAAATTTCTCGTAGGGATTGGGCGTCTAGTGCCGCGGTTCGGCGAGCCAGCGGGTAGCCGCACTGATGGCGAATTCGTAACCCTGGCTGCCCAGACCCGTAATGACGCCAACCGCGCAGTCCGCAAAATAAGAGTGGTGTCGGAAGGCTTCACGCGCGTGGACGTTCGACAGGTGGACTTCTATAAACGGGATGGCAACGCCGAGTAGGGCGTCGCGCAGCGCGATGCTGGTATGGGTGTAGGCACCCGGATTGATCACGATAAACGCAACCTGCTCGCTTTTCGCGGCATGCACACGGTCAATTAGAGCGTGTTCGGCATTACTCTGGAAGCACATCAGAGTCTGGCCGAGACTGGCAGCATGCCGGGTGGCCTGTTGTTCCAGGTCCACCAGCGTGGCATGGCCGTACTGCTCGGGTTCGCGGGTACCAAGCAGGTTCAAATTCGGCCCGTTGATGAGTAGTAATGTCGCCACCCGCGTCCCTCTTCACCAACCATACCGCAACGGTACGGCGGCGCGCAAAGTAGCACAGCGAATGGCGCGTTGCGAGCGCGATGACGAACTTTAAGCCCCGTTCGCTGAATTTTAGGCCAATTCAGAATCCGGCAACCGATTAGTCACGCGGCCTCAACGCGTCACCTGCTGATTGCCTGGCAGGGGATCGACCAGCGACTCCAGGATCCGACGGGCGTCCGTCAATTTCCATTCGCCCTGCTGGGTGTGGACGATGTGCCCTGCACGGTCGAACACCACCGTGAAGGGCAAGGCGCCGATCGCATTGCCGAGACCCTGCATAAGCCGCGCGACCTCCTCGTCGCCCGCAAGAATGGGATAGTTGATCGCGCGTTCGGTGGTGAATTTAGCCGCCGCTGCCGGATCATCCAGGGCTATCCCGACGAATTGCAGACCTCGCGTGCCGAGATCGCTCTGCAGTTCCATGAACGCAGGGATCTCCACTACACAGGGTGGACACCAGGTTGCCCAGAAATTGACTACCAGTATTTTCCCCGCCCATTCCGAGAGTGAATGCTCGCGTCCTTCGAGATCTTTGATGCGGATCTCGTCCATCGCCACCGCGATCATCTCCAGAGGGACGGGCGCGGTGGTATCGCTTGCGGGCGTTGCTTGCACCCGAGTGCTGCTGATTCTGAAGCCGGCGTAAGCCGAGAGGCTCGCCGCCACGAGCGCGAGCAAAAGGATTTTCCACTCTTTCATCGCGTTAAGGTTCCCGTCAAAGCGAGGAGTTCGGCGAAAGGCTCAGGGTCGAGATAGCCAATCAGGCGATGGCCGCGCAGTTCCTCGCCACGGCTGTTGAAGAACAGCACCGCCGGCGGCCCATGCAGCTCGAAGCGTTGCAGCAGCGCCGTGTCGGCGGCATCAGAGGCGGTTAAATCGGCCCGCAAAAGTACGAAATCGGCCAGCAGCCGCTGGATGGTCGAATCAGCAAACGTATTGCGTTCCAGACGTTTGCATTCAATGCACCAATCGGCATAGAAATCGACTAGCACCGGTTTGCCCTGGGCCCGCGCGGCGTCGATCGCGACCTCGAGTTGGGTGATGCCTTTAATCGGCAGGAACCTGGCCACCGGGGTTGCGGCGTGTGCACCGCGTACGGTGAGCGGCGCCAGCGGTCGCAATGGATCCTCGGCGCCGGAGGCCGCACCAACGATCAGCACCACGCCATAACAAAGCATCACGAGTCCGATGCCTTTCCAGAAGCGTTGCCAGCCCGACGCCGCATCGCGCAGCGGCTCCAGCGCGCCGAGATAAATTGCCGCACCGATCAGCAGCATGGCCCACAGGACCAAGGTCGCCGATGCCGGTATCAAGCGTTCCAGGAACCAGATGGCAAGCCCCAGAAACACCACGCCGAAGGCATGCTTTACGGTTTCCATCCAGGCCCCCGAGCGTGGCAACAGACGACCGGCCGAGGCGCCTATTACCAGCAGCGGCGCGCCCATCCCAAGTCCGAGCGCGAACAGAGCCGCACCACCGGTGAGCGGACTGCCTTGATGACTCAGAAACAACAAGGCCGCCGCCAGGGGCGGGGCGACGCATGGGCCAACGATGATAGCTGACAAGACCCCCATCATCCCGACGCCGAATAGGCTGCCGCCGGTCTGGCGGCGACTGGTCGTCTCGAGGCGGGTTTGAATGAGGGCCGGTACCTGAAGGTGGTAGAAACCGAACATCGACAACGCAAGGGCGACGAACATCAGGCTAAAGCCCACCAGCACGGCGGGATGCTGGAACACCGCTTGCAGATTACGCCCGAACAAGCCCGCAGCGAGGCCGATAAGCGCGTAGGTCGTCGCCATCGCGAGCACATAGATGAGTGCTAGCACAAAACTACGCCCGGCCGTGATCGGCTGGCGCTGGCCGACGATGATGCCGGACAGGATCGGGATCATGGGAAACACGCAGGGCGTCAACGCGAGCGCGAGGCCGGCAACGAAAAACCACAGCACCACCTTCGGCAGCGACTTACGCCCCAGATTCGCCTCAAGGCGATCCGCGATGGTGGTGCCAACCGGTGCAACGAAAGGGGCGCTCAGGAGAGCCGGCGTGACCGCTGCGGCAGTGGCCACGCCCAGCAGGGAAATTTCTTTCTTGATGGGTGGGTAACAGATACCGTCTTGCGCACAGCCCTGATAGGTGACCCGCACCTTGGGCGCAGGCCCTGCGCTACCAGAAAGCAAGGTCACTGGCACACGGACCGTGACATCGCCACGATAGATCTCGACCCGACCAAACTCGGGATCGTCCTTGGGCTCGCTGGTCGGGAGATCCAGAGCGCCCACGTCGAGTCCCGGGGTCAATGCCTCGACCTTCATGCGATCGCGGTAGAGGTAGTAGCCCGCCGCAATCTCGAAGTTCAGCACTAACAGGTTCTGCTGGACCTCGCGGCTCAGCTTGAAGGCGGTATCCGGCGGCAGGAATTCACGGGTCGGTACGCGCGCGCCGGAACTGAGCTGGTCCAGGCGATCGAGTACACCGCCGGCGCCTGCCGGGGGTAGCACGCTGATCAAGCAAAGCCACAGGAGTGAGTGGTAGAGTCGGTGAGCCATGATAACGATTGCGGAATATCTCTAACGACAGGGACCGCGAGCAACTCCGGGAGTTCATAAGGAGGCGCGCGCACCGCATTGTAGGCGGAGCCCGAGACTTTTCGATAGTTGACTGAAAACGTACCGGAATACGGTGGCGCCTCCCCTGCGCGTGGCCTCAGAGTGCAACCAGGCGAGATGCTGCCCGGTGCAGGGTGTCGTCCTCCTTGCAGAAACAAAAGCGCACATAGCGGGCGGCGGGTGGTGTCTCATAGAACACCGACATTGGAATGGCAGCAACGCCCTTCTCCATCGTGAGCCAGCGCACGAATTCCTGATCTGGCAACGCGCTTATCGCGCTGTAGTCCGCGAGTTGGAAAAAAGTGCCCGCAGACGGCGTGACCTTGAAGCGCGACGCTTTGAGGGCCGCATTAAACAGATCCCGTTTGCGTTGATAGAACTCCGGTAGCGCCTCGAGGTGTTCGGGATGTGCCTGCATGAAATCGGCGAGCCCCCACTGGATCGGCGTAATGCCGACGAAGGTCACGAACTGGTGCACTCTGCGCAGCTCCTGGGTGAGGGCGGGCGGCGCCACGCAGTAGCCGGTCTTCCAGCCCGTCACGTGGTAGGTCTTGCCGAATGAGAACACCGCGAACGCACGCGCCGCGAGCGCCGGGTAGCGCAACACGCTTTCGTGGCGTTCGCCATCAAAAACCAAATGTTCGTATACCTCGTCGGCACACACGATAAGGTTGTGGCGCTCGGCCAGGCGTTCGAGTTCGAGCAGATCAACCCGGCGCAGGATGGTGCCGGTCGGGTTGTGCGGTGAGTTGACCATGATCATGCGCGTGCGCGGGGTGATGGCATCCGCCACGTGCTGCCAGTCGATGCGGTACTGGGGCGGTGCCAGCGGCAACCGGATCGGTCGTGCGCCAGCCAGAATGACGGCCGGTTCGTAGCTGTCATAGGCGGGATCGAACATGATCACTTCGTCGCCGGCCCGACAGATGGCAGTGACCGCGCAGTAGATCGCTTCGGTCGCGCCCGGCGTGACCGTGACTTCGGTTTCCGGCGAAACGCTCGCGCCATAGCAACGCTGCACCTTGGCCGCGATCGCTTCACGTAAGGCCAGCACCCCGGCCATCGGCGGATACTGATTGAAGCCGTGGTCCAGATAATGCTTCACGCGCGCCTTAAGTGCTGGTGGCCCGTCATAGTCCGGAAAGCCCTGCGAGAGATTGATCGCCTGATGTTCCGCGGCAAGCGCCGACATCACAGTGAAGATGGTGGTCCCGACGTGCGGGAGCTTGCTGATAAGATTGAGGCTCATGGACACATTATCGTGAATGTTTCGTCATCTCCAAAGCGGTTCTGGTGTGCTGTTTCCCAACGCTGACATTGCCGTGTTGCCGGATGCGCTGGTCACCGACACCGAACGTCATCTGGCGCGCTTCCAGGACGCGCTCGCCGCCCACTCGGTAACGCGTGACATACCCCCGGCCATGTTGAGCCGCTTATTCGCCACCAGCCCATTTGTCGCGGAGTACGCGATCCGTGAGCCGGTAGCCTTTGTCACGCTGAGCAACAATGAAAACCTGCGACTGGTCAAGGATGTCGCCGCTCAT
The DNA here is from genome assembly GCA_043734785.1 of Pseudomonadota bacterium. Classification (GTDB taxonomy): domain Bacteria; phylum Pseudomonadota; class Gammaproteobacteria; genus CAIKBL01. The sequence continues at coordinate 9,286 of JAYTEX010000158.1, read as the reverse complement.
CGCGCGCTACTGACGCCTTGGCTGACGGCCGACACCACCGAGGCTGCGGCACGCGCGGCGCTGCGGCGAGTCAGAAACCAGGAACTCGTGCGGATCGCCTGTCGCGATCTATCAGGCGTGGCGAATCTCGATGACGTCGTGAGCGAATTGTCGGCCCTCGCCGATGCCTTGGTGAGCGCGACGGTGGACTGGTTGTCTGGTGTATTCACGGCGCGTTATGGCACGCCGCGCGACGAACAGGGCGAGGCTGTCCGCCTGATCGTGCTCGCGATGGGCAAGCTCGGCGGACAGGAGCTCAATTTTTCGTCCGATATTGATCTCATCTTCTTGTATCGCGCACCAGGCGACACGACGGGCGCCGCGCGCGCCCTCGCCAACCAGGAGTTCTTCGATCGGCTCGGCAAAAAGCTCATCGCGATCCTAAACGACACCACCGCAGACGGCTTCGTGTATCGCGTCGACATGCGGCTGCGCCCGTTCGGCGACAGCGGTGCACTGACCACCAGTTTCAGCGCCCTCGAACACTATTATGAGGTGCATGGGCGGGACTGGGAGCGGTATGCGCTGATCAAGGGCCGCGTGATCGACGGTGATCCGCGCGATCTCCAGGCGTTGGACGCCATCACGCGGCCCTTCGTATTCCGGCGCTATCTCGATTTCGGCGCGCTGGAGGCGGTGCGCGACATGAAGGCACTGATCAATGCCGAAGTCGCGAAGTACGGCCTGGAACACGACGTGAAGCGCGGCGCGGGCGGCATCCGCGAAATCGAATTTATCGGCCAGATGTTCCAGTTGATCCGAGGCGGTCGCGAAGCACGCCTGCGTCAGCGCGGCATTGTTGCCGTGCTCACTGTGTGCGGTGAACTCGGACTGATCGCGGCAAGCGAAGTGGCTGGGCTCATCGCTGCTTATCGATTTCTGCGCGTGACCGAGCATCGGCTGCAGCAGGTCGGCGACGCGCAAACACAAGTCTTGCCCACCACCGCCGACGAACGTGCGCGCCTGGCTTACGGCATGGGATTCCTCGAATGGACCGAGTTTCTGATAGCGCTAGATGCCCAGCGTGCACAGGTACGCCACAGCTTTGCAGCCCTGCTCAGCCCGCTCGAAGGGCAGGTGCCCAGGTCTCCCGCGACCGATCTGCTGTGGCGGCACGGGCTGGATATTGACCGTACGCAGGAAATGCTCTCGCTGGCGGGATTTGCCGATATAGAACAGGCGTCACGGGTGCTGACGCAATTGAAGGATCCACGCTTTCTGGGCCGCTTGAGTCAGGAAAGCCGCGCGCGCCTTGACCGCCTGATGCCCGCGCTGGTGGTTGAATGCGCGCATCGTCCGCAGGGTGCCCGAACCTTGAGCCGGCTCGCCGAACTTGTCCGCGCCGTCGCGCGCCGGTCGGTCTATCTTGCTTTGCTCGCGGACAACCCGAGCGCGCTCAAGCGCTTGGTCGATCTGTGCGAAGCGAGTCCCTGGATCGCACGCGAATTGACGGCAAACCCCATCCTACTCGACGAACTCCTCGACAGCCGCAATCTATTTTCACCGCCCTCGCGCAGCGGACTCGAAAGCCAGCTCGACGCCGCCCTTGCGAACGCACAAGAAGACGGTCTGGAGCGCGTGATGGAAATGCTGCGTGTGTTTAAACACCAACAAGTCTTGCGCGTCGCCGCCTGTGACCTCATGGTGACCTTCTCGATCGCCGAAGTGAGCAATCATCTGACCTGGATCGCCGAAGTCCTGATCGATCGCGCGCGCGCGCTTGCGTGGCATGAATTGGTCGCGAAACACGGGCGCCCGGGCAACCGGCGCGATGGTAGAACCGAGTCGGCCGGGTTCGCTATCATCGCTTATGGCAAACTCGGCGGGCTCGAGCTCGGTTATCGCTCGGATCTAGATCTGGTTTTCGTGCATGACAGCGACAATCAATCACAACAAACGGACGGTGCCAAGCCTATTTCGAATGAGGTGTTCTTCACTCGGCTCGCGCAGCGCATCATCCACCTGCTGGCGACCCGCACCCCTGCCGGTACCGCCTACGAACTCGACGTGCGCCTGCGCCCGAGCGGCGCGGCCGGCCTGCTCGTCACCTCGATGGCCGCATTTGCCGAGTATCAGCAGCGGGAAGCCTGGACCTGGGAACATCAAGCCCTGGTGCGGGCCCGCGCGATTGCCGGTCATCCCGAAACCCGCGAACACTTCGAGACGGTGCGCCGCAGGATCCTGCGCGAGCGCCGCGAAACCGTCCCGTTGCGCGCGGAGATCGCGGCAATGCGCGAACGCATGCGGCAAGAAATCGACCGTTCGAATGCAACGACCTTCGATTTGAAACAAGGGGTCGGCGGTATTACCGATATCGAATTTATGGTGCAATATGCCGTGCTGCGCTGGGCTTGGCGCTACCAGGTCTTGAGCGTCTATACCGACAATCTGCGCCTCCTCGATTTGATTGCTGATCTCGGCCTCATTTCACGCGTGGACAGCGATCTGCTGCGCGCGGCGTATTTCACCTACCGCGCCGAGGCCCATCGCTGCGCATTACAGGAAATTGATGGCCTGGTTGACAATGCAGGCTTCAACCGAGAGCGCCAGGCCGTATCGGCGGTCTGGTCGCGCGTCATGCATTATTAGATTAAGGAGAAGAGTATGAGTTTCGCCGATCGTGACGGCGTGATTTGGATGGATGGTGCGATGGTCGATTGGCGCGCCGCCAACACGCATGTACTGACCCATTCGCTGCACTACGCCGTCGGCGCTTTCGAGGGCATTCGCGCCTACCAGACCGCGCGCGGGACGGCGATATTCCGCCTCGAAGACCATATCAAACGGTTGTTTGATACCGCGCATATTCTGAACATGAAAGTGCCGTTTGATCAGGCGAGCGTGCGGCAGGCCTGCGTGGATTGCGTGCGGCTCAACAAGCTTGAGACTGCCTATCTGCGCCCACTGGCCTATTACGGATCCGAGGGCATGGGGTTGCATGCTTCCAACCTGTCGGTTCACGTCGCCGTGGCCGCCTGGTTCTGGGGCGCTTATCTTGGCGGCGACGCACTCGAGAAAGGGATCCGCATCAAGACCTCTTCGTTCACGCGCAATCACGTCAATAGCATTTTGTCGAAAGCCAAAGCCACCGGCAACTACCTCAATTCGATCATGGCGCTGCAGGAAGTCGCGCACGATGGCTATGACGAAGCGTTGCTGCTCGATCATGAAGGCATGGTGGCCGAAGGCAGCGGCGAGAACATTTTCATGGTGCGCAACGGGATCCTCTACACGCCCGATCCGGTCTGTGCACTGGAAGGCATCACCCGCGACACCGTGATGCGGCTGGCGCGCGAGGAAGGGATCTCGGTCGTCGAAAAGCGCATTACGCGCGATGAGTTCTATATTGCGGACGAGGCATTCTTCACGGGCACTGCGGCCGAAGTCACGCCAATCCGCGAACTCGACAATCGGACCATCGGCAGCGGCCGTCCAGGCCCGATCACGTTGCGACTGCAGCGTGGTTATCTCGATACCGTGCAAGGCAAACGCGCGTGCCCGGATGGCTGGCTCACGTTCTGTACCTGATCCCCGCGGCGCCAGGTGAACACGCCGATCGAGGTGTGGCGCTTCTGCGACGGGAAAGCCGGACATGAGCGCCAGACCGCAGGTTTGATCGCGGCTTTGCGCGCGCGCCGTGCGCTGGCGGTGCGGGAGTTCGCGGTAGCGTCGATTCGTACCCCTTTTTGGCACTGGCTGCGCGGCACCTGGCCGCTGCCAGCGATCGCACCAACACCCGCCTTACTGGTGGGCGCCGGGCGTGCCTGCCAGTGGCCGCTGCTCGCCGCGCGCCGCGCATTCGGCGGGCGCGCGATTTACTGCATGAGCCCTGGGCTGCCGCGTGGGTGTTTCGATCTTTGTCTCGTGCCAGAGCATGATGGGGCCCGCCGTAGCGCCCACGTCGAACCGACCTTTGGGGTCATTAACGATCTGCAGCGCCAGACCATCTCCCGCGAGGATCACACCTTGCTGTTGATCGGCGGTCCTTCCCGACACCACGGTTGGGACGAACCGGCACTTTTGAAACAGCTTGCATCGATCATCTTCGGCAGCCCCACGCGCGCGTTCGTGATCTGCGATTCCCGCCGTACGCCAGCCAGTACGCGCGCGGCACTGGCGCAGTTCGTGGCGCCCGGGGTGGCCTATCAGCCGAGCGCGAGTTCGCCACCTGACTGGCTGGTGGGCGCGCTCGGCGCGGCACGCTCGGCATGGGTGACGCTCGACAGTGTATCGATGATCTTTGAAGCGCTGACTGCTGGGCTGGGCGTCGGTCTGCTTGAAGTGCCCGTGCGCAGAGTCGATCGCATCTCTGCGCTCGCGACTTCGCTCGTCAATCGTGGCCAGGTCACCTCGTTCAAGGGCTGGCTGCAGGGCCAGCCTTTAGTCGCGCCGCGACCGTCGCTCGCCGAGGCCGCGCGCTGCGCGGATCTCATCCTGGCCCGTTGGCCATGAACACTCAGTCCCGCACGGTGCTGCAGCTCCTGCCCGAAATGGAGGTCGGCGGCGTAGAACAGGGCACGCTCGAGATCGCATCTGCGCTCGTCAAGGCGGGTCATCGCGCACTGGTCGTTTCCGGTGGTGGCCGTCTGGTGCCACAGCTCGAAGCGGCGGGCGCCCGCCATGTGACCTTGCCAATCGGTCGCAAGCGCCTGTCGAGCTTATGCATGATCCGTAGGCTGCGCGCGTTAATGTTGGAGGAGGCGGTCGACGTGGTCCACGCGCGCTCGCGGCTTCCGGCCTGGATCGGTCAATTCGCGCTACGCGGTATTGAAGCGCCGCGCCGCCCACGTTGGGTGACGACCGTACATGGTCCCTATACGGTCAATCGTTACAGCCGAATCATGGTGTCTGGCGAGCGCGTGATCGCTATCTCTGAGTTCATCCGCGACTATATTTTTCGAGCCTATCCCGACACACCGCGCGAACGCGTGGTAATGATTCCACGCGGCGTTGATGGCGAGCGCTATGCGCACGGATTTAAGCCATCCGCGGACTGGCTCGCGCAATGGCGCGACGAACATCCGGCGCTGATTGGGCAACGCGTGCTATGTCTACCAGCGCGATTGACCCGTTGGAAAGGCCAACAAGATTTCATCGCGATGGTAGGCCGTCTGGTGCGCGACGGTTGGCCGGTGCATGGCTTGATCGTCGGTGGGCCGCATCCGCGCAAGCGTGAATTTGAGGCCGAACTCAAAGCGCTCGCGCAATCACAGGGTCTTGCAAACCGCATCAGCTTCCTCGGCCAACGCAGCGATCTCCGCGAAATTCTTGCGAGTTCCGAGCTGGTATATTCACTAACCCGCGAACCGGAGGCCTTCGGCCGCACAACGATCGAAGCGCTAAGCCTTGGGCGTCCGGTGATTGGCTATGACCATGGCGGCACCGGTGAAATTTTGCGCGAGGTGTTTCCGATCGGCCTCGTGGTGCCGGGAGATATTGCTGCGGCAGCGCAAAAGACCGTCCAGTTGCTCGCGCATTGCCCGCCCGTGCCGCAGACACTTTCCTTCACACTCGCGCGCATGCAACGAGAGACGCTCGCGGTATATGCAGCGCTGTCAGGGCCGCTCGAATAGGGCGATTTTGGTGGAACGCGCGACTGCGCGCAGCCCTAGCGCCTGCAAAGTCTGTTCGTATAGGCGTTTACGCCGCACGAAGACATAGCGAACGGCAGCCGGTAGCGCTTCAAGGGTAACCGGCTGAATAACCCTAAGCGGCGTGAGTCCAAAGTAGTAGTAGACGCTGTCCGGCATTGGATCGTTACGGCGCGGCGCATCCAGCGGCGGCAGCGTATCCACAATCACCACACTGTTGCTTGAGGTCACTGGTGCCTGCGCGACGAGCGCCTGCATGGCCCGCAAGCCCTGTTGGTCTGCAGCCCCCCGATAGCTCAGAACACCCGCATAGATCACCGCTAGTGCCAATAGGCCATGACTGGTGTTGACTATCCATCGCGGCACGGTTTCGCGAGTCCAATGGCTGAGCAAGCCGCCGCACAGGATCGCAATCAACGGTAACGACGGATAAAGGTAGCGTACATCGGGATCGGGTTTGACCGCGGCAATGCCGTAATTGAGGATAAAGAGCCCGAGCAGAAGCGCAATATCCGCGCGCTTCGCGACCGGCCGCCGCGAACAGCAAATAGCAAAGCCATACATCAATGCCAGCACCATCAGCGGCTGCCATGGCCATAAGCGGTGCAGGGGTTTGATCAAATATTCGAGCATGGCCGAATCGATTGCGCTTAAGCCGATCGCTGTGTCGTCACGCCAGAAGTCATAGTTGAGTTGGGCGGTGAGCGCCGCGCCATGGGCAAGCCATAGATAGCCGTACCAGGCGGCTGGCAAGACGAGCAGCAAAGCCCAATAGCGCAGGCTACGCGCAGGCGCTCGCCACTGACCACCGACCACCGCATGCGGGATGAACATCAACAACATCGCGAAAATCAGCGGCCCTTTGGTCAGTGCCGAAAGGGCAATCCCACCGCACAAGGCGGCGGCACCACGGTTGCGCTGCAGGTTCAGATACCCCCACAGGATTAGCAACGCACCGAGCGTCATCAAAGAATCCATGCGAAAGTTCGTCGTGAACTGAATGTAGATGCCATTGGTGACGACAATGAGCGCCGCAAACCAGGCCGCAGCGGGGCCGAAGTAGCGTCGCGCAAGCAGATAGGTAAGCGCGACACAGCCGAGGCCACCGAGACGCGAGGGCAGCGTCATCGCAAAATCGTTAATGCCAAATAAGGCCGCTGCCATCGCACTCAACCACAACGCCAGCGGGGGTTTCAATAGATAAGCTTGCGCGCCCTGGAACGGCGCCAGAAAATCGCCGCGATCGAGCATTTCGCGCGCGAGTGCCGCGTAAAAAGCCGCGGTACCGTGCATTTCCTGGATCAGCACATCACCAAAAGTCACCACTAAAATGAGCAGGCTCAAGGACCAGCAGGCTGATTGCCAATGGGGTATCGAGGCAGTGTTTGGCATGGTTCGCAGATTTGGAAATTATGGCGCGTGGAGCGCCGACGCGCTGCGCGGGCGCCGGCAGGATAATGGAAATGCGCGCGACTCGCCATTAACATAGGCCTTCACCGAATGCACCGCTAACTTACTGTTGTCCTCCCCCACGGCTACGCCGCTCCAATCTCCGCAAGCTCTCGCCGTTGCCGGTCTGGCGCCGATGCTAGCTGCAGTTCCCGTCATCATGGCGGTGAGTCCTGCCACGATCGGCGTCGTAGTCTCGTTGTATGCGCTCGCCTGGCTCGCAATTCAGCATCGCCCTCTGGCTTCAATCGTGGCCTGGAAAGCGCCGATGTTTCTGCTGGTGTTGGGTGTTGCGCTGCTGGGGAGCTTGAGCGCGGCGTGGGCTATCGACAGCGCGCTTGCGCTGAACAAGGCGCTCACGTTCGCCCTCGTATGCCTGCCGCTGGTGTGGGTGGCTGTGCTGCTCGTGGCACTCGATAAATCGGTAACAACCAACGCCAAGGCCTTGCTCCTCGGGTGTCTGCTAGGGGCGCTGCTGCTTGCGGTGCAGACCTTCGGTAACGTGGTGTTGCGCAGCATCGTCACGGGCGCATTAGCGGTTCCACCCGCGATTAAGACCAATGTGCCAGCGGCCGCGCTCGCGATACTGGCCTGGTTGATCCCGCAGCTCTGCGCGAAATTGTCGCGACCCTGGCGCGTGCTTGGGGGTATTACCTTGGTGGTGATCGCTAGCGCCGTGTTTGCCGGCGACGGCATGGCGCCGCGCCTGGCTTTTGTGGTGGGTGGGATCACGTTCTGGTGCGCGCGACTGAAGCCGCAACTCTGCGCGCTGGCACTTGCGGCGGGCGTGATGCTCACACACGGCTTGGCACCGCAGTTGTTATCGCTGCCTATTCTGACCGATGGGATCTCGGATCACTCGCTGCAACATCGCGTGGACGTGTGGGCGCTGGTGGGGGATTTGATCGCTGAGCGGCCGCTGCTCGGCTTCGGCTTCAGCAATAGCGGAAAAATACCGGCCCAAGCCGGGATAATGCCATTAACCGGTATGCCGCGCGTGATTCCGATGTATCCGCACAATGTCTTGTTGCAGGTACAGTTGGAACTCGGCTTGCCCGGCCTGGTGTTTTTTTATGCTTGCCTGGGATATCTGTTGTGGCGGCTCATGGATTATCCCCCAACCGCGCGCGCCGCGGGTCTCGCGCTGATCGCCGCTGCTTTGAGCATCTGGTGTGTCGGCTATCCTTTGTGGCGCAGCACCTGGCTGGCTTGGCTTATCTTCGCTGCCATCGCCTTGAACGCTACCGTTCCGCTTTTGGCATCGCGCGCATGTCGCGAATCCTGATCATCAAGCTTGGGGCCTTGGGCGATTTTTTTATGGCACAACCGGCCATTCGCGCGATCCGCGCGCATCATCGCGCAGATCATTTGAGCCTGCTGACCATTTCGAGCATGCGCAGTCTTGCCGCCGCAAGCAGCCTGTTCGATGACATTCTCGAAGATCCCCGTGATGACTGGCCACTGGGGCATTGGCAGCTTGCGCGCGGATTAAAACGAGCAGGGTTTACGCGCGTCTACGATTTGCAGGGCACCCGGCGTACCGCATGGTATTTCCGCTTTCTGTGGCCTGCACGCCCTGCGTGGGCCGGCCCGGTCGCTGGCTGTGCGCATCCGCGACCGCCCAGGCCGCCCGGCGCGCATCGCGCAGCCTGGTACGCAGCGCAACTCGAGGCGCTGGGGATCGTGGTGCCGCCGATGGCGGATCCAAGCTGGTTGCAGGCAGACCTATCCGCCCTCGACTTGCCGCCGCGTTACGCGTTGCTGGCGGCAGGCGGCTCAGCTCATCGACCGGGCAAGCGTTGGCCTGTCGCACACTACGCAGCGTTGGCGGCGCAGATTGTTGCGCGAGGCATCGTGCCGGTTCTGCTTGGCACGGGCATTGATGCCGCTGCCAATCGCGCCATTGCGCAACAGTTGCCATCGATCATCGATCTCACGGCAAGGACGTCGATCCCCATGCTCGCGAGCCTGGCACGCGGTGCCGTGGGTGCGGTGGGTAATGACACCGGGCCGATGCATGTCATCGCGGCGACCGGTTGTGCTTGCGTGGTGCTGTACTCCAGCGAGTCTGATCCCGGCTTCGTGTCACCGCTCGGCCGGCAGGTCGCTTGCTTGCAGCAACCAAGGCTTAACGATTTATCCGTCGAACTCGTGCTGCAGACCGTCCAGCAGCGCTGGGGGTCGTAACCGATGCGCGTTCTGATGCT
>JAYTEX010000157.1:0-3283 GCA_043734785.1 Pseudomonadota bacterium | reverse complement strand
CCTCGGGATGGTCGTGGTGGCGTGGTGCATGGCTCTGTTCGCGCGCTTCAATTTCGAAGTGCCACCGTTGCCGTTCCTTGCCAGTGGGTTCAACGCACTGCCGATCGTCCTCATCGTGCAGGGGCTGCTGCTGTGGAAGTTCGGTTTATATCGCGGTTTATGGCGATTCGCGAGTCTGCAGGATTTATGGAACATTATCCGCAGCGCTGTGCTTGGGGCCGTATTCGTCACCATTGCGCTATTTTTCGTTAATCGCTTGACGGACATCCCTCGCTCGATCCTCATTCTGTACCCCGTTTTCCTCCTCCTACTTTTGGGTGCACCACGACTTTCCTATCGCATCTTCAAGGATCGGACGCTGAGCTTGAGACAGATTGGCAATGGCACGCGCGTCATCGTGGTCGGGGCCGGCGAAGGGGGCGAGACACTGGTGCGTGATATGCTCCGTGATGCGGAGTATGTCCCCGTTGGATTCGTCGATGACCGTCGCGCGCTGGCGCGGCGCCGCATCCATGGCGTGCCAGTGCTCGGCGTGGTCGAGAATCTACCGGCGCTGGTGGAACGTTATCGCGTGGATCTGGTGGTGATTGCGATTCCGTCCGCCAATAACCTTGAGATGCAAAGCATTGTGGAAGTCTGCGAGCGTGCGGGATGCACTTTTCGGACTTTGCCGCGTCTGCAGGATGTGGTTTCCGGCAAACTGGGTCTGCGCGAAATTCGGCAGGTTGCGATCGACGATTTGCTCGGCCGTTCGGCGGTAGTACTCGACTGGCCGACCATCCAGACCAACCTGGCCGGTAAAACCGTTCTGGTCACCGGTGGCGGCGGGTCGATCGGTGCAGAGCTTTGCAGACAGGTGGCACGTCTTGGCGCGAGCCGCTTGATCGTTCTTGAACAGAACGAACATGGCCTTTATATGTTGGAACGCGAGCTCCGCGCCGCGCATCCGCACTTGAAGTTTGGTTTCGTGCTTGGCGATGTCTGCGACAAAGCAGCCGTTGAATGCTTGTTTGCGCGCGAACTTCCTCAGATTGTCTTTCACGCGGCGGCCTATAAACACGTGCCCATCGTGGAACAGCAGGTCCGCGAAGGCGTTAAAAACAACGTACTGGGCACCCGGGTTATCGCGAACGCCGCAGCGCGCCATCAAGTCGAAAGCGTAGTTCTCATTTCAACCGATAAGGCGGTCCGGCCCAGCAGCGTGATGGGCGCCACCAAAAGAGTCGCTGAACTGGTGTGTGAGGCGGCGAATCAACGCTCGCGCACGCGGTTTATCACGGTAAGGTTCGGCAACGTATTGGGCTCAGCGGGCAGTGTCGTGCCGCTGTTCCAGGAGCAGATTAGAAGCGGTGGGCCGGTGACCGTCACGCATCCAGAGGCTAGTCGGTACTTCATGACCATTCCTGAGGCATCCCAACTGATCTTGCAGGCAGCGGCCATCGGGAAGGGGGGTGAAATTTTCGTGCTCGAGATGGGTCTTCCGGTCAATATCAGCTACCTTGCGGAGCAGATGATCCGACTGTCGGGGCACGAACCGGGTCAAGATATCCGGATTGTCTACACCGGATTGCGCCCAGGCGAGAAGCTGCGCGAGGAGTTATTCCACGGCGATGAGGAACTGGTGCCGACGACCCATCAGAAAGTTCTGCTTGCGGTGCATTCGCCCGTGGATGTGACGCGCGTCGACGAAATCCTCGCGACACTGGAGGGCGCTTGTGAGCGGTTCGATAGCAATGAGCAGATCGCGCAACTTTTGCGCGCGGCGGTGCCTGGATTTGTGACCCCGCGTGATCCTACGGCGAGCGCTCCAAGTACGGTATTGGCATTCAGGCGAGGTAGTCCATGAGTTCACGTGTGCGTAAGGCTGTATTTCCCGTGGCGGGAATGGGGACCCGTTTCCTTCCGGCCACTAAAGCAAACCCCAAGGAGATGTTGCCGATTGTCGATAAGCCGCTGATTCAATATGCGGCGGAGGAGGCAGTGGAAGCCGGCATCGAAGAGCTCATTTTCGTCACCGGCAGAACCAAACGTTCAATTCCCGATCATTTCGATAAAGCCTATGAACTGGAAGCGGAGCTCGAGAAAGGCAACAAGACCGCCTTGCTCCAGATCGTGCGAAATATTCTCCCGTCGTATGTTTCCTGCATCTACATCCGGCAGGCGGAGCCCCTAGGGCTCGGGCATGCGGTGCTGTGCGCCAAACCGGCCGTCGGTAACGAGCCCTTCGCCATCATCCTGGCGGATGATTTGATCGATGGTGGCGACACCGGCTGTCTCAAGCAGATGGTGGAGGTGTTTGCCCATTACAACACGGGCGTGATTGCGGTACAGACGGTGCCGCCCGAGGACACGGATAAGTACGGTATTGTCGAAGTCAAACCGGTCGACGGCAGAGTCTCGAAAATCCAGACGATCGTCGAGAAACCGAAGCCGGCAGTCGCACCCTCTAATCTCGCGGTCGTTGGCCGTTACATTTTGCCTGCAGAAATCATGTCGATCCTGGAGCGTACTGAAAGAGGCGCCGGTGGGGAAATCCAGCTAACGGATGGCATTGCGAAACTGCTGGAACGACAACAGGTGCTGGCGTATGAGTTCAAAGGCCGGCGTTACGACTGCGGGTCGAAGCTGGGATACCTGGAAGCGACTGTCGATTACGCCCTGAAACACCCAGAACTGGCGGCAGACTTCTCCCGCCTTCTGGTCGAAAAGGCTGATGCCCTGCGCTAAGCGGCGAGTGGTTCGGCGGAAACTCGACGCCTAAGCTAACTTACTGAGAAAGCCGCGTTTTTTAGTGAGTTCGGACCGCAGGTAAGTGAGCGCCCGTTGAGAGTGCTCATCTTCAGGGATGCCCGCCGCCGTTATCAGCTCTTCAAGTTCCAAGACCTCGTCGTGGAGTTCATCACGCTCTCCGTAGATACCTAACATTGGAAAGAAAGTCTCTAACTGCTTGAGTTCTTGAACTAAATCATTCCAATCTTCAGAAATTACATTAGTTTTCATCAGTAACAACTCTTTTTTCGGAAAATTACCAATAGTTATATGATAAATCTTAACTAGTTTATTATTATGATTCCATAATAAATTGATCTGTATGACCATTATTATAGGATCATGACTTAACTTCAACTAGGGAATTCACTCCAGGTGCGAAACTTAAAACGACTTCCTAACCCTGGTCACTGGTCGTGAGTGAGACTGTTCCGCACGCGCTGGTGGTCCCGGACAGCGCCTTGTCGATCCTCTCCCAGGCAGAGGTAAACGCACTCTGCACGGCGCGATCGGG
>JAYTEX010000156.1:0-5122 GCA_043734785.1 Pseudomonadota bacterium | reverse complement strand
CCGAGCACCAGCGCCGCATCGGTCACAGTCGGTTCGTAGCCCCCGAGCTGGTAGCATGCCGGGCCAGGATTCGCACCCGCGCTGCGCGGGCCAACCCGCAGCAGGCCGGCAGAATCGATCCAGCCGATGGAGCCTCCGCCTGCGCCGACGCTGCGCGCATCCACGGCTGAAATACCCAGCATGTGGCCGGTGAACTGTTCGCCGAGCCAGGTTTCTTGGGTGATGGTGATTTTGCCATCGCGGATCAGGCTGACGTCGAAGGTCGTCCCCCCGGTATCAACCACCAGTACCGATTCGTGCTTACCTTCGAGTTCCGCATACCGCCGCCCGGCGACTGGCCCCATCGCGGGGCCCGAGCGGACCGTATGGATTGGACGCGCGACGACGCTGTCAATGTCGAGGCACCCACCGATCGTCGTACTGACGAGGATCTCGCCGCCATACCCGGCGCCACGCAGATCCGCCTGCATGTCGCGAAGATGCGCCTGCATCAACGGCTTGATCGAGGCATCGATCGCGGTGGAGGACGCGCGTCGGTATTCGCGCAGGATAGGGTTCAACGCATGCGCAAGGGTATAGGGGACCCCTGGCAGAATGCGTTCGATCATCTCGCCTAGCCGTTTCTCATGCACTGGATTTGCGATCGACCAGAGCAGCGACACTGCGTAGGCTTCGAAGCCGCGCGCTTTGGTCGTCTGCAACGTATGCTCGGCCTGGGCCTCATCGAGCGGCAGATAGATTTCCCCGCGCGCATCGATCCGTTCGGTGATTTCGAAAGTGTGCCGCCGGGGGATATAAGGCGGGGGATAAGGCTTTGAGAAATCGTGGGGGCTGAACTTGCCGCCTTCGCGCAGTACCAGCACATCCGGGAATCCGGCCGTCGTAAGGTATGCCGTCTTCGCAATATTGCCGGTGACGATGGCGTTCGTGGCGTGGGTGGTGCCGTAAATCAGAACATCGGTGCGCTGCAAAACGTCTGCCAGCGAGAGCCCGCGTTCGCCAGCCGCTGTCGCGAGCGCCGCGCGGAGTCCGACGAAGATGCGTGCAGGCGTCGTGAGCGCCTTGCCAATCGTGAAGCGACCGCTGTTATCAGCCACCACAACGTCGGTAAAGGTACCGCCGGTGTCTACGCTGACCCGCCACCCGCTGGAGTCATCGCGAGCTGCCATCTGAGCTTCGTCCCCGTGCCGTTCGACGGCAGTTTCTGTGAATATTTTCGGAGTGTCAACGCGTGCGATTATTCACCACCATGGCAGCGAGCCTGGCCCCGAATCTCAATCGGAAGGATGTAGATCTCTAACTGGTCCAAATTTATTTTGTGCTGGTGCTGTTCGTCATTTCGAATAAAGACTCGAATTCCTCCTTGCTTATTCTCCTGACAACCGACGCGCGCGATCGACATCAGCGTTTGCGAAAATGTGGCATCACTTCTTTGGCGAACAAGGCCATCGATTTCCGTGCCTTCTCCGCTGGCATCCCCGCCATCTGCATCCACATACTGAGGTGTGTGCAGCGTGTCTGTGCGGTGTAACGCTCGATCTCCGCGATAGCGTCATCGGGTGTCCCGACGATAAGCGGGGCCTGGAAGAACGAAATGTCTTTCGCATGCCGCAGCTTCCCGATCGGGGGGACCTCAGGCGCAGACATGACTTCGGAGCCCCATTTCATGTCGTCTGCCTCTTTAAAACGGCGGTCATACAACGACATCATGTAATGCAGGTGTTGCTCGCAGTCGTCCCACGCTTGTTCACGCGTTTCCGCCACGTATACCGCACGCAGTTGCGCGATGTGATGGTCCTCAACCCGTTTACCGAGCTTGACGAGTTCATCGTCGTAGAATTGCTGGAGATCCGCGCCACCGCTCCCGGCGAGATGATAACCAAGCCGGGCGGCCCGCCGTACCGAATTCTCCGCCATCGCCGCGACCCAAATCGGGGGGTAGGGTTTCTGTAGCGGCCGGGGGCTGAGTTCGATTTGCTCGAGCTGCCAGTACTTACCCTGGTAGGAAAAGCTTTTTTCCGTAAAACACTTGTGGATGACCTCGACACCTTCGATCAAGCGCGAGGCCCGTTGCTTACGAGAGATACCAAAGCTCGCGAATTCGCTCAACCAGTAGCCTTGGCCCACGCCCAGATCAAGTCGCCCGTTCGAAATGATATCGACGGTGGCGGCATCTTCAGCCACGCGCACCGGATGATGAAATGGCAATACGATAATGAACGTGCCAAGCCGAATGCGCGTGGTGCGTGCAGCCATCGCGGATAAGATCGGCAACAGACTGGGTGACCACCCGTCCTCGGCGAAATGATGCTCGGTGGTCCAGATGGTGTCGTAGCCGAGGGCCTCGGCGTAGACGGCCTGCTCAATGTGCTCCTGGTAGATTTCGTGGAACGGACGCAGCCATTGCTTTGGGTTACGGAAGGCAAGCAGCAAACCAAAATCCATGACACGCTCCTGTACTAAGCACAACTCAGTTCAGGGTATCGCTTATGACGGGTGCCGGGCAACGCGCGCCTGCAATGGGCCAGCGGATTCCTACACGCGCGGCGCGCTTCTGCTGCCATTGCCATTCATGCACCGGCATTACGACATCCCGCGGAGGGTGCCGCTCGGATCGACGCGCGTGCGCAACGCGTGTAATTCTTCGCGGCTAGGCGGTACCGTGGTCGGCACGTTTTCCGGCAAGCGTAGACGAAAGCCCGTACACGCGCTCACTTCATCAAGGGTCACGCCGGGGTGTAGCGAATGCAGGCGCATATGCTTGTCTTCTTCGCTGAAATCCATGACACAGAGCGGCGTCACGCAATATTTCGGACCGCCGCCCGGGAGACCGAGCTTACGGCGCGCATCGGCGCCCCCATCCGCCCAGCCGACGGCGCTCACGTAATCACAGTGCGGCACCAGCGTGCGCGGGGAATGCTGATTCAACACAATGTAATAGCGGCCGACGTGGGTGGTCAGCGTCGGCGTGCCGACCGAGCCAGGGCCACGAAAGCGCAGTCGCTTGAAATCATCGCCGATGCCGATGAGATTGATGTTGCCGTGGAGGTCGACCTGAATCCCACCGACAAAGAACACACGACGTCCCCAATCTTTTACCTGATCAAAGCGATGGCCGCGATCGCTGTAGGATTCTGCCCAGCGAACCACGCGATTGTCCCAGCCGAATGCCGGCAATGGCAGGTGCTCGAGCGCATGCACATTCATGCGTGCGCCGAAAAAAATGAGTTCCATGTTGGGGCCATGCAGCAGATGCGCGAGGCGAACTGCGGCGTCCACCACCGGCAGCGCGACGCCCACTTGGAGGTGTTCGCCATCCCGAAGATCTCGCGCGAGAACGATGGCCATCAGTTCCTGCGCGGTGTACTCGTCCTGCATGAGTGGGTATTCCTGGCGTTGCTCAATATTCGTAGAGCGTCAGTAGCCGTTTGATCCCGATCAGTTCCAGATAATCGCCATGGCTGCTAGGTTGTCGACAGTAGTCGTCCAGCAATCTCTCGAACGCGGACTGCCCAGCGGCCTCGTTGGCTGCGCACGCCAGCGTGAGGTAATTGTTGACGAACGCCACATCCTGCACGTAATGGCCGCGACTATAGAACGGATGCGCGCCCCAGGGCAGGCGTACCACGGCATCTGCCCCTGCCAGGGTCGTCGCCCAGGGATTGCTGCGCACTGCCTCGTTGGGGATAATTTTCTCAACCTGCACGATGGTGCGCGTGGCTGCGCGACAGAGAAAGAGATCGAGCCAGCCGGGGCCCCCGCAATGTTGTACGTTACCGTAGGTATCGGCGGCCGCGGCGTGAATGATCGCGAGGTCCGGCTTGATCGCAGGAACGGCAATCAGTGTCTCGCCGGCGATCGGATCCTGGAATATTTTCAGATCCGGGTTGACCAGCGGTAGCGAAGTCCCGACGCCGCCACGCCACGGGAGGAACGGCAGTCCCTTGGCCGCGGCTTCGAGTCCACTCGTCAAGATTCCCTCTTCGCACTCCCAAATTTCGATTGCGCCTTGTTCAGCAGCGCGGCGAAAACACGGCATCACAGGCACCCCCGCGCCACCGCCGGCGTAGTAGCTGATGGATTGGCGTACACAGCCAGCGGCGATCAGGAGATCGAGCGCGAGTCCGCTCGCAATGAGATTCAGGTTGCGTACCCGGCGCCGCACAATCTGGCGCACCAGCGCCATAGGCGCGGGTTCGCCGAGCGCGACAGTCATGCCATCTTCTATCCAGGATGCGGCTGCGTGTTCATCGATCAACCGTTCACGTCGCGTATCTGTCCCCATCGGGGTGGTATCTCTCTTTCGGTTATCCGAGGCCAAAATCATAGTCCCGTGGCTATGATGAATCAGCGTGAGACAAAAATCACCGAGACATCTTTGTCCATGGGCCGGCCACGGCACCTCTCATAGTGATACCGGCGTCGAGCGCTCTTTACTTCACAGTCGCCCGTCGCCACCGCGCGGTGGTCTGGCGCAGAATTCAGTGGCAAGATACAGGCATGCAACGCCATGGCTTTCGCCGCTGGCGTTCAGTCGCACTTGACAGTGCCCAGTTCGGGCACGCACACAACGACTCTCCATTCAGTGGAGATGAGGAGCGCGCGATGGATTTCGGGATCGTCTGCTTTCCAACGGATACCTGTATCGAGCCGCAGGATCTCGCGCCGGCACTTGAGGCACGCGGCTTCGAGTCTCTGTTCTACGCCGAGCACACGCATATTCCGACGAGCCGCCGCACGCCATTTATTGGCGGCGGTGAACTGCCATCCATGTATTGGCACAGCCATGATCAGTTCGTCGCGCTCTCGATTGCTGCGGCGGTGACCAAAACGCTCAAACTTGGGACAGGCGTCACGCTGATCACTGAACACGATCCGATCAACCTGGCCAAGGCGACCGCCTCACTTGATCGACTGTCCGGCGGCCGCTTGCTGTTCGGTATCGGTGCAGGCTGGAATGCCGAAGAGATGGCAGACCACGGCGTACCGTTTGCCGATCGCTGGAAGGTCACACGCGAACGCATGCTGGCAATCAAGCGTATTTGGAGCGACGACGTGCCGGAATACCATGGGCAGTTCGTCGATTTCCCGCCGATGTGGTGTTGGCCCAAGCCGCTCCAGG